>DATJOK010000075.1:0-7134 GCA_035507155.1 Allostellaceae bacterium
TCCGATCGACCTGCCTGGCCGCTGGTATCTGCAGGCGATCAGCCAGCTCTTTCAGGAGAACCGGCTCGCCAAAGGCGAGTTCGTCGGGCTGGGGCGCAAGCTCAATCTGCGGAACATCACCTGTCCCGCCTATCTGCTGGCAGGCGCCGCCGACGACATCACGACGCCGGAGCAGGTGCTCGACGCGGTGAAATACCTGGGCACGCCCAAGGACCGCATCGTGCAGAAGACGGTGCCCGGCGGCCACATCGGCCTCTTCATGGGCGCGCGCACGCTGAGCGAGCATTGGCCCGGGATCGCCCGCTGGATCGCCGCGCAGTAACGCGGTCGCCGCCCGCGGACGTCCCGCGAGATTGCCGAACTGTCATCAAACGGCGATAGAGTCTGCGGCCACTTTGGGGGATTGGCCGCCATGACCACCGAGGACACGCATCTCGATCTCAGCCGCCGCAAGCTGCTCGCCGCCGCGGGTGTCGGAGGCGCGGTGGCGCTGGCGGGCACCGTCATCGGAACCGAGTCGGCGACGGCGGCACCGGCCGCGCCACGCCGGCTCGATCCGGTCGCGACGCCGCCGGTCGCCGGCCTCCATCTGCAGTTCGGCGCGGACGGCTCCTCCGAGATGGTGGTGTCCTGGCACACGCTGCAGCCGGTGCGCAATCCCCGCGTCCTGCTCGGCCGCCGCGACGGCAAGCTCGAGCGGACGGTGGCAGCGAAATCGGCCAGCTACACCGACGGGAAATCGAAGCAGGTGGTCTACGCCTGGCACGCGACGCTGGTCCGGCTGAAACCCGACACCGCCTATCTCTATGCGGCGCTCCACGACGGCGCCGAGCCGGAGTTCGGCACCTTCCGCACCGCGCCGCACGGCCGCGTCGCCTTCAGCTTCACCAGCTTCGGCGATCAGGGCACGCCGACCACCGGCAAGCGGTTCGTGCCGCCCGAGGGCGTGAAGCTGCCGGCGCCGGTCTTCGTCAACGACAACCTCGGCTCGCCGGCGGGCGCCGACACCACGCTCGGCGTCGAGCGGCTGCAGCCGCTGTTCCATCTCTTCAACGGCGATCTCTGCTACGCCAACCTCGCCGAGGATCGGGTGCGCACCTGGTGGGACTTCTGGTCGAACAACAGCCGCAGCGCCCGCAAGCGTCCCTGGATGCCCTCCGCCGGCAACCACGAGAACGAGCTCGGCAACGGCCCGATCGGCTATCAGGCCTACCAGACTTATTTCTCGGTGCCGGAAGCCGCCGGCCAAACCGCGGTGACCCGCGGTCTCTGGTACGCCTTCACCGTCGGCGCGATGCGGGTCATCAGCATCGCCAACGACGACGTCTGCTACCAAGACGGCGGCAACTCCTATGTGCGCGGATATTCCTCGGGCGCCCAGAAGGCCTGGCTCGAGAAGGAGCTCGCGGCCGCCCGCGGCAATCGCGCCATCGACTGGGTGGTGGTGTGCATGCACCAGGTCGCGATCTCGACGGTCGACAAGTTCAACGGCGCCGATCTCGGCATCCGCGAGGAGTGGGTCCCGCTCTTCGACAAGTACGCGGTCGATCTCGTCGTCTGCGGTCACGAGCACCATTATGAGCGCTCGCATCCGCTGCGCGGCTGGCAATCGAACGCGACCCGGACGCCGACCCCCGTCGCCACCGCCACCGACGTGATCGATACCACGAAGGGCACGGTGCATATGGTGATCGGCGGCGGCGGCACCTCGGTTCCGTCGAACCAGCTCTTCTACGATCCGCCGGCCTGCCGGGTGATCACCGCGGTGGGTGCGCCCGACCCGGAGACTGGCAAGCGCCCACCGGTCTACGTGAAGGAGGAGGCGCCCTGGTCGGCGGTGCGCAACGCCGCCCATTCCTACGGCTTCGCGGCCTTCGACGTCGATCCGGGAACTCACCGCGGCGACTTCACCACGATGAAGGTCACCTACTACGACGTGGTGGGCGCGGACGGCAAGCTCGCGCCCTTCGAGACCTTCACCCTCCGCCGCCCGCGCCGCGACTAGCGCCTATCGGCCACCGGGGCCGGGCGGGACCGGGCCGCTCGGCGGCAGCGTTCCCTCGGCGTCGTGCATCTCGTCGCCGCGGAGCGCCGGCGAGAAGATGCTGACGAGATGGAGATCGCTGGTGGCGCCGAGCCGGTGGCGGTCGCGCGGGCCGACGCAGTAGACCATGCCCGGCGTCAGCGTCCAGGATTGTCCCGATGTCAGGTCCGTGACCTCGCCGGTGCCGGCGAGGATGTGATTGGCCTCCCAGTGATGCTTGTACCAGAGCACGGAGCTGGCGCCGGCCTTGAGGTTGACGTCCGCGAGCGTGAAGCCGACCTCGTCCGCCTGGGTCAGCATGCGGAGCGTGCGCGCCTGGCCGTTGGCGACGACGAGCTCCTTGCCGGCGGCGCGCATCGCATCCACCCGCCGCACGAACATGCGCCGGTCGGTCTTCGGCACCGGCCCGCTCGCTTCGTAGGCACCGTCCTTGTCGTGGCCCTCGTTGCCGCGGAGCGCCGGGCAGAAGATGCTGAGGTGATGGTCGTCCCCGGTGATATGGAAGCGATGGCGGTCGTTCGGCCCGACGACATAGAGCACGCCGGGCGCGAGCGGCCACTTCTCGCCGCTGGTGAGATCCGTCACCTCGCCGCGGCCGGAGATGATGTAATTGGCTTCCCAGTGGTGCTTGTACCAGAGCGTGGCGTCCGAGCCGGCGTCGACGCGGTTCTCGTTGTAGGAGAAGCCCATGCCGTCCGCCGCGGTGAGGAAGCGCGCCGAGCGCGTGGTGCCGTTCACCAGCACCTTGATGCGGCCGGCGGCTTTCACGTCCTCGAGCGTTCGAACGAACATGGCGGCTCCCCCTTTTCCTGGGCGGCATCTGCGATCCGCTCGGGGGACAGGCTAGTGCATCGGTCGCCCGAGCACCATTGGCGACCTCGCTGCGGCGCTTGCCCGCGGCTGCATCGGAGGTGATGATCGGGCAACCCAAGGAGGCAGCCGATGGCCGAGCAGCAGATCCGCTTCAACGACGGAGCCGCTTACGAGCGGATGATGGGAGTCTGGAGCCGGAGCGCCGGCGAGGTCTTCCTCGACTGGCTGGCGCCGTCTCCCGGCCTCAAATGGATCGATATCGGCTGCGGCAACGGCGCCTTCACCGAGCTCATCGTCGACCGCTGCGCACCCAAGGAGGTGCAGGGCGTCGACCCGTCGCCGGCGCAGATCGCCTTCGCGCGCGGCCGTCCGGCGGCGCGGCTCGCCGAGTTCCGCGAGGGCGACGCCATGGCGCTGCCCTTCGACGAGAACCGCTTCGACGCCGCCGCCATGGCGCTGGTGATCTTCTTCGTCCCCGATCCGGCGAAGGGCGTCGCCGAGATGAAGCGCGTCGTGCGCCCCGGCGGCCCGATCGCCGCCTATGCCTGGGACATCCTGGAGGGCGGGTTTCCGCTGGAGCCCGTGCTCGCGGAGATGCGCGCGATCGGCCTCACCCCGGCCCTGCCGCCGAGCGCCCCCATCTCCCGCATCGACGCCCTGGGCAAGCTCTGGGCGGATGCCGGCCTCCGCGATGTCGAGACGCGGGAGATCACCGTCGAGCGCGGCTTCGCCGGATTCGACGAGTTCTGGGAGATCGGCCTCTTGAGCGCGAGCATCTCCCACACGGTGGCGGGACTGCCCGCCGCCGAGCTCGAGCGGCTCAGGGCGGGCGTGCGGGCGCGGCTTCCCGCGGCGAGCGGCGGGCGGCTCATCCTCAGCGCCCGCGCCAACGCGGTGAAGGGACGCGTTCCCGGCTGAGGGAGCGGCGTCGCCCTACCCGTCGACCCAGGCGATGCGGAGCACGTTGGTGGCGCCGGGGGTGCCGAAGGGCACGCCGGCGGTCACCACCAGGCGGTCGCCCTTGTCGGCGAAGCCGTCGTGGTGGGCGAGCGTCACCGCCTTCTGCACCATGTCGGTGAAGTTGGTGACGTCGCTGGTGTGGACGCAGTGGACGCCCCAGACCAGCGCCAGGCGGCGCGCCGTCTCGATCCTCGAGGTGAGGCCGATGACCGGCACATCCGGCCGCTCGCGGGCGGCGCGGAACGCGGTGGCGCCGGAGGTGGTGTAGGAGACGATGGCGGCGGCGCCGATGGTATGCGCCACCTGGCGCGCGGCGGCGCTGATCGCGTCCGATGCGGTGTGCTCCGGCTCCGGCTGGGTGGTCAGCATCGCGGTGCGGAAGCCGGGATCCGCCTCGACGCGGCGGACGATGCGGTCCATCATCGCCACCGCCTCGACGGGATAGGAGCCGGACGCGGTCTCTGCCGACAGCATCACTGCGTCGGCGCCCTCGTAGACGGCGGTCGCCACGTCCGAGGCCTCGGCGCGGGTCGGCACCGGGAGGCGCACCATCGATTCAAGCATCTGCGTCGCGATGATGACCGGCTTCCCCGCGTTGCGGCAGATCTGCACGATGCGGCGCTGGATCGGCGGCACGTCCTCGGGCGGCATCTCGACGCCGAGATCGCCGCGCGCCACCATGACTGCGTCGGTGAGCTCGACGATCTCCTCGAGCCGCCCGATCGCCGCCGGCTTCTCCAGCTTCACCAGCACGCCGGCCTTGCCGCCGATCAGCTTCCGCGCCTCGGCGACGTCGTCCGGGCGCTGCACGAAGGAGAGCGCCACCCAGTCGACGCCGAGGGAGAGCGCATAGGCGAGGTCGGAGCGGTCCTTCGGCGTCAGCGCCGACAGCGGCAGCACCACGCCCGGCACGTTGACGCCCTTGCGGTCGGAGAGCGCGCTTCCCGCCATCACCGTGGTCTCGGCGAAATCCTTGCCGCAGCTGTCCACCTTGAGACGCACGTTGCCGTCGTCGAGGAGGAGCTCGGCATCGGTCTCCAGCGCCGCGAAGATCTCGGGATGCGGCAGCGGCGCGCGGTTCTGGTCGCCCGGCGTCCTGTCGAGGTCGAGGCGGAAATGCTGGCCCTGCGCGAGCGCGATCTTGCCGGCGGCGAAGGTGCCGAGGCGGAGCTTCGGCCCCTGCAGGTCCGCCATCACGCCGATCGGCCGGCCGGTCGAGGCCTCGAGCGCGCGGATGGCGTCGAGGCGCGCCTTGTGATCCTCCTGGGTCCCATGGCTGAAGTTGAGGCGGAAGACGTCGACGCCGGCGGCGAAGAGCGCGGCGATCTGCTGCGGCTGCGAGCTCGCGGGTCCGAGGGTCGCCACCACCTTGGCGGCGCGCTGGCGGCGCGGGAACGGGGCGGGATCAGCCACGGGCCGCCTCCAGCACGAGGATGGCGCGGAAGTCGTTCACGTTGGTGAGGGTGGGGCCGGTGATCACGAGATCTCCAAGGGCGGCAAAAGCGCCGTAGCCATCGTTGTCGGCGAGCCTTTCCCTGAGGTTAACGCCGGCCCTCGAAGCGCGTGACATCGTGTCGGGAGCGATCCGGGCGCCCGCATTGTCCTCGGTGCCGTCGACGCCGTCGGTGTCGCAGGCGAGCGCGTGGATGCCGGGCGCGCCGTCAAGCGCGATCGCCAGCGCCAGCGCGAACTCGGCGTTGCGGCCGCCGCGGCCCTTGCCCCGCACCGTCACGGTGGTCTCGCCGCCGGAGAGCAGCGCCACCGGCGGTTTCACCGCGCGCTCACCGACGATGAAGCGGCCCGCTGCCACCTGGCGCGCGATCGCCGCATGCACCAGCGCCACGTCCCGCGCTTCGCCCTCGATGGCGTCGCCGAGGATCACCGGCGTCAGACTCATCTCTCGCGCCGCCATCGCCGCCGCCTCGAGCGCCGCCTGCGGCGTGGCGATCATCCGGTACTCGGCATTGGCGAGGCGCGGGTCGCCGGGTTTCGGCGATTCCGCCGTCGCCGCCTGGAGATGCGCCGCCACCGCGGGTGGCGGCACGATCGCGTATTTCGCCAGGATCGCGCGGGCGTCGGCAAAGGTGGTGGGATCGGCGACGGTGGGGCCGGAGCCGATGACGGCGGGATCGTCGCCGGGAACGTCTGATATCGCGAGCGTCACCACCCGCGCCGGTGCCGCGGCGGCGGCGAGCCTGCCACCCTTGATCGCCGAGAGATGCTTCCGCAGGCAGTTCATCTCGGTGATGTTGGCTCCACTCCGCAGCAGCTCGCGCGTCACCGCGCGCTTGTCATCGAGGGTGAGGCCCTCCGCCGGCAGCGCCAGCAGCGCCGAGGCGCCGCCGGACATGAGGCAGAGCACGAGATCGTCGGGGCCGAGGCCGCGCACCATCTCCAGGATGCGCGCCGCCGCCCGCGTGCCGGCGGCATCCGGCACCGGATGGCTCGCCTCCACCACCTCGATGCGTTTACAGGGGAGGCCGTGACCGTAGCGTGTCACCACCAGCCCCGAGAGCGGGCCCGGCCAGTGCTCCTCCACCGCCTTTGCCATGGATGCCGCAGCCTTGCCGGCGCCCACCACCAGGGTGCGGCCCTTCGGAGGCGCCGGCAGGCGAGCCGGCACCACCTGCGCCGGATCGGCGGCGGCAAGCGCCGCGTCGAAGAGGCGGCGAAGCGCGTCGGCAGGAGCGGGAGAGGCCATTCTGGCTCCGAAAATGCGTCCGGAGTCAGGACCATAGTCGGCAGGGGCGAGTCCGGCAATCGGCAGGATTTCTCGACCGCGACCATCGGATGCCGTCATCGCCGGGCTTGACCCGGCGATCCACGTCTTGCGGTCGCGCGGCAGGGCGTGGATGCCCGGCTCAAGGCCACGAGTGTCCGGTTCGGGTTTCTGTGCCACGAGATCGAGTCAGTGCAGTGGACCTGAACTACCAGAGGTCGTCATGGCCGGGCTTGTCCCGGCCATCCACGTCTTGCCGTCGCGCGGTGGCAAGCCGTGGATGCCCGGCACAAGGCCGGGCATGACGATGGAGAGGCGCATCGATCTACCACTTCGACAACCGATTTCGCTGAACCGGACAGCCGTGGCTCAAGGCCGGGCATGACGAGAAATGAGAGGGCGGGGTAAACGGATGCCCTGAGAGAGACTCCGCTCAGAACTCCAGCAGGTTGTCCCGGAGGTGCCGGTGCGCGTAGGCGCGGCGGGTGAGGCCGCGTTGCTGGAGCGCCGGGATCAACCCGTCGGTGATCTCCGAGACGGATTTCCGGCTGACGTTGGGGAGCGCGAAGAGGAAACCGTCGCCGCCCACCTCCTGCAT
>DATJOK010000076.1:0-23288 GCA_035507155.1 Allostellaceae bacterium
TCGAGCGGCTCCGCATGCTGACCCGGCGGCTCGCCGAGGGTCTGCGTAATTCCGGCGCCCTGATGGCGGAGGAGCGCGTGCGCGCGCCGCACATCCTCTGTCTCAGTTTCCCCAAGGGCATGCCGGCGGGACTGGTGGAGCGGCTGGCGGCGGAGCAGGTCTACGCGGCGCCTCGCCTCGGCCGGCTCCGCATCAGCCCGCACGTCTACAACGACGAGGCAGACGTCGACCGCTTCATCGAGGTGTTCCGCAAGCACGGCATCTGACCGGCTGGAGGGAGCGATGCTGTTCGAGGACGAGATCGCTCTGGTCACCGGCGCCGGCAACGGCATCGGCCGGGCGATCGCCATCGCGCTCGCCAGGGAAGGGGCCCGCGTGGCGCTGGCGGATGTTGATCGCGAGAAGGGCGAGGCGGCGCGCGCCGCTGCCGGCGACAAGGCGATCTTCCTCCCCGCCGATCTCGGCGACATCACTGCCGCCGAGCGGCTGGCGCAGGAGACGGCAGCGCGGCTCGGACCGCCCGCCATCCTCGTCCACAGCGCGAGCCCGCCGCGGCGCGAGAGCGACCATGTCTTCAGCGTCGCGGACGACACTTTCGAGCAGATGCTGACGGTGAACCTGCGCAGCGGCTTCCGCCTGGCGCGCGCCGCGGGGCGGATGATGCGGGAGGGCGGCGTCAGGGGGCGCATCCTCTTCGTCACCTCGCTGCACGCCGAAAGCCCGCGCAACCTGCCGCACTACAGCGCCTCCAAGGCCGGCATGACCATGCTGATGAAGGAGTTCGCCCGCGACCTGGCGCCGGATGGCATCCGCGTCAACGCCATCGCGCCCGGCGCCATTCCCGGCGGCGGCTTTGCCGCCGACCCGGCGATGGCGCAGCTGGTTCCGATGGGCCGGTTCGGCACGCCCGAGGATGTCGCCGACATGGCGCTGGCACTGCTGTGCGACCGCTTCTCCCGCTACGTCACCGGCACCACGGTGGTGGTGGACGGAGGGCTCGCGCTTCACAACTGGATTCCGCCGCGCGCTCGCTGAGCGTAGCGAAGACGGCCGGAGCTGCCGCACTTTCGTCCTAACGAATCGATGGGTCGTTGCCTATCATGCCGATGATTCGACGGAGTCCCTGACGAACAGGGGCCTGGAGGAAACACCGGCAGACGGGAGCGGCCATGCGCACATTGCTCTTCATCCGATCGGCTTGCGCTGTCGCCGTGCTGGCAGCCGGAATCACGGCACCCCGCGCGGAAGAGATCGAGGTCGGCAATTACGGAGTCTCAGCCAACGGCATGCCCTATGCGGTGGCGATGGAGAAAGGCTTCTTCAAGGAGGAGGGGGCCGACATCACCGGCATCCTGTCGTCGCAGGGCGGCGGCACCTCGATGCGCAACATGATGACCGGCAGCCTCGCCTACGGCGAGATCAACCCGACCGCCGTGGTGATCGCGATCCGCCAGGGCGCCGATCTCAGGATCATCAGCGACAACGTGCTGACGGTCTCGGAATTCATCTGGGCCAGCAAGATGGGCTCGCCGGTGAAGACGCTGCAGGATCTGCGGGGTAAGAAGATCGGCTACACCAATCCGAAATCGACCAGCCAGGCGCTGGCGATCCTGGTGGCACAGGCGGGTGGCCTCAAGCCCGACGAGGCGGAATACGTGAAGACCGGCGGCTTCGGCGAGGGAGTGGTGGCGCTCGACCTCGGCTCCGTCGACGTGGTGCCGATCCCGGAGCCGCTGTGGTCGAAATACCAGGGCAAGTACCACCCGATCGCCAAGGCGAGCGAGATCTTGCCCGCGCTCGACAACGTCGTCGGTGTCACCACCGGCAAGGCGGCGGAGACGCGCGGCGATTTCCTGCGGGCCATCCTGCGGGCGCGCCGCAAGGCGGTGGAGTTCATGTATGCCCATCCCGACGATGCCGGCGTCATCATCGCCAAGGCCTACAACCTCGAGCCCGAGGTGGCGAAGGCGGCGGTGCGCGACCTCACCTCGGCGCGCAGCAAGGACGGGCTTCCCTATTGGGGTGCCGGGGAGTTTCATGTGGAGGGCATGAACCGGATGATCGATGCGCAGAAGCTGGTGGGCGCGATCAGCGGCGACGTCGACTGGTCGAAGGTGATCGACGCCCGCTTCCTGCCCGACGATCTCAAGGCGAAGTCGAAGATCAACTGAGGAGCATGGTGAGGGATGGCAGCGGCCCAGGTCTCGTTGCGTGACGTCACGCGCGTCTATCCCGCAACTGCCATGGGACGGCCGGTGCATGCCCTGGGGCCGGTCACCTTGGAGCTGCGCCAGGGCGAGTTCTTCGCCGTGGTGGGTCCCTCGGGCTGCGGCAAGTCGACCCTCCTCGACCTGATCGCCGGGCTGGCGCCGGCCTCGGAAGGGAGCGTCGAGTTCGAGGGCCAGCGGGTCATGGACCAGGTGCCCGACGGCGTCGGCGTCGTCTTCCAGGAGGACGCCTGCTTCCCCTGGCTCACCGTCGCCGACAACATCGCCTTCGGCCTCCGGCACATCGGCACCGGATCCGCCGAGCTGCAGAAGCGGCTCCGCCACGCGCTCGCTCTCATGGGGCTCGAGGATTTCGCCGGCGCCTATCCAGCGCAGCTCTCGGGCGGCATGCGTCAGCGGGTCTGCATCGCGCGGACATTGGTGCTGCAGCCCCGCCTCATCCTGCTCGATGAGCCCTTCGGCGCCCTCGATCAGCAGACGCGCCTGCTGATGGGCGACGAGCTGCTGCGGCTCTGGCGCGACACCGGCGCCACGGTGATGCTGATCACCCATGCTCTCGACGAGGCCACCATGCTCGCCGACCGCATCGGCGTGATGTCGGCGCGACCCGGCCGCATCCTCGACATCGTCGAGACCGGATGGCCCCGCGAGCGCGACAGCCGCATCGTCGCCGACCCCTCCTTCGGCGAGATCACCGGCCGGCTGTGGCAGCTGCTGCGCGGCGAATCCCTAAAGGCCCTGGGCAAGGCGGCGCCCGCCGCATGAGCCGGGCGGCGCGCTATCGGCTCGGCGTGGTGGCAGGCTTGATCCTGCTGCTGGAGCTTCTGTGCCGGATCGGCGTCATCGACCATCTCACCATGCAACCGCCCAGTGAGATGCTGCGCGATCTCTATCGCATCCTGGTCTCCGGCTCGATGAACGCGGCGATGCTGAAGACGCTCACCAACGTCGCCATCGCCTTCATCGCCTCGGTGGTGGTGGGTGTCAGCTTCGGCGTGGCGATCCACAACCGGCGCGCCGTCCGCCAGGGGCTGGAGCCGCTCTTCGCCACCTACTACGCGATCCCCGTCTACGCCTTCTATCCGCTCTTCATCATCCTGTTCGGCCTCGGCGACGTGCCGCAGATTCTGATCGGCTTCATGCTGGCGGTGGTGGCGGTGATCGTGAACACGCTCTCCGGCCTCGATCGCGTGTCGCGTGTCCTGATGAAGACGGCGCGGGTCTATCGGCTGGGCCCCGTCGCCACCGCGCTCAAGATCACGCTGCCCTCGGCGGCACCCTACCTCCTCACCGGCGTGAAGCTGGCGGTCGCCTATGCCTTCATCGGCGTCATCGGCGCCGAATTCATCATGTCGCAGACCGGCCTCGGCTACGAGATCAGCTTCGCCTACAACAATTTCGACAATTCCATCATGTATCCGTTGATCCTGCTGATCATCGTGATCTCGACGGCGGTCAATATGACGCTCTCCCATTGGGAGAAGCTGCTGATGCAGCGGCGAGGCCAGCGATGACCATGCGCGCCTGGTCCAGCACGCTCAATGCGCTGGTCCTGGTTGGCCTGCTGCTGATCGCCTGGCAGGCGCTCTTCGAGGTCGCCGGCGAGCACGCCATGGCGCCGCCGATCGAGACCTTCCGTTATCTCGGGCAGCTCCTCGCCACCAATGCCTTCTGGGGCCACCTGATCGAGACCGGCCAGGCTTTCCTCCTGGCGCTGGTGCTTGCGGTGATCCTCGGCCTCGCGATCGGCTTCGTGCTGGGCCTCCATCGCTTCTCCAGCGAGGTGGCGGAGCCGATCCTGGTGGCACTCTATTCCGTGCCCAAGATCACCCTCTATCCGATCGTGCTGCTGGCCTTCGGCCTCGGCATGCCCGCCAAGGTCGCCTTCGGCACCATCCACGGCATCGTGCCGGTGGCGATCTTCACCATGAGCGCCGTCAGCAACATCAAGCCGGTGCTGCTGAAGACCGCGCGCGTCCTCAAGCTCAAGCCCTGGAAGGTGGTGGCGTCAGTGCTGTTCCCGGCGGCGCTGCCGGAGATCTTCACCGGCCTTCGAGTTGGGTTCTCGCTGACCCTGATCGGGACGCTGCTGGGCGAGATGTTCGGCTCCCAGCGCGGCCTCGGCTACCTGCTGATGACCGCGATCGGGCTGCAGAACATCAAGGTGATCATGGCGGTGACCTTGCTGGTGGTGCTGTTCGCTGCCGCGGTGAGCACCCTCCTCATCATCATCGACCACCGGCTGCACCGGCGCGCGACGTGAGTCGCTCACTCCACCAACCAGAACACCCCCTTCCTTCCCTCTCCCCCGACACGGGGGAGAGGGTTGCGCAGGCTTAGCGAGCGGAGCGAGCTTAGCCGGAGCTGGGTGAGGGGGACTGCTTCAGCAAAAATCTCAGAAGCAGGAGAGCTCACTCCCGCTTCGCCGCCACGATCGCAGCCCAAACGCGCGCCGGCGTCGCCGGCATGTCGAGATGCCGCACGCCGAGCGGCGCCAGCGCATTGCAGATCGCGTTCAGCGTCGCCGCCAGCGCGCCCACTGTGCCCGCCTCGCCCACGCCCTTGACGCCGAGGGGATTGACCGCGGTCGGCACTTCCCGCGTCTCCAGCCGCATCTCGGCGAAATCGTCGGCGCGCGGCATGGCGTAATCCATGAAGGATCCGGTGAGGAGCTGGCCGCTCGCGGGGTCGTAGACGATCTGCTCGCCGAGCGCCTGGCCGACACCCTGCGCGACGCCGCCCTGGATCTGGCCGCGCACCAGCGCCGGATTGATCACGCGGCCCACGTCCTCGACGGCGCTATAGGCGATGAGGACGGTGCGGCCGGTCTCGGGATCGACCTCCACCTCGCAGATGTGGCAGCCGTTCGGGAAGGTGACGTTGGTCGGCTGGAACTGGCCGAGCTCGGCGAGACCCGGCTCCATCCCCTCCGGCAGGCGCTCGGGATCGGCGGCGAGCGCCGCCGCCTCGGTCAGCGTCACGCGGCGGTCGGTGCCGACGATGCGGAACTCGCCTCCCGCGAACTCGATGTCCGCCGCTGCCGCCTCCAGCGCATGGGCGGCGATGAAGCGTCCCTTCTCCAGGACCCGATCGATGGCCAGCGAGACCGCCGGACCGCCGACACAGAGCGCGCTTGAGCCACCGCTGCCACGGCCGGACACCAGATATTTCGTGTCGCCCTGGCGATAGCGCACACGCTCGGCAGAAATGCCGAGGCGGTCTGCGACCAGCTGCGGCAGCGCGGTCTCCAGCCCCTGCCCCGTCGACAGGGCGCCGACATCGAGGACGATGTCGCCATCGGGCGCGAGCGTCAGCCGCGCAGTGTCGCGGCCGATCTTGAAGTAGGGACCGCCGGAGACCTCGATGGGATTGCAGATGCCGATCCCGCGCAGCCTGCCGCGCTTCGCCGCCTCGGCGCGGCGAGCCGGGAAGCCCGCCAGATCCGCGAGCTTCGCCGCCTGCGCCATGTTGGCGGGAAAGTCTCCACAATCGTAGGTGAAGAGGAACGGCGTCTTGTAGGGCATCGCGGAGGGCGGCACCAGGTTGCGGCGGCGTAGCTCGAAGGCATCGATGCCGAGCTCCGCCGCCGCCACGTCGATCGCGCGCTCGAGGACATAGCTCGCCTCCGGCCGGCCGGCGCCGCGATAGGGGCCGAGCGGCACCGTGTTGGTGAAGACGCCGCGGATCTCCGACGCGATCGCGCCGGTGGTATAGACACCGGCGATGCCGCCGATGTTGTTGATCGGCGCCAGCGAGCGGCCGGAAAGATAGGCGCCGACCGCGGCATCGTAGTCGACGCGGAGCGCCAGGAACCGTCCGTCGCGGTCGAGCGCCAGCGTCACCTCAGCGACGATCTCGCGCGCGTGCTCGTCGGCGAGAAAGGCCTCGGCGCGATCGGAGAGCCAGCGCACCGGCCGGCGGAGCCGCCGTGCTGCCCACACCACCAGCGCGGTCTCCGGGTAATTGCCGGCCTTCATGCCGAAGGAGCCGCCCACATCGCCGACGACGACACGCAACTCCTCCGGCTTCAGGCCGAAGAGCTTGATGAGCTCGCCATGGAGCGCGTGCGGCGCCTGGTTGCTGTTGTGGAGCACGAGCTGGCCGGTCTCGTCGACGAGGGCGAGCGAGACGCGCGGCTCGATCGGCATCGCGGTGACTCGGGAGATCGGGAGCCTGAGCCGCGTCACATGCGGCGCCGCGGCGATCGCCGCCGCCACCGCCCGGTCATCGCCGCCGCGCCAGACGAAGGCGATGTTGTCGGGAACGGCGTCCCAGACCGGCGCGGCGCCGGCGGCGCGCGCCGCCCCCACCGTTCCGAGCGCCGGCAGCTCCTCGTAGTCGACGGCGACCGTCTCCGCCGCCGCCTGCGCCGCCTCGCGGGTCTCCGCGATCACCAGCGCCACGGTCTCGCCGACGTAGCGCACGCGCTCGCCGGCAAGCAGGGGTCGCGCGGTGCGGAGCGACGGCGTCCCGTCCGAGCGCGGCAACTCGACGCCGCCGACGGGATCGGCGATGCCGTCGGCGGCGAGATCGGCCGCGGTCAGCACCGCCACCACACCCGGCTCCGCCTTCGCTGCCGAGACGTCGATGCCAAGCACGCGCGCATGGGCATAGGGTGCGCGCACCGGCACCGCGTGCAGCATGTCGGAAAACCGCAGATCGCCGGTATAGCGGCCCCGGCCGGTGAGCAGCCGGATATCCTCGCGCCGCTTCGGCTCCGGCCGGATCGGACTGTCGTTCACCTCAACTCTCGCGGTCGCGCGTCAGGGATTTCTCCATGGCGAAAGTGTAGCCGGGCTTGACGCGCACATCGACCACGACGCTGGCGCCGTCCTCCACCGCCACTACCGCCTCGGCGAGCCGGCCCGCAAGCTCGGCAGGATCATGCACCGGTCCGATGCCGATCAGACCCTGGCCGCGCGCCAATGTCGCGTGATCGATATCGGGATCGCCGATGTGCTGCCCGATCCAGCGGTTGCCGACGGGGCGGCCCCGCTGACGCGCCACGCGCTCCTGGTGCACCTCGTCATTGAAGAAGGACTGATTGTTGGCGACGATCGTCAGCAGGGGGATGCGATAGTGCGCAGCAGTCCAGAGCGCCGTGACCCCCATCAAGTGATCGCCGTCGCCGAGGATGGCGATCGGCAGCCGGCCGCGGCCCTGCAACGCCAGCGCCGCCCCCACCGCCATGCCGGGCCCGCCGCCGATGCCGCCGCCGCCGTCGCAGCCGAGATACTCGAGCGGATGACGGAAGTGCCAGAGCTCGCCGCTCCAACCCAGCGGCAGGCGGATCAGCGACACGTCGCGGCCACGCGTCGCATTCGCGAGCGCGGCAGCGAGATCGGGCATGCCGATCTCCTTGGCGCCGGTCGGCCGGTAACCTGGAATCGCCCTGGCAGCAGCCTTGGGCGCCGCGCGTTTCGTACCCTTCGACAATTCCTCCAGCAGCAGCGTCACCACCGCGTCGGGATCCCCCATCAGCGCGATGTCGATCGGCGGCAGCGCCTGGTGATCCATGCTCCAGCCGTTGTGGATGTAGAGATCGAGGGAGGCCTGGATCACCTTGGCGGGGCAGTCCCGATCGGGCCAGGCCTGCATCAGGGTGCCCGCCAGATCGACCCAGTCGAGGCTCAGCACCACGTCGGCTTTCCGCACGCACTCCAGCGCCTCCGGCCGCACCAGCAAACCCGGCGGCGCGCCATGCAGCGGATGATCGGTCGGGAAGGCGGCGGCCGTCTTGAGATCGGTGAGCACGGTGGCGCCGAGCCGCTCGGCGAGCGCGATGCGCTCCTGCCAGCCCGTCTCGCTGCGCGAGACGCGGCCCATCAGGATCAGCGGCGATTTCGCCGCGGTCAGCATCTCGGCGGCGCGCTTTACGAGATCGCGCGACGGCACCGGCGCCGGCGGCGGTTGGAAGCGCGCCGGGCTCGGCACCGGTGCGGTCATCTCGTGCCGCGCCTCCTGCATGCCGGCGTCGAGGCAGACGTAGACCGGCCCGCAGGGCGGCGTCGACGTCATCATCGCCGCGCGCAGCATCGCCTCGTGCGCGGCCGGGACCGAGGCCGGCAGATCGTCCCATTTCGTGTAGTGGCGGATCATCGCCGCCTGGTCACGCGCCGTGTGGATCCAATCCACCCAAGGCCGCCGCCGCGTTGCGTCGATCGGGCCAGTGGCGCCCAGGATCAGCATCGGCATGCGGTCGCACCAGGCGTTGAAGATCGCCATGGTGGCGTGCATGAGGCCGACATTGCTGTGCAGGATGACGCCGAGCGGCTTGCCGGTCACCTTCGCGTAGCCGTGCGCCAGCGAGACCGCGCTCTCCTCGTGCAGGCACAGCAGCATCTGCGGAGCGCGGTTGCCGAGCGCGTTCACCAGACTGTCGTGCAGGCCGCGGAAGCTGGCGCCCGGCGTCAGCGCTACGAAAGGCAGGTCCAGGGCGCGCAGCATCAGCGCGATGGCATCGCTGCCCCATTCGTACCCGACGGCATTCGCTTCGACGGGACGTTCGATCTCGATCATGCGATTGTTCCCGATTAGGGCGCGCCTCTGCGCGCCTTGCAAAGAGTAGGAAAAGCGCCCGTCACCGTCCAGCGCGCAAACGCGGAAAAGCGCCGGTTTCCAACGGCTTCTGGCGCAATTTCGTTCAAGAAAGCGGGCGCGATACCGGCGAGACTCCGGCGCCGCGTCGCGTCCGTGGGCGCGCATTGAAGCGGCCAACTCCGAGGGGGAGAACGTCATGAGGATCATCGACTGCGGGCGCGGCCTCGCGCTGCTCACCTTCGCGGCACTGCTGCCGCTCGGCACCGCTGAGGCGGAGCAGATCGTCGTCAGCAATTACGGCGTCGCCGCCAACGGCATGCCGTACGCGATCGCCATGGAGAAGGGCTTCTTCAAGGCGGAAGGCGCCGACGTCACCGGCATTCTCTCCTCCTCCGGCGGCGGCACCACCGTGCGCAATCTGCTCACCGGCAACCTCGCCTATGGCGAGATCGATCTCGCTGGCACCGTGGCGGCGATCCAACAGGGCGCCGATCTCAAGATCGTCAGCGACAACGTGCTGACCGTCGCCGAGTTCGTTTGGGCGGTGAGGCCGGATTCGCCGATCAAGACGCTCAAGGACCTCAAGGGCAAGAAGATCGGCTACACCAACCCGCGCTCCACCAGCCAGGCGCTCGACATCCTGCTGTTGGAGCAAGCCGGTCTCAAGCCCGACGACGCCGAGCTGGTGAAGACCGGCGGCTTCGGCGAATCCGTGGTGGCGCTCAACCTCGGCTCGATCGACGCCGCCGCCATGGCGGATCCCGTCTGGTCGAAGAACAAGTCGCAGCTTCGCGTGCTCGTCAGCGCCAACGACGTGATGCCGCCGCTCTGCAACGTCATCGGCGTCAGCACCGGCAAGGCGGTCGCCGAGCGTGGCGACTTCATTCGCGCCATTCTGCGCGGCCGGCGCAAGGCGGTGGAGTTCATGTATTCGAATCCCGACGAAGCAGCGGCAATCGTCGCCAAGGCCTACAATCTCGACCTCGAGGTGACGAAGAGCGCGATTCACAACCTGGTCGGCAAGAGCAAGTCGGGCGTGCCTTATTGGGGCCCCGGCAATTTCGACTTCAAGGGCATGGACGCGATGCTCCGCGCCCAGAAGCTGGTGGGCGCGCTGAGCGGCGACGTCGACTGGTCGAAGGTGGTGGACACGAGCTTCCTGCCCGACGACCTCAAGCCCAAGAAGTAAGCCAGGGGTGGCTTCCGCCCTGCTTCCACGGCGGCAGCAGGGCGGAAAGCAAGTCGCATGAGCTTTCCTCATGCATGATTTGACTTAATCTCCGTTGAGGACCGTCCGGCGATAGGGTCTGATTTTCCATCTTCCCGCGGGCACGCATCCGCGGGAGTGGTGGGAGGAAGGCCTATGCGTCTCGGCGTCTCAGCCGTCCCGGATTCGAGCGTGCCTCCTGTTCCGGCGGTGCTGGCCGCGGCCGCCGAAGCACGCGGCGCCGATGCCGCGCTCTCGCCGCTGGTGCGCCAGGTGATCGACCATCTCGAGACCAACTACCTCGATCCCGGCCTGTTGCGCGATCTGGCGCTGATGCTCAACAAGAGCCGGTTCCAGATCATCCGGTCCTTCCGCCGCGAGATGCACACGACGCCGCACGCCTACCTGATCGGTCTGCGGATCGCCCATGCTATCCGGCTCCTGCAGCGCGGCGAGAGCATCGCCCAGGTCGCCGCGGCGACCGGCTTTTCCGACCAGAGCCATCTGACCCGGCATTTCAAGCGCTGGACCGGTACCACGCCCGGCGTGTTCCTGCGCAGTTAGGCAAGCGTGGCCCTGGCCTCCTGAGGAGCGGTTTTGCCGGTCGTCGGCATCCCCTGCTAGAATGAATTTCCTTCATGCAACCATCGCCCGGATGAGATGGCGCGCCGGCTTCCTCCGCTCAATTCCATCCGCGCCTTCGAGGCGGCAGCGCGGCATCTGAGCTTCACCAAGGCCTCGGCGGAGCTCTTCGTCACCCAGGGCGCGATCAGCCGCCACATCGCAAGCCTGGAGACCGAGCTGGAGACGCGGCTCTTCGAGCGCCGCCACCGCGCCGTCGAACTCACTCCCAAGGGCGCGGTCTATTTCCGCGCCGTGCGCGACGCGCTCGACCGGCTCGACGACGCGACGCGACAGGTCTTCGCGGCACCCGACGCGCTGACGCTCCGCATCAAGCTGCCGCCGACGCTCGCCATTCGCTGGGTGGTGCCACGGCTCGCCCGCTTCCATGCGCTCGACCGGCGGATCGACGTGCAGATCACCACCTCGCACAACACGGTCGACTTCAACCGCGAGGAGGTCGATGTCGCCATCCATTCCGGCAGGGAGCCGCCGCCCGGCGTGGTGGCGCGGCGGCTGTTCGGCGAGACGCTGATGCCGGTCTGCAGCCCGGCGCTGCTGGCGACCAAGCGCAAGCTGCAGAAGCCGGCCGATCTCGCCAGCCACGTACTGCTCTGCTCGCTGCACCGGCCGGAGGACTGGCCGCAGTATCTGGCGGCGGCGCGGGTGCGCGGCCTCGACGGCAACAGCGGTCTCAAATTCGAGAATTCGAGCCTCGCGTATCAGGCGGCGATCGACAGCCTCGGCGTTGCGCTGGCGCAGAAGCTTCTCATATCGGAGGACCTCGCTCTCGGCCGTCTGGTGTCTCCGCTCAAGCTGGAGGTGGAGACCAGAGGCGCCTACTTCCTGATCTATCCGCCGCAGACGCCGCAGCCGCGCAAGGTCAAGCTGTTCGAGAAGTGGATCCTGGAGGAAGCCGCGCGCGCCACCGGCGGCGAAACCTGAGACGCTAGCCGGAGTTCTTCGGCAGCGCCGCCATGAGCACGCGGGCGCGGGTCGCCACCTCGGCAGCGGAAAGACCGGGCTTATAGAGCGCGGAGCCGATGCCGAAGCCGCGGGCGCCGGCGGCAAGCCAGGGTACCAGCGAAGCGGCGTCGATGCCGCCGACCGGCAGGACCGGCATTTCCGGCGGCAGCACGGCGCGGATCGCTTTCAGCACCGCGGGCGACGCCGCCTCGGCCGGAAAGAGCTTCAAGCCATCGGCGCCGGCATCGATCATCGCGAAAGCCTCGGCCGGGGTGAAGAAGCCGGGAACGGCAAGAAGCCCGCGCTCCTTGGCGCGGCGGACCACGGCGGCATCCGCGTGAGGCGTGACGATGAGACGGCCGCCCGCCTCGGCGACTGCATCCACCTCGCTCCCCCGCCGCACCGTCCCGGCCCCCACCAGCGCCTCGCCGCCAAAGGTTCGCGCCAGTCGCGCGATGCTCTCGATCGGCTGCGGCGAGTTGAGCGGCACCTCCAGGATGCTGAAACCCGCCGCGATCAAGACGCCGCCGATCTCCAGCACCTCCTCGGGCCGCACTCCTCGGAGGATCGCCACCAGGGGCGCTTTCTCGAGCCAGGACAGAAGCTCCGTCATACCCCCATCGCCTCCGCGATCCGCCACAGGCCCATTGCCGCCGGTTCCCCTGGCACCACCGACGCCTCGATGCCGCAGCGGAGGAACGCCCGGCAGTATAGAGCCGCGAGCGCCGCGGCGCCGATCACCGCCACCGGGCTCGAGACCGTCGCCGCGCGGATCTCGTGCCCGATCAGGATGCCGGAAAGATAGGAGGCGAGGCTTTCCGTCGGCAACTCACCGAAGAGACCGCGCGCGCGGACCCCGAAGATATGGTGCAGCAGGCCGCCCGTCTGAGCCGACCGGTCGACGCCGGCATCGAAGGCGGCAGGGTCGCGGACCTCCTCGGTCGAGCCCAGCCGGCCGAGGATCCCGTGCCGCCACAGCACTCCGAAGGCCTCCCCGGTCATATGGGTCTCGAAGCCCTCGATGCGGCCGTCGCGGAGCCGCGCATATTTGCTGTGGGTGCCGGGGAGGCAGACGGTGGCCGCCGGGCCGATGGCATCAAGCGCACCCAGGATCTGGGTCTCCTCGCCCCGCATCACGTCGGGGATTCCATCCCGGTCCCGGCAGGCGAGGCCGGGGACGATGAAGGCCCGCCGGCCCTCGCCCCAGGCGACCTCGACACAACCGCGCGCCAGGGCGGCGGGGTCGGCCGGACAGTCGAGATAGGGCACCTCCCGCCAGCCCTGCCGGCTGCCGATCATGCCGGACATCACCACCGGGCCGGGCTCCCCCTCGGTCCAGCCGGCAATCTCCGCCGCCAGGACAGGAGCGAAATCGCCCCCTTCGACGGCGAGGATACCGCGCGGGACTGCCCGCCGATCGTGTATTATGCCGCCGGGACCGACACGATAGGCGCGAAAGGAGCTTGTCCCCCAGTCAATCGCGATCATGTCTCAAGGATAGGGGATCGGGCCCCGCCGGCGAAAGCACCGGTTGCCGGCTGGGTCGGGCGTGCCGAGCCTCTCACTCCTCGGGGGTGGGTTCGAGCCACAGGAAACCGTGACGTTATTGAAAATTCTTCAATCTTCTTCGGTCACCATGGTGTGGCTGGAATCAAGTTCACACCGAAAGACCGGTGCCGACCCCGATGATTGCGGATGCCGATGATGCCGGAACCGGCCGCATCGACGCCCACCAGCACGGCGGGCGGACCCGGGCATAGCCCATGACCGAACAGCTTCTGCCAGGCGCTCCTGCTATCTCCCGTCCCGATGCCGCCCTGCTGCGGCCGCGCCGGCGCTTCGGCCGCGGTGCCGAGCGGACGATGCTCTGGACGCTCCGCCTCATCGTCGTCGCCCTCCTCGCCTGGGGTGCGACGCTGGAGGCGCGGACCTCGTTCATCCAGTCGGCGCTGGCGGTGAAATTCACCCGCGGCTTCGGCTTCGGCCTCGAGCCCGGTCCGAACGAGAACCTGCGCTTCCCCCGCAACGGGCCCTATGACGAGCGGCTCGGCTACGCGCGGCTCCCCACCTTCATCGACTCCCTGAAGGCGCAGCATTTCGACATCGACCGCCAGGCGGTGATGACGCCGGACCTCGACCGGTTCGTCGCCATGGGCGGCTACGCGCTCTATCAAGAGAAGGGGCACGCCGGGCTGCAGATCCTCGACCGCGACGACACCCCGTTCTACACCGCGAGCTATCCGGACGCGATCTACGAGAATTTCGGCTCGGTGCCGCCGATCATCGCCAACACGCTCACCTTCATCGAGGACCAGCACCTCCTCGACACCGCCTATCCCCAGCACAATCCGGCGGTTGACTGGAGCCGCTTCCTGGTCGCCGCGCGCGGCCAGGCGGAGGGCGTGATCGACAGGCGCCTGCGCCGCGGCGGCGCCAGCACGCTCGCCACCCAGATCGAGAAGTTCCGCCATTCGCCCGCCGGCCGCACCGAGGGCTTCGCCGAGAAGGCGCGGCAGATGCTGAGCGCGACGGCGCGCGCCTATATGGACGGGCCCGACACGCTGCCGGCGCGGCGGCGCATCCTCACCACCTATCTCAACGCGACGCCGCTCAGCTCGCGGCCGGGCTATGGCGAGATCATCGGCCTCGGCGACGGGCTGCGGGCCTGGTACGGCACCGACCTGCACGCGGCAAGCCGCATCCTCGCCGGGCCCGCCGAGAGCGACGCCCAGCTCGCCCGCAAGGCGGAGATCTACAAGCAGGTGCTGAGCCTGCTGCTCGCGGAGCGGCGGCCCTCCTATTACCTCAACATGGACCACGAGGCGCTCAACGCGCTCGCCAACCGCTACCTGCCGCTCCTCGCCGATGCCGGCGTGATCGATCCGGATCTGCGCGACGCCGCGCTCAAGGCCGAGCTCGACTTCCAGGCGGAGCCGCCGGCGCCGGTGCCGGTGCAATTCGTCGGCCGCAAGGGCGCCGACGCCATCCGCATGCGTCTGCGCTCGATGCTGCAGGTGCAGAATCTCTACAGCCTCGACCGGCTCGACGTCACCGCGCACACCAGCCTCGACGCCGCCGCCGAGGAGAAGATCGCCACCACCCTCGGCAAGCTCGGCGATATCGAGACGGCGAAGAGCCTGAACATGGTCGGGCAGAACCTCCTCGGCACTGCCGATCCCTCCAAGGTCACCTACAGCATCGTGCTGTTCGAGCGTGGCAGCCAGGCCAACTACGTCCGCATCCATGCGGACAGCCTGGACTCGCCCTTCGACATCAATTCCGGTGCCAAGCTGATCCTGGGCTCGACGGCGAAGCTGCGCACGCTCGCCACCTATCTCAACATCATGACCGGGCTGCACGACCGGCTGTTCGCCATGAGCGACAAGCAGCTCAACGCGTTCGCCGCCAAGGCCGAGGACCCGATCAGCCGCTGGGCGACCGACTACGTGGCGAACGCCACCGACCACAGCCTGCAGGCGATGCTCGATGCGGCGATGCAGCGGCGCTATTCCGGCGATCCCAGCGAGGTGTTCTTCACCGGCGGCGGCGCCCATGTCTTCCACAACTTCGAGCGCTCGGAAGACCGCCAGATCTTCACCGTCGAGGACGCCTTCGAGAACTCGGTGAACCTGGCCTTCGTGCGCATCATGCGCGACGTCGTGCGCTTCTACACGATGGCGGACGCCGCGCGCACCAAGGACCTGGAATCCGATAGCCAGGACGCGCTCCGCGAGACCTATCTCCACCGCTTCGCCGATCAGGAAGGCCGCGAGTTCCTCAATCACTTCTACGACGACTTCCAGGGCCACAGCCCGGACGAGGTGCTGCAGCTGCTGGTGAGCCGCACCGGTCCCTCGGCGCGCCGCCTGGCGGTGGTGTTCCGCTCCGTGCGGCCCAACGCGGCGGTGCCGGAGTTCCGCGCCTTCCTCGCCGACCATCTGCACGGCCTGGCGCCCGACGAGGCCACTGCCGAGAAGCTCTACCAGCAGTACGGCGTCGACAAGTACTCGCTGCAGGACCGCGGCTATCTCGCCGGCGTCCATCCGCTGGAGCTCTGGCTCGCGGCCTATCTGCAGACCCATCCCAAAGCGGGGCGCACCGAGGTCGCGAACGCCAGCGTCAACGAGCGCCAGGAGGTCTACAGCTGGCTCTTCAAGACCAACAACACCCACAAGCAGGACGTCCGCATCCGCATCCTGATGGAGGAGGACGCCTTCGACCGCGTGCTGCAGGACTGGCGCAGGCAGGGCTATCCCTTCGGTCATCTGGTGCCGTCCTTCGCCAGCGCGCTGGGGAGCTCCGGCGACCGGCCGGACGCGCTCTCGCATCTGATGGGGATCATCCTCAACGACGGCGTCGAGCTGCCGACCGTCGACATCGAGCGGCTGCATTTTGCCGCCGGCACGCCCTATGAGACCGACATGAGCCTGAACCCGCCGGAGCCGAAGCGGATCTTCCCGCCGGAGGTGGCGGGGATCCTGCGCCACGCCTTGATGGGCGTGGTGGCGAATGGCACCGGCACCCGGGTGAAGAAGGCGTACCACTCCGCCGACGGCACCATCCTGGTGGTCGGCGGCAAGACCGGCACCGGCGATAACCGCTACGAGAGCTTCTCCGCCGGCGGCGCGGTCACCGGCTCGCGGGTCGTCGACCGCACCGCCACCTTCGTGTTCTTCATCGGCGACCGCTTCTTCGGCACCGTCACCGCCTTCGTGCCGGGCGCCCAGGCGGCGCATTACCACTTCACCAGCGCGCTTGCCGTGCAGCTCCTGGCCTCGCTGGCGCCGGACATCGAGCCGCTGATCCACCGCCGCGAGGGCGCCGTCCGCACCGCGGATTGAAGCGACGAGTTCCGGCCTTACCCCCACCCTGACTCCCCCCCTCAAGGGGGGAGGGGACAAATCGGTACAGCGCCTCCAGCCCCCCTCCCCCCTTGAGGGGGAGGATCGGGGTGGGGGGCGCCCCGGATTCTACTTCTTCTTTCTCGCCTTGAAGCTGGCGGCTCGTCGCAGCCGCACCTGCTGGTAGAGAAACTCCTTCTCGGTACCCGGCTCGTAGCCGCCGGCGGAGATGCTGACGTTGCGCTGGCTCGGATAGCGCGCGACCGCTTCGTCGTTGATGTCGACGCCGAGGCCGGGGGCATCCGGCACCACCAGGAAGCCGCCCTCGCGCTTGGGCGGCGCCGAGATCACCTCGTTGCGGCCGACCCAGTCGTTCTCGATCCGCTCCAGCATCAGCGCATTGGGGATCGCCGCCAGCAGGTGGAGCGCGGCGAACTCGGCGATCGGCCCGAGCGAGCCCGAATGCGGCGCCACGGTGATGCCGTGGCTCTCCGCCATCGCCGCCATCTTCTTCATCTGCATGATGCCGCCGGCGCGCCCGGTATCGGGCTGGATCACGTCGACGAGGTCGCGCTCGATCAGCGGCCGCAGGCCCCAGATCGTGCTCATCCGCTCGCCGGCGGCGAGCGGGATCGCCACCGCATCCTGGATGCGCTGATAGGCGTCGAGATTCTCCGGCGCCACCGGATCCTCCATGAAGAGGAGATGGAGCGGCTCCAGCGAGCGGCCGAGCACGATCGCGTCCTTGGGCGTCATCCAGGGTGGGCCGTGCAGGTCCACCATGAGATCGATCTCGTCGCCGACCGCGTCGCGGATCGCCGACACCTTGTGCAGGATGTCGCGGACGCCGCCGGTCTTGATCGCGGTGAAGCCCTGCTCCTTCAATCCGAGCGCCACCTCCGGCGTGCTGGCATGGCTGTAGATCCGGACCTTGTCGCGAATCTTCCCGCCCAGGAGGTTCCAGACCGGCGTCCCCAGCGCCTTCCCCTTGATGTCCCAGAGCGCCATCTCGATCGCGGTCATGGCACCGCCGCCCACCACGCCGGTCATGCCGTGGCCCATGATGGCGCTCAGCATCTTCTGCCAGAGCTTCTCGATATGGCGCGGATCCTCGCCCACCAGCACGGTGGCGAGATCCCTGACCGCCGTCTCGATGACCCGCGGCCAGCCGCTCCCCTCGCCGACGCCGGTGATCCCCTCGTCGGTATAAACCCGGACGAAGAGCCAGTTGCGGCTGGTGTTCTGCATCCCCTTGCCGTCGGAGGCCCAGGCGGCATCGGGCGGCGCGCCGGCCTGGACGAGAAACGTCTTGATGTCGGTGATCTTCATGAAATCGGTCTGTCCTCTGTTTCAGGCTGGCTTGCGGATCGCGGCCTCCGAGGGCGCCGCGACGAAGAACTCGGGATGCTCGCGCATGATCGGCTCGATCGAGGCGAAGACGCCGCGGAGATGCTGGCGCATGGCGGCGACCGCGCCCGCGGCGTCGTGGGCCACGACCCGCTGCACGATCGCCGCGTGCTCGCGCAGCACCGCCTGGCGCTTCACCTGGCTGCGGACGGTCAGATGCCGCACGCGGTCGAGCTGCAGCTTCGCGGTCTCCACCACCCGCCAGACGCTGGGCTCGCCGGCGATCCGCATCAGCTCCTGATGCATCGCCTCGTCGGCGGCGAAGAAGGCGTCGTCGCTCTCCCGCGCCTCGCGCTGGCCGTCGAGGAGGGCGCGGAGCCGCCGCGCGTCCGAGGCACTCGCCCGCTCGGCGGCGCGGGCGATGGTGGCGCATTCCAGCGCCTCGCGGACGAACTGGTTGGCGTAGACGTCGGCGACCGGGATCGGCGCGATGATGGTGCCGCGCTGCGGCACCGTCTCGATGAGGCGCTCGTCCTGCAGCTTGCCGAGCGCCTCGCGCACCGGCGTGCGGCTGACGCCCAAGGCGGCCGCCAGCTCGTTCTCGGAGACGCGCTGGCGCGGCAGGTAGCGGCCGCGGATGATCTGCTGGCGGAGATGCTGATGCACCTGCGCCGAGATGGTGTCCCGCCGCAGCGGGCGGAAGGACGGCGCGTCCTCCATGGCGTCTCCTTTGGCGGCGTCCCTCTTGGCGGCGTCCCTCTTGGCGGTCCGGCGCGCCGCGGCCTTGCTGCATACTTGCATGCAAGAATACACGCGTGCAACACTCCGCCGCCCTTGGGAGGATAGGCCGCATGACGAAGACGCATTCCGTGGCGCTCATCGGCCTCGGCATGGCGGTGGCGCCCCATGCCAAGAGCCTCCGCGACCTCGAGCGGCAGGGCCGCGTCCGGGTCGCCGGCGGCTGGAGCCCGAGTGCTGAGCGCCGGGCGCGCTTCGCCGAGGCCTTCGGCCTTCCGACCGTCGACAGCCTCGAGCGCATCCTCGACGACAAGAGCATCGACACCGTGCTGCTGCTGACGCCGCCCAACGCGCGCTCGGAGCTCCTCGAGAGGCTCGCCCGCGCGAGGAAGCACGTCATCATGGAGAAGCCGATCGAGCGCACCTCGGCGGCGGCGGAGCGTCTGGTGCGGCTCTGCGAGGCGGCCGGCGTCCGCCTCGGCATCGTCCTGCAGCACCGCTTCCGCCCGGCGGCGCTGAAGCTGCGCGAGCTCCTCGGCGCCGGCGCGCTCGGCGATCTCTCGCTGGTGCAGCTCACCGTCCCCTGGTGGCGGCCGCAGGCCTATTACGACGAGCCCGGCCGCGGCACGCTTGCCCGCGACGGCGGCGGCGTGCTGATCAGCCAGGCGATCCATTCCCTCGACCTGATGCTGAGCCTCGCGGGGCCGGTAATCGAGGTCGCCTCGATCGGCGGCACCAGCCGGCTCCATCGCATGGAGACCGAGGATTTCGTCGCCGCGGGCCTCCGCTTCGCCAACGGCGCGCTGGGCGGCGTCATCGCCACCACCGGCTTCTATCCGGGCTCGCCGGAGCAGCTGATCCTCGCCGGCACCAAGGGCACCGCGACCCTCACCGGCGACGCGCTCCGCGTCCACTACCAGAGCGGCCACAGCGAGAGCGTCGAGAGCCAGGGCGGCACCGGCGGCGGCGCCGATCCCATGGCCTTCCCGCATGACGCGCACCTCGCCCTCATCACCGAGTTCCTCGACGCCCTCGACGCCGGCCGCGAGCCCGCGGTGCCCGGCCGCCAGGTGCTGGGCGTCCATCACCTGATCGACGCGCTGCTGCTGTCGTCGCGGCGCGGCCAGGCGATGGCGCCGGGCACCGAGGAGATGCCCTGAGATGGAAAATCCGCCGCCGATCAAGTTCGCCGCCATCGGCCTCGACCATCGCCACATCTACGAGCAGGTCGGCCGGCTCCTCGAATTGGGCTGCGAATGCGTCGGCTACTGGACCGAGGGCGAGCCGCAGCCGCTCGAAGGCTTCATCCGCCGCTATCCCCAGATCCCCCGCATCGCCGACCGCCGCGCCCTCCTGGAGAACCCGGAGGTGAAGCTCGTCACCACCGCGGCGATCCCCGGCGACCGCGCGACCATCGCCATCGAGGCGATGCGCCACGGCAAGGACGTGATGGTGGACAAGCCCGGCTGCGTCAGTCCCGAGGAGCTTCGTGCGCTCCGCCAGGCGCAGAAGGAGACCGGCCGCATCTGGTCGGTGAACTACTCCGAGCGCTTCGAGGTGAAGGCGGTGACCCGCGCCGCCGAGCTGGTGCAGGCCGGCGCCATCGGCAAGCTGGTGCAGACCGTGGGCTTGGGCCCGCACCGGCTCAACCGGCACCTCCGCCCCGCCTGGTTCTTCGACCGCCGGCGCTATGGCGGCATCCTCTGCGACATCGGCTGCCACCAGGTGGACCAGTTCCTTTACTTCACGAACTCGACCGATGCGGAGATCGCCACTTCGGCGGTCGGCAATTTTGCCAATCCCGGCGACCTCCGCTTCGAGGATTTCGGCGAGATGATCCTCAGGAGCGGCAACGCCCAGGCCTATATCCGCATGGACTGGTACACGCCGGACGGACTCGCCAACTGGGGCGACGGCCGCCTCACCCTCCTCGGCACCGAGGGCTATATCGAGCTTCGCAAATACGTCGACATCGCCGGCCGGCCCGGCACCGACCATCTCTTCATCGTCGACAAGGCGAGCACCCGCTACATCGACTGCAGCGACGCGACGCTTCCCTACTACGCCAACCTGGTCGCCGACGTCCACGAGCGCACCGAGCGCGCCATGCCGCAGTCGCACTGCTTCAAGGTGATGGAGATCGCGATCGAGGCGGAAGCCCGCGCGACGCGGCTCGGGAACCTCGCCAACGCCACTCTCTGACAGGCATTCCCCGATGAAGCATGTTGCGATCGTCACCGGCGCGAGCCGCGGCATCGGCGCCGCCACCGCGCGGCTCCTCGGCCGCGAGGGCGCCGACGTGGTGGTGAACTACCAGAGCGACCGCGCCTCGGCGGAGGCGGTGGTGCAGGAGATCGCAGCCTCCGGCGGCCGCGCCATCGCGGTCGCCGCCGACATGGGAAAGGAGGCGGACATCGTCAGGCTCTTCGCCGAGTGCGACAAGGCGTTCGGGCCCCTCAACGCCCTCGTCAACAACGCCGGCATCGTGGGATCCGAGCGGCGCTTCGTCGAGCAGATGACCTTCGACAGCGTCCTCGCCCTGATGCGCGTCAACGTGGTGGGAGCGCTGATCGCCGCCGGCGAGGCGGTGAAGCGCATGTCGACGCGCCACGGCGGCAAGGGCGGCGCCATCGTTAACGTTTCCTCGATCGGCGCCGTCACCGGCTCGCCCAAGATGTGGATCGACTACGCCGCCTCCAAGGGCGCCATGGACACGATGACGACTGGCCTCGCCTCCGAGACCGCCGGCGTCGGCATCCGCGTCAACGCCGTTCGCCCCGGCCTCATCGAAACCGACATCCACGCCCGCGCCGGCCAAGACGACCGCGTGACGCGCTTGGGCCCCAAGATGCCGATCGGCCGCGCCGGCACCGCGATGGAGGTGGCGGAGGCGATCCTCTGGCTCTTGTCGGAGAAGGCGTCCTATGTGACCGGCGCGATCGTCGACGTGGCGGGCGGGGTGAGGTAGCGGCGGCTCCGCGGAGTGCGATCCTTCTGGGCCGCGTACTGATCGCCTGAACTCAATAGCCTGATGCCCGCTGTTCCTCTCACAGTAGCACTAGCGTCGACCCGCGACGCGGGATATCTCATTCACCCTGCTTGGATCGCAACTCTGGAAGTAACTCGCATTATCCTTTGTGCCGGCGTTACCTAGCGCGGTAGGAGCCCTCTAGCGGTCAAGTGCGATGGAGGTACGGCATGCCGTGGACTAAATATGCTCTGGACAAATTTTTCGGCCACAAGCTTTCTGAGCTTGTGACTTGTGGTGCGGAGGAGCTACCTGTCCTAAGTCGCTATCTTCCCGCATTCCTCCTCAGCAGTGTTTTTCAAGTAACATATAAGCCAGAGTTTCGCGCGTATGCGTTCAACTTCATTAGGAGAATTGAGCAGGCAGCTCTCGAATATGGTGAGGGGCGCACGTCCCTTGAGCGTTACCTCCGGGACCCCAATAAGGCGGTTTCGCGGTACTATCAGGCGCTGTCACACTTTGAGCAAGGTGTCGCTCTGATCATTCAGGCAACAAAATTTCTGGAGCGCCTCGGTCCAGAAAAGCTGTTCAAACAGGGCGGCAATCCCGACCTAGAGAGGCTCAACCGGGTCTATAATGCCTCCAAACACATGGAAGGCCAGATTGCAGAAGGGCTGATTCCGACGAACGCTCTTGCAGCTGTCTGGATAACAAACGACGGTGTTGAGTGCCGCGACGCGAAAGTTGCTTTTAAAGAGATGCGCGAATTGATCGTCGAGGGACACGAGGTTGCCCGCCAGATTGTTGAAGAGGTGCCAAAAAGGGTCCAGGGTTCTGAGCGACCCCGCGACTGAAAGTCACCGCGGAATTGACGAGCAGCGAATGGGAGATCGTAGGCAAGCAGAGTTGGAGGTTGCTGAAGCTCTCGCGTGCCCTCTCGATATGGCAAAACTGTTCCAGGTCGAAGGCCCGGCCTCGTTCGAACCACTTGAACAACTATGGGCCGAGATCGTTAAACGCAACGCGGTCGATCAGGAAGCGATGCATTTGAACATTTCCTCGTCACTGAGCGAGGAGAGTTCTGATGAATTGCGCCAGATGCAGATAAACGTACGAACTTGGCGTGATCGAGCGCGACAGGAATTTCTGTCGCAGACTCGCCGCTTCTGGGACCTACGATACGCGGCGCGCGAGGAGTACGACAAACACCTGCCGCCTCGAGGGCGGCGACAGCCCACCTCTTGGATCGACGATTGGTCTCGCCATGGGCCATCGCTGTTTCATCAGGATGTGCCGCCAGACGTGATGCTAACGGCATTTCTGCATGGCATTTTCTTTCACTTTGCGGCCCGAGGACGTGTTCGTGAACGTTCTCGAGGCCGCGAAAGAAAACTGGTCCCTCGGCCGCGGCCTCGCGCAATTCGCTTGAGGCGCGGAGAAGGCCAAGGATCGATCAGCTTCGTTCGCGTTGTTGGGATCGGGCTGTCGGCATCTGCATGGACCGTCGTGCGGACTTACATGAATGGATGGGCTGCAATCGGAGGACAACTGCTTCTGATACTTTAAATCCACGCCGTTCTGACCGGATTCATGTCCAGCTGCATCGACCTTTCAACAACATGGGGCTGATCGTCGCAAACAATAAGTACGCGCGCTCGGTAATATCCGGGAGGAATTTCAATCAACTCATCCTTCCGAGGGTCGTGAACGAAGGTCTTTGATTCTCGACAGAGAATGATCGGGAATCCTGAATGAAAATGTGGTCGTGTTCGTACGACAAGTGCATGAGTGCGCGCGGTAGCATCGTGAATGAGGGCGGTAACAGCGCGGAG
>DATJOK010000077.1:0-41031 GCA_035507155.1 Allostellaceae bacterium
CGGTGGAAAGCCTGCCGGCGGCGTCGTAACGGAGTAGCGCCTTATGGCGAAAGGCAACAACGCCGCCCCGGTCATCATCAAGAAGGTCAAGAAGGTCGCCGGCGGCGGCCACCACGGCGGCGCGTGGAAGGTCGCCTATGCGGACTTCGTCACCGCGATGATGGCGTTCTTCCTGCTCCTGTGGCTGCTCAACGTCACCACCGACGTGCAGAAGCGCGGCATCGCCGACTACTTCGATCCCAGCATCGCCTCGCGCTCGATCAGCGGCGCCGGCGGCGTGCTCGGCGGCATCAGCATGGGCCCGGTGGGCGCGCAGAGCACGCCCTCCTCGCGGCCCAATCTGTCGCCCGCCATCGAGAGCATGCGGCAGCCCGCCGACGGCGAGGACGGCACCAACAACGGCGCGCCCGCCAAGACCGAGCGCGACGATGCCACGGACGCCGATCAGGCGCCGGCGCCGGCTCGCGAGAAGCCGATCGACCAGATCACCGAGGCGGAGGTGCAGAAGAAGCTCGCCGCGACCGAGGAGAAGCAGTTCGCCGCCGCCGAATTCGCGCTCCGCCAGGCGATCCAGGACGTGCCCGAGCTCAAGAACCTCGCCGACAACCTGATCATCGACCGCACGCCCGAGGGCCTGCGCATCCAGATCGTCGACCAGGACAAGCGCTCGATGTTCCCGCTGGGCTCGGCGCAGATGGACGAGAGCGCGCAGAAGCTGTTGGCGCTGGTGGCGCAGGTGGTGCAGAAGCTGCCGAACAAGATCTCGATCACCGGCCACACCGACGCCACGCCCTACGCCTTCGGCCGCAACTACGGCAACTGGGAGCTCTCCGCCGACCGCGCCAATGCGAGCCGCCGCGAGCTCCTCAACGACGGCGTCCCGATCGATCGCATCGACAAGGTGGTGGGGATGGCCGACCGGGATCTCCTCGATCCCAGGGATCCGCGCGATCCGCGCAACCGGCGCATCAGCATCGTGCTGCTGCATCAAGCGCTGACGCCGCCGCCCTCGAGCGCGGCGCAGCCGACCCCGCCGGCCAGCTCTTCCAACGGATAGCGCCGCCGCGCTAGCTTCCGAGGCGAGACACCGCCATTCGAAGCACGGGATTGCCGGCGACCAGCCTGACAAGGTCGGCCTGCCGGCTGCTGCCCGTCTTCGCGAAGATCTGCTTCAAGTGCGTCTTCGCCGTATTGAGCGATATTCCGGTGTCCCCGGCATAGTCGGACAAGCGCTTTCCATTGACCAGCGCCTGCAGCAGCTGGACCTCCGCGGGAGTGAGACCGTAGAGCCGGGCGAGGTAGCGCGCCCCGAATTCCGGACTGCCGGGAGCTTCATTGACGAAAACCAGCACGGCAGGCTCGAGCAGGCCCAGGCGAGGACACGGCGACACCAGAACCGTGACCGGCGGTCCCAACCGCGTCGGCAGCGCGAGCATGCCGCCCGCGGTCTCGCCGAGTCCACGGGTCGTCCTGGCCGCATCCCCGATCAGCCGCGTCAATTGCTGCGTGTCCGCCGGCCTTTCCGCGCAAAGCCGGCCTCGGATCGCCGTCAGCCCATCGCACCGACGCAGAATTCCCTCTGCCACCCGGTTCGCGAACATCACGCGCCCGGTGCGATCCGTCATCACTATTCCGATGCGCAGCGCATCCAAGGCCTGCAGCGCCCCATCGCGCTCGAGCCGCAACCCATAAAGACGCCGGTGGACGTCGAGCGAGCGTCGCACGTGAGGCAGCAGTCGCGAGAATTGCTGCTTGTCCGCATCGGTCACGAGACCGGCTCGCTCGGCGCGCAGCACGGTCACGACCGTCAGCGAGCCAGGCGACCGGTGAATGACGCCGCCGATCGCATCGTAGACCCCCTGCGGCCGCAGCCAGTCGTTGTAAAATTCGCTGCGCTCGAACTCCCGCTTGTCGGGAGCCAGCTCGTGACCGATCACCAGTTCGCCGGTTCGGGCGAAGGCCGCGGGCATCCAGACGCTGCAGGCGCTGTAATATTCCTCGTATGCGGCACGGACCGGCGCATCGAGACCGCCGAACTCGATAAAACCCATCTCGGCGGAATTCCGATCCCGCTGCAGCAGCGCGCCGCCAACGCAGTGGAAGACCCGTCCCAGTGAGGTGATGACTGCTGACCAGCGTCGCGCATCGAGCGAAGCCGCATAGATCTCGTCGATGAGATCGAGCATCCGACGGTCATCGATCACCGCAGCCCTCCCGACCGGCGCGGAGCGGCTAAGGCATCCTTAGTCCAATCGATTCAACGGTCTTTCCAGTTCAGGCAGGGGCCCCGAAAAGCGCCTCGCAGGAGACTATCACGAATTGCGCGCCGACGCGGATCGGCGGCATTCCCCGCCCCTTGCCCGCCCTTGCTCCTCACCTGAACGGGTGATGCGCCAGACCGTCGCCCGCGCCTAGCCTTGCGATCGCTGGATATCCGTTGCGAGGGTGCCGCAATGATCCCCATCCGCTCGCCATCAGCCGCGCGTGTCATCAAGTACGGGATTGCGCTGGCTCTAATTCTCGGAACGCTGTCGTTCTCGGTTCCGCCTGCCCTGGCGCAGCCGGAGCAATTGGAGTGGACCAAGGTCGATTGCGCGAGCTCCGACGCGCATCTCGTGCCGCCGCCGGGTTATCAGGGCAATTGCTTTGAAGGCGAATTGGCCCACACGCAGGGACAAAGCTACGCCTGCAGACTTTTCAACTACTCCTTCGGCTTTCTCGGTGACGGCAGCGGCCCTCATTTCTATGCGCGGGTGCGCTACCCCAACAAGGGCGGAAAGACCTGCGCCACGCTCGGATTTCCAAACCCCACCTATGCCATGCAGCATGTCCACAAATTCGTGGAGACTCAGGCGACGAATTGGTCCGCGGCGGAGTCCGCCGGTGCCGACATGCAGCTCATGTTCTTCGATGCCAAGGACCAGAAGCGTGACGGCCGGTGCTTTGCCTTCACGAAGAACGGCCCGGCGGCTGGTTTCGGCGGGAAGGGCCATCTTTTCACGCTGATCGGCTTCTTCTGCGGACGACCCGGTCAGGATATCGACATCGCCGCCGCGTCGGGGATCGTGCAGGCGATCCAGCTGAAGATGTATTGACGGCAATTCGGATTCCTCCCTGCCGCCTCTTCCAACGGATAGCGCCGTCGGGGCATACTCCGGCGCATGAGCATTCCCGACGGATTTCGCCTCGCGATCGAGGAAGCGCCGACGCGCGCCGATCGCGCCTTCATCGACCAGGCACTCGACGATTTCAACGCCGAGCGCTGGCCCGGCCATCCGATCGAGCGGGTCGGGGTGATGCTGCGCGACGCCGATGGCGGGCTCGTCGCCGGCCTCGACGGCGTCGCCTATGGCGGCTGGCTCTTCGTCAACAATCTCTGGGTCTCGGAGCCGCTGCGCCGTCGCGGTGTCGGCCGGACGCTGGTGGCCGAAGCAGAGCGCGAGGCGCTGAAGCGCGGCTGCCATTCCGCCTGGCTCGACACCTTCAGCTTCCAGGCGCCCGAATTCTATCCGAAGCTCGGCTACGAGATCTTCGCCACCCTCGACTATCCGCCGGCGCACCGGCGCTACTTCCTCCGCAAGCACCTGCGGCAGCCGACTTTGGCGCCCATGGCCCTGGACGCGGTTGACCGCCCTCCCCATATGGGCTGAATTCTCCCCGCATCGACGCCCCCATCTCCGAGCGAGGCGCTCCTTGTCCGTGTCTGCCGAGATCAGCTTCCGCGCCTGGGCCGGCGATCCGCCCGAGCCCTTTGCCTCGCCGGAGTATTATGAGGGCGTGCTGTGGCGGCGCGTCGTCGCCTACGGCATCGACCTCTTCATCATCGGCATCATCCTGGTGCTGCTCTGGATCTTCCTCGCCGCGCTCACCATCGCGAGCTTCGGGCTGCTGTCGCCGCTCTGGGCGCTGTTCGGGCTGACGCCGCTCGCCTACCACTCCCTGCTGCTGGGCGGGGCGAAATCGGCCACCCTTGGCATGCGGCTTTGCGGCATCGAGCTCCGGAGCTGGACCGGCGAGCGGCCGCTCTATCTGCAGGCGCTGGTGCAGACCGTGGTGTTCTACGTGTCGACCGCGGCGACCTGCTCGCTGATCCTGCTGGTCGCCCTGTTCAATCGGCGGCGGCGCACGGTGCACGATTTCCTGGCCGGAACGCTGGTAATCCGCCGGTCGCCCCCGCCGGCGTTCTTGAAACCGGAATGAGGCTGGCGCAAGGCCGGCTCCTTCGCGCATAATCGCCCCATCAACGCGGCGCGCGTAGGCGGGGGAAACAGGCGCAATGCGCGTAAAGGTCGAGGAGGATATGCCGGAAGGCAATGGCGCCAGCATCGCCCGGCGCCCGTCGACGGGTCTGCCTGCCGCGGCCTCCGCCCTGCGTCCGTTCTTCCGCACTGCAGCACTGCCCTGCCCCTACATGGAAGGGCGCACGGAGCGCAAGCTCATCACCGAGATCGGCGGCCGCGAGAGCGCGGACTTCTACAGCGTGCTGTCGCGCGCCGGCTTCCGCCGCAGCCATCACCTCGCCTATCGGCCGGCCTGCGTCGGCTGCGCCGCCTGCATTCCGGTGCGTGTTGCCGCGACGGCGTTCACGCCGAGCCGCTCGCTGCAGCGCACGCTCAACCGCAACCGCGACCTCGCGCGGCGCCTGGTGCCGGCGCGCGCCACCATCGAGCAGTATCGCCTGTTCGCCCGCTATCAGCGCTCGCGTCATGCCGAGAGCGACATGGCCTCCATGACCTATGGCGACTATCGCGCCATGGTGGAGGACAGCCCGGTCTCCACCGGCCTCCTGGAGCTGCGCCGTCTCGACAACCGGCTGGTCTGCGCCTGCCTCGTCGACGTGCTCGACGACGGTCTCTCCGCGGTCTACAGCTTCTTCGACCCCGAGGAGGCGCGGCGGAGCCCGGGAACCACGATGATCCTGGCGCTGGTGGAGGAATCCCGGCGCCGCGCGCTCCCCTACGTCTATCTCGGCTACTGGATCGCCGAGAGCCGCAAGATGGCCTACAAGACCCGCTTCCGCCCGCTGGAAGCGCTGACCTCCTCGGGCTGGTCACCGCTGCGCGTCGACTAGCCGAATACGCCTCGCAAGGACTTTCATGCCGAAGAGCGCCGCCCCCGCGCGCGATCCCTCCGTTCCCATGAGCGAGCCGATCGCCGACGAGGTGAAGTACAGCACCTGCTACATGTGCGCCTGCAGATGCGGCATCAAGGTGCACCTGAAGGACGGCGGCATCCGCTACATCGAAGGGAACCGCGATCATCCGGTGAACCGCGGCGTGCTCTGCGCCAAGGGCTCCGCCGGCATCATGCAGCACTACTCGCCGGCGCGGCTCAAGAAGCCGCTGATGCGGGTCGGCCCGCGCGGCAGCGGCGAGTTCCGCGAGATCGAATGGGCGGAGGCGCTCGACACCGCGGTCAAATGGCTGGGCGCGATCCGCGCCAGCGATCCGAAGAAGCTCGCCTTCTTCACCGGCCGCGACCAGTCGCAGGCCTTGACCGGCTGGTGGGCGAGCCAGTTTGGCACGATCAACTACGCCGCCCATGGCGGCTTCTGCTCCGTCAACATGGCGGCCGCCGGACTCTATTCGATCGGGGGGGCCTTCTGGGAATTTGGCGAGCCCGACTGGCACCACACGAAATACTTCCTGCTGTTCGGCGTCGCCGAGGACCACGATTCCAACCCGATCAAGATCGGCCTCGGCACGCTCAAGGGGCGCGGCGCGAAGGTGGTGTCGATCAATCCGATCCGCACCGGCTATTCAGCCATCGCCGACGAGTGGATCGGCATCCGGCCCGGCACCGACGGGCTCTTCGTCCTCGCTCTCGTGCACGAGCTCTTGCGCGCCGGCAAGGTCGATGCGGATTTCCTCGCCCGCTACACCAACGCGCCCTGGCTGGTGATCGACGACGAGGGCGCCGCCGATCACGGCCTCTTCGCCCGCGGCGCGGACGGCAAGCCGCTGGTCTGGGATCGCCGGCGCGGCGGCATCGCGAGCGCGCACGATATTGAGGCGCTGCCGGCGCTGCGCGGCACACAAAGCCTGCCGGACGGCCGGCGCGCGCGGCCCGCCTTCGAGCTGATGGCGGCGCGCTATCTCGATCCCCGCTACGCGCCCGACGCCGTCGCGGCGGCGACCGGCATCGACGCGGCGACGATCCGGCGCATCGCCGCCGAGATCGCCGAGGTGGCGTTCGGCGAGGCGATCGTGCTGGATCAGCCCTGGGTCGACGCGCAGGGCCGGCGCCATGCGCGGATGATCGGGCGCCCGGTCGCCATGCATGCGATGCGCGGCATCTCCGCCCATTCGAACGGCTTCCATACCTGCCGCGCGATCCATCTGCTGCAGATGCTGCTGGGCGCCGTCGACACGCCCGGCAGCTTCCGCTACGAGCCGCCTTATCCGAGGCCGATCCCGCCCGGCATCAAGCCGGCGCGGCCGGCGCCCGCCAACACGCCGCTCGCCGGCGCGCCGCTGGGATTTCCGCAATCGCCGGACGATCTCTTGGTGGACGGGAACGGCAAGCCGCTCCGCATCGACAGGGCGTTCTCCTGGGAAGCGCCGCTCGCCGCCCACGGCCTCTTCCATCTCGTCGTCGCCAATGCCTGGAAGGGCGATCCCTATCCGATCGACACGCTCTTCATGTACATGGCGAACGTGAGCTGGAACTCCGCGATGAACACCGCGGGGACGATGGAGATGCTCACCGATCGCGATCCCGCCACCGGCGAGTATCGGATTCCCCGCATCATCTATTCCGACGCCTACTACTCGGAGATGGTGGCGTACTCCGATCTGGTGCTGCCGGACACCACCTATCTCGAGCGCTACGACTGCATCTCGCTCCTCGACCGGCCGATCGGCAACGCCGACTTCGCCGCCGACGCGATCCGCCAGCCGGTGGTGCGGCCCGACCGCGACGTCCGGCCGTTCCAGGACGTGCTGATCGATCTCGGCGCGCGGCTCAAGCTGCCGGGATTCGTGACATCCGAGGGCGCGCCCAAGTATCCGGGATTCTATCCCGACTACATGGTGAACCACGAGCGCCGGCCCGGCCTCGGCCCGCTCGCCGGCTGGCGCGGCGCCGACGGCACGCGCGAGGGCCAGGGCGGCATCAATCCGCATCAGCTCGAGCGCTACATCGAGCACCAGTGCTTCTGGCGCAGCGAGATTCCGACCGAGGGCCGCTATTTCAAATTCGCCAACCGCGCCTATCTCGACTGGGCGGTCGGCATGGGCTTTCTCGACCGCGCCGAGCCGATCACTCTCCAGCTCTACAGCGAGACGCTGCAGCGCTTCCGCCTCGCGGCGCAGGGACATGGGTCCGTGCAGCCGCCGCCGGAGCACCGCGAGCGCGTTGCGACCTATTTCGATCCGCTGCCGATCTGGTACGCGCCCTTCGAGGAAGAACTGCCCCCTTACGCCGGCGCGGAGGGTTGGCGTGGCGGCTCCGCGCCGGCGGAAAATAACCCCTTCCCGCTGCATGCCGTCACCCAGCGGCCGATGGCGATGTATCACAGCTGGGGCTCGCAGAACGCCTGGCTCAGGCAGATCCACGGCGAGAACTGCCTCTACATCCATCGCGCCACCGCGCTGGCGCATGGCATCGCCGACGGCGACTGGGTCGTCGTCACGAGCCGGCACGGCCGCATCACCGTGCCGGCGAAGCTGATGGACGGCGTCAATCCGAGCACGGTCTGGACCTGGAACGCGATCGGCAAGCGCAAGGGCGCCTGGAACCTCGATCCCAAGGCGAAGGAAGGCACGCGGGGCTTCCTGGTCAATCACCTCATCAGCGAGCTGCTGCCGGAGCGCAACGGCCATCGCTACGCCAATGCCGATCCGGTGACCGGCCAGGCGGCCTGGTACGATCTCCGCGTCTCCATCGCCAAGGCGGAAGCGCCGCCGCGCGAGAGCGAGCCCAGCTTCGGCGTCATCGCGACGCCCGGCCTCGCCGAGCGCGTGCCAGTGCTGCGCTACGGCGCGCGCTTCCGGCCCGGCAAAGGCAGCCGATGACCAGCCTTCCCGCCGCGCCCGGGCCGAAGCGCCTCGGCCTCGTCATCGATCTCGACATCTGCGTCGGCTGTCACGCCTGCGCGGTCAACTGCAAGGAGTGGAACAGCGGCGGCGTCGCGGCGCCGCTCACCGATCTCGATCCCTACGGTGCCGAGCCGCTCGGCGTCTGGTTCAACCGCGTGCACACCTTCGAGGCGGGCGAGGGCGCCACGGGACGCACCGTGCACTTCCCGCGCTCCTGCCTCCATTGCGCCAAGCCCGACTGCGTCACCGTCTGCCCCACCGGGGCCAGCTACAAGCGCGCCGAGGACGGCATCGTGCTGGTGAACGAGGAGCTCTGCATCGGCTGCAAGCTCTGCTCCTGGGCCTGCCCCTACGGCGCCCGCGAATACGACTACGATGCCGGCGTGATGAAGAAATGCACGCTCTGCATCGACAAGATCTACAACGAGACCCTCGATCCGCGCGACCGCGTGCCCGCCTGCGTCGCGACGTGTCCCGCCTCGGCGCGGCATTTCGGCGATCTCGGCGATCCCGCCTCCGCGGTCTCGACGCTGGTCCGCGAGCGCGGCGGCTACGAGCTGATGCCGGAGCTCGGCTACGCCCCCACCAACCGGTACCTGCCGCCGCGGCCGCGCCGGACCGGCGATGCGACGACCCCGGCGGAGCTGGCACCGGCGGTGCCGGCGGGAAGCGGCGGCTTCCTCGCCTGGATCGATCGCCTGCTCTCCGGCTGAGCCATGCATCCAGCGCTCTCCGTCATCGTCTTCACCACGTTCTCCGGTGCGGGCTACGGGCTCCTGGCCTGGCTCGGCGTGCTGGCGCCGGCGGGACTGCTGCCGGCGGAGCGCGGCTTCGGCGCGGCGGCGCTTGGCCTTGCCATGGTCACCGTCACCACCGGCCTCATTGCCTCCACTTTTCATCTCGGCCATCCTGAGCGCGCCTGGCGCGCCTTCTCGCAGTGGCGGAGCTCCTGGCTCTCCCGCGAGGGCGTCGCCTCGGTCGCGACCTACGGGCCGGCGCTGCTCTTCGCCATCGGCTGGGTGATCTTCGGCAGCGCTGCCGGCCTCTGGGCGCTCTTCGGGCTCGCCACCGCCCTCGCCGCCGCGGTCACCGTCGGCTGCACCGCCTGCATCTATCAGTCGCTGAAGCCGATCCAGCGCTGGCACAACGGCTGGGTGCTGCCGAACTACCTGGCGCTCGCCGCGATGACCGGCGCGCTCTGGCTCGCCGCGCTGACGCAGATCTTCGGCCTCGATCCGCTCGCCGGCATCGTCGCCGTCCTCGGCAGCATCCCGCTGGCGCTCGCGCTCAAAGTCGCCTACTGGCGCTTCATCGACGGCAGCCGGAGCCGCAGCACCGCCGGGAGCGCCACCGGCCTCGGCGCCTTCGGCCAGGTGCGGCTCTTCGAGGCGCCGCACACCAGCGACAACTATCTCATGAAGGAGATGGGCTTCCGCATCGCCCGCAAGCATGCGGCGAAGCTCCGGCGGATCGCCATCGGCATCGGCTTCGTCGCGCCCTTCGCGCTCACCCTCGCGAGCCTCGCCTTCAGCGGCCTCGCCGCCGCCGCGCTGGCGGTGGTCGCGGCCTTGCTCGGCATGGTCGGCGTGCTGGTCGAGCGCTGGCTCTTCTTCGCCGAGGCGAAACACACGGTGACGCTCTACTACGGTCAGAGCACCGCCTGAGCGGCGGCACTGGAGAGGCGGCGTGCGTCCTTCGACGCGCTCGCTCCGCTCGCTTGCTCAGGATGAGGAGATTTTCTTTCCGCCGTCTCCCGTGCTCCTCGTCCTGAGCAAGCGAGGCGCGTCGAAGGACGCAACATCGTCAGACCAGCACCGCGGCGATCGCCGCGGCGGCGAAGCCGAGGCCGAGTGCCGCCCACTCGCGCCGCGTGACCGCCATCGCCGCCACCGCGGCGAGGCTGCCGGCGACGCTCGGCCAGCCGCCTTCCAGCAGACCCGCGGCGGCGAAGGCGGCGAAGAGATTGCCGGGCGCCAGGCGCAGGAGGCGCGCCAGCAACCCCTGCTCCGACATCGCGCCCGCCGCCACGAAGCCGCCGGCGCGCATCGCATAGCTGGCGGCGCCCACCGCCAGGATGACGACGAGGATATGAGCGTCAGGCATCGTCGCCCCGGAGCGCGCTCACCAGCGTGCCGGCGCCGCCGCCGCAGAGCATCGCCCAGCTCGGCCCCAGCGTCGTCGCCGCAACCACGCCGACCGCGGCGGAAACCACCCAGGGCAGCAGGCTCCGCCTGCCGCGCCATTGCGTCGGCAGCAGCACGACGATGAAGGCGAGCGGCAGGAAGGCCGCCGCCACCGCCAGCGGCCCGCCGGGCGCCAGCGGCACGGCATATCCCACCGCAGTGCCGCCGATCCAGCCGATCGCCATCGGCACGCCGCAGCCGAGGAGATAGCCGGCGTCGCGCCGGCCGCGCTCCGCCTCCGCCACCGTCATCAGCCAGGAGGCGTCTGCCAGCAGCGCCAGCACCGGCAGCATCACGCGGCCCGGGAGATCGGCGAACATCCGCCGGAGATGCGCTCCCATCACCAGGTAGCGCGAGTTGGTGGCGACGCAGGCCAGCACCATGGCGGCGACCGGCGGCGGCATCGCCCAGAGGCCCAGCGTCACCGCTTGCGCGGTGGCGGAATAAACCAGCATGCTGAACAGCACCGCCGCCCAGAAATCGAGCCCCAATCCGCGATAGGCCACGCCCATGACGATGCCGCCCAGCCCGTTGCTCAGGATGAATGGCAAGGCCGCCGCAAAGCCCCGCCGGAAGGCGGCAGGGGTGAAGGGTGACTTCGGCGCCGTCTCTGATATAATACTCATGACCATGAGCATTAGAATTCCATAGCGCGCCGATGTCAACCGATCCCGAGCGGGCGCTGGCGCAATTCTTCGGCGGACGCGTCTGCCTGGATTTCGCCAACACCATGGACTGGCGCACCTCGGAGGCGCCCCAGGAGCTGATCCCGGACTACGCGACCCTGCTCAAGTGGAGCGGCCTGCGCGGCACGCTGCCAGCGCCGGCGATCGCCCGGCTCCGCTCGCAGGCCGCGCGGCGCAAGCCCGATGCCGTCGCTGCGCTCGAGGAGGCGCGCGCGCTCCGCGGCGAGATCTGGCAGGCGACCGAGGCGCTGCAGCATGGCGAGGGCGTTGCCCTCGCCCCGATCAATCGCCGCCTCGCGGCGCTGCCCGCGCAGCCGCGGCTGGTGCGCTCGGGCAGCGGCTATGTGCACGACCTCAGGGGAGAGTCCCTCGTCGAGCCGCTCTGGCCCGTGCTGTGGTCGCTGAGCGCGCTCCTCACCTCGGAGGACGCCCGCCGCATCGGCAGCTGCCAGGCCCAGGGCTGCGGCTGGTTCTTCGTCGACGAGAGCCCGAACCACACGCGGCTCTGGTGCTCCAGCGAGATCTGCGGCAACCGCGAGCGCGCCCGGCGCGCCTATGCCAAGCGGCGCACGGCGGCCGGCCCGGGCTGAGGCGGCATTGACGCTCATCAATGCCCGCGTGTCAGCGCGACGAGAGGATGCGCATTCCTTGCACGGCCGAGAAAGCAAGCGCGATGCGGACCCTGCCCCCGTCGATCCGGCTGCGCTCGCGGATGGCCTGATCCCGGGCAGCCCGCGCCGATGAGCGCCTTCACGGAGTCACTGCGGCTGCTGTGCACGCGCCGCTTCGGCACCTTCTGCTTCGCCAGCCTGCTCTCCAATCTCGGCACCTGGGCGCAGGGGGTGGCGGAGCCGTGGCTGCTGCTGAGCCTCGGCGCCTCGTCCTTCCTGATCGGGCTCGATTCCTTCGCGATGGCGGCACCGGCCTGGATCCTGACGCTGCTGGGCGGCATCCTCGCCGACCTTGCCGACCGTCGCCGCATCATCGGGATCTGCCAGTCGCTGCAGATGCTGTGCCCGAGCCTGCTGGTCGTGCTGCTGCTGACCGGCACGGTGCGGCCCTGGATGATCATCGCGCTCTCCCTGGTGGTCGGCATCACCGACGCGCTCTCCATGCCGTCCTTCCAGACCATCGTGCCCTCGATCGTCGAGCGCGAGCAGATCGCCTCGGCGCTCGCCCTCAACGCCACTCAGTTCAATCTCTCCCGCATCCTCGGGCCGGCGATCGCCGGCGTGCTGATGGTGAGCCTCGGCGCGGTCGGCTGCTTTGCCCTCAACGCCGCCTCCTACCTGCCCTTCATCTGGGTGGCGCTCTGGATCTTGCCGCGCGGCGGACCGGCGCCCCGGCCCGAAGACGGACCGGTCGACCGTCATCATCTTCTGGCCGGCGTGCGGGTGATCGCGCGGACGCCACATCTGCGCGGCGCGCTGCTGACGGTGCTGCTCACCAGCACGCTCTGCGCGCCGATCACCGTCTTCTGCCCGGTGCTGGTGAGGCAGGCGCTCGGCGGTGATGTCGGCGATTTCAGCACCGCCATGGGCGCCTTCGGCGTCGGCGGCCTGCTCGGCGCACTCGCCTTGCTGAGCGTCGATGCCGCCCGCGACCGGCGGTATCTGAGCACGGGATTCGCCACCGCCTACGGGCTGATCGTGGCGCTAACGGCGATCAGCCCCCGGTTCTGGGAGCTGGCCGCGCTGCTGGCGCTCGCGGGCGTCGCGACGGCGGTCAGCAACATCTCCGCGAACTCGCTGCTGCAGGCCACCACCTTGCGCCGGCTGCGCGGCCGGACGGTCAGCCTCTACATGCTGGCGCTCCGCGGCGGCGTCTCGATCGGCAGCCTCCTTACCGGGCTCTCGGTGCATTTCCTCGGCGTGCGCCAGGCGCTGCTGATCAACGGCATCGTCGCGATCGCGGCGCAGCTCGCCGTCGGGCGGCGCTGGCTGCAGGCGCCGCTTCCCGCCTTCCCGCGCCCGGCCGCGCCCCTCGATCAACCGGAGGCGCACCAGCGCCCCTGAGCCATGTCAAACAACCGACCACCGTCGCTGCTATAAGCTCGTGGCATGAAACGGAAGCAGATCGTCGACGGCGGCACCGCGGCTTTCTGGCAGCGCCCGCTCGCGGAGCTGGAGGCCTCGCTCGGTGCCGGCGCCGGCGGCCTCAGCGCCGCCGACGCCGAAGCCCGCCTCGCCCGCTTCGGCCGCAACAGCCTGGAAGCGCGGCGGCTCTATTCTCTGCCGCTCAAGATTCTGAGCCGCTTCCGCAATCCGCTGGTGCTGATCCTGCTCTTCGCCGCCTCGATCTCGGCGGCGACCGGCGACACCCTCAGCTTCGGCATCGTCTCCTCGCTGGTGGTGCTGAGCGTGCTCCTCGACAGCATCCAGGAGCACCGGGCCGAGCGGGCGGCGGAAGCCCTGCGCGTCTCCGTCGCGCTGCAGGAGCGCGTGCTGCGCGACGGGCGGGAGGTGACCATCCGCGCCGAGGAGATCGTGCCCGGCGACGTGGTGCTGCTGGCGGCGGGCGACCTGATCCCCGCGGACGGCCGCATCCTCGAGGCGAGGGACTTCTTCGTCAACGAGGCGCTGCTGACCGGCGAATCATTCCCGACCGAGAAGCACGCGATGCCGGAGGGCGCTGCGAGCGCCGAGGTGGCGGAGGCGGCCGGCGCCGGCTTCATGGGAACCTCGGTCGTCAGCGGCTCGGCCCGGCTCCTCGTCGCGGCCACCGGCAAGGCGACGCAGCTCGGCGAGATCAGCGGCACGCTGCGCCACACGCCGCCGCCGGCGGCGCTCGAGAAGGGAACCTACGAGTTCGGTCTGCTGATCGTCCGGCTCACGGGGCTGCTGGTGCTCTTCGTGCTGCTGGTGAACGTGCTCTTCCACCGGCCGCTGCTGGAGAGTTTTCTCTTCGCCCTCGCGCTGGCGGTCGGCCTCACGCCGGAGCTGCTGCCGATGATCGTCTCGGTGACGCTGGCGCGCGGCGCGCTCCGCATGGCCCGGGAGCGCGCGATCGTGAAGCGCCTCGCCGCGATCCACGATCTCGGCAGCATGGACGTCCTCTGCACCGACAAGACCGGCACCTTGACCGAGGCGAAGATCAGGCTCATCCGCCAGCTCTCGCTGTCAGGCACCGACAGCGACCATGTGCTGGAGCTCGCCTGGCTCAACAGCCACTTCGAGAGCGGGCTCAGGAGCCCGCTCGATACCGCGATCCTGGAGCATGGCGCGCAGCTTGACGGCGAGTGGGTGAAGCTCGACGAGGTGCCCTTCGATTTCGAGCGCCGGCGCGTCTCGGTGCTGCTGTCCCAGGCGGGCCGTCGCATCCTGGTCGTCAAAGGCGCGCCGGAGGACGTCCTCCGGCTCTGCAGCCGTTACGAGGAGCCCGGCGAGACCGCGCCGCGGCCCCTCGACGGCGCGGCGATGGATCGCGCCCTCGCGCTCTTCCGGTCGCTCGGCGGCGACGGGTTCCGCGTGCTCGGCATCGCCTGGCGGGAGGTGGCGGCGGGCCAGGATCATGCCGTCATCTCGGACGAAAAGGATCTGATCCTCGCGGGCTTCGCTGCCTTCCTCGATCCGCCCAAGGCGACTGCCGCCAGCACCGTCGCGGCGCTCGCGCGCCTCGGCATCGAGGTCAAGGTGCTGACCGGCGACAGCGAGCTGGTGACGCAGCACGTCTGCGCCGAGCTCGCCATGCCGGTGAAGGGCCTGCTCACCGGCGCCGAGCTCGCGCATCTCAGCGACGAGGCGCTCGGCGCCCGCCTGGAAGAGACCAATCTCTTCTGCCGCGTCACCCCTTCGCAGAAGAACCGGATCATCCTGGCGCTGAAGCGCCGCGGCCACGTGGTGGGATTTCTCGGCGACGGGATCAACGACGCGCCGTCGCTGCACACCGCCGATGTCGGCATCTCCGTCGAGAGCGCGGTCGACGTCGCCAAGGACGCCGCCGACATCATCCTGCTCGACCGCGACCTGGGCGTGCTGGAGCGCGGCGTCCGCGAGGGCCGGCGCACCTTCGGCAACATCATGAAATACGTGATGATGGGAACCAGCTCCAACTTCGGCAACATGTTCTCGATGGCGGGCGCGTCGCTGATCCTGCCGTTCCTGCCGATGCTGCCGGTGCAGGTGCTGCTCAACAACATGCTCTACGACCTCTCCGAGGTGCCGATACCCCTCGACGAGGTCGACGAGGAGATGGTGATCGAGCCCCGCCACTGGGATATCCGCTTCGTGCGGAACTTCATGCTGACGCTCGGGCCGGTGAGCTCGATCTTCGACTTCCTCACCTTCGCCGTGCTGCTGCTGGGGTTCCACGCCGGCGAGGCGCTGTTCCAGACCGGCTGGTTCATCGAGTCGCTGGCGACCCAGGTGCTGGTGATCTTCGTCATCCGCACCCGGCGCAGCCCGCTCAAGAGCCGGCCCACACCGCTGCTGACGGCGACGTCGCTGGCGGTAGTGGCGATCGGCCTGCTGCTGCCCTATTCGCCACCCGGCCGGTGGTTCGGCTTCGTGCCGCTGCCGCTGGATTTCCTGCTGGCGCTCGCCGCCATGACCGCCTGCTATCTGCTGCTGGCGGAGGGCGTGAAACGCTGGTTCTATCGCCGCCAGCCGCCCCGCGGCGAGACCCGCGCCGCCGTCATGCGCCCGCAGCTGCCGCTGATCGGACGCTGAGCCCTACTCCGCCGCGGCGGTGATGCGGTGGCCGAGGCGATGGAGGCAGCGGTCGATCCAGAGCCGGGTCAGCTTCTCCTGGGCCGAGTTCTGGCCGAGGCGGGTGCGCAGGTTGCTGAAGTCGACGCGGTCCAATTCCTGGTCCTGGTTGAAGCAGGAGAAGACGACGCTCTCCTCTCCGGTCTTCGGGTCCCGGTGCACCTGCAGGCACTGGGCGCAGATCTCCTTCATCATGCATTGCATGGGCGAGTTGATCGACGCGATGGCGCGGTGGCCGGGCTTCAGGAACGGCGCCAGCACGCCATGCCGCGTGCGCGCCACCGCCGCCATCAGCCCCTCGGAGCCGATGGCGATGATGCGGTCGACCTCGGAGAGCTTGATCGGCGCCGCGCCGAGCTTGCCCTCGCCATAGGCGAGGATCGCCTCCACCATGTTGGCGGTGATCGCGAGATCCTGCCTGCGGCCCGGAATGAAGCCCGGCGCCTCGTCGCAGCACCAGACCACCACGTCGGCGGCCTTCTCGATCTCCTCGACCTTGTAGCGGTCATGGAGCTTCTTGTAGCCGGCGAAATAGAGGACGCGCGATCCCGCCGCGCGCAAGCCCTGGCCGATCGAGAACAAGACCGCGTTGCCGAGGCCACCGCCCACCAGCAGCACCGTCTCGCCCTTGGGGAGCTCGGTCGGCGTGCCGGTCGGCCCCATCAGGATCACCGGCTCGCCGGGCCGCAACAGCGTGCAGAGATCGGAGGAGCCGCCCATCTCCAGCACGATGGTGGAGAGGAGCCCGCGCTCGCGGTCGACCCAGGCGCCGGTGAGCGCCAGGCCCTCCATGGCAAGCGTCGTGCCCTCCGACTTCGCGGCGAGCGCCTCGTAGTTCTGCAGGCGATAGAACTGGCCGGGCTCGAAGGCGCGTGCCGCCAGCGGCGCCCGCACCACCACCTCGACGATGGTGGGCGTCAGGCGATTGATCGCGTGCACGGTGGCGCGGAGCTCGTCGTCGAGGCGCGCGACCAGCCGCGCCGGCGTCGGCGCCGCGGCGGCGCGCCGCGCCAGCAGGCGGCTCACCACGGGATAGCCTTGCTTGGCGCTCGCCATCGCCTTCACCACGTTGCCGGCGAAGGACGGGTGCAGGTCGCCGAAGAAGCTGATGGCGCGGCCGTCGGGGGCGATGCTGGTGAGAACGCGCACTTCCGCGGGCTTCGCCACCCGCTCCGGCTTCGCGGGATTGCCCTCCTCGTCCACCGCCTGGAAATAGCGGCCGTCGACGGTGATGTGGTCGGGGTCCTCGCGCTGCAGCACCGTGTTGGGCTGGGTCCCCGCCGCCACCAGGATGGTGCGCGCCGGCAAGGTCAGCTTCTCGCCCTCGCGGGAAAGGATCAGCGCCTGCGCCGCGCCGAGATCGTCGGTGACGACTTCCTCCGGCGTCAGGCCCTCGGCGAAGCGGATCCCCTCCTCCATCGCCTTCGCCACCTCCTCGTGGTTGAGGGTGTAGCTCGGCGCATCGATGAGGCGCCGGCGATAGGCGATGGTGACGCCGCCCCAGCCGTTGAGGAGATCGATGAAGCGCGGCGCGCGGCCCTCGCGCTCCGCCGCCGCGCGCTCCTCGCGCAGCATCTGGCCGTGCTCGATGAACTCCTCGGCGATCTCGCGCTCCTCGTCGCGCCAGCCCGCCTGCACCGCCTCGACGCCGCGCTCGGCGACCAGCGTCTCGTAGCGCGTCAGGAATTTTTCTACTTGCACGATGTAGTAAGCGAGAGATTCGGTCGCCGTGTCGATCGCCGTCAAGCCGCCGCCGATCACCACCACGGGGAGCCGCACCTGCAGATTGGCGAGGCTGTCCGCCTTGGCGGCGCCGGTGAGCTGCAGCGCCATCAGGAAATCCGAGGCCTGCCGCACGCCGCGGGCGAGCCCGTTCTTCATCGCGATGACGGTCGGCTTGCCGGCGCCGGCGCAGAGCGCGATGTGATCGAAGCCGAGCTGGAAGGCGCTCTCGATGGTGAGGGTGCCACCGAAGCGGACGCCGCCATACATGGTGAAATCGCTGCGACGCTCCAGCAGCAGCCGCACCAGCTTCAGGAAGTTCTTGTCCCAGCGCACGGTGATGCCGTATTCGGCGACGCCGCCGAAGCCCGCCATCGCCCGCTCGTCGAGGGATTCGCGGATCTCGGCGATGTCGCGGATCGGCCGGAAGGCGTGCCGCTTGCCGCCGGCGTCGATGCCGGAGACCGCGGGATCCAAGGGCTCGATCTTGAGCCCGTCGATGCCGACCACCGTGTGACCGTCGTTCATCAGGTGATGCGCCAGCGTGAAGCCCGCCGGCCCCAGCCCCACCACCAGCACCTTGTAGCCGCTCGGCGGCTTCGGCAGCGGCCGGCGGATGTCGAGCGGGTTCCAGCGCGTGAGCAGGCTCAGGATCTCGAAGCCCCAGGGCAGACCCAGCACGTCCTTGAGGGTGCGGGTCTCGATCTGCGGGATGTCGACGGGGTCCTGCTTCTGGTAGATGCAGGCCTTCATGCAGTCGTTGCAGATGCGATGCCCGGTCGCCGCCATCATCGGATTGTCGATGGCGACGATGGCGAGCGCGCCGAGGCTGTAGCCCTCGGCCTTCACCATGTTGAGCTCGGAGATCTTCTCCTCGAGCGGGCAGCCGGCCAGCGTCACGCCGAAGGGGCTCTTCTGAAAGACGCCGGTCTTGCGATCCTTCAAGCCGCGCGAGCAGCTGTCCTTGCCCTGATTGTGGCACCAGATGCAGTAGTTGGCGTGGTCGAGCGCGCCCACCAGATCGGTGCCGGCATCGGTGAGCTTGAAGCCCTCGCGATGGCGCCAGTGCCCGGGCGAGAGGCGCAGCATGGTGACGCCGTGCTCCACCACCGTCTCCACCGGCACCAGATGCACGGGATCGACCTTGTGCGGCACCCTGAAGAGGACGCCTTTGCCGTGCTTCTCGTGCCCCGCCGGCGAGAGCGTCGCCCAGGCGCCGTAGCGCGCGGCGAGATCGAGGGCGGCGGCATTGTCGGCCTCCGCCTCCATCCAGCGCGCAACGTGCGCGGCGTAGCTCTGCTCGGTGAGTTTCTCGCCCAGGAGCGTCTCCAGCTCCGCCGCCAGCGCCACGCCGTCGAGCGCCGCCGCCTGCTCCACCGTCACGCCCTTCACGGCGCGGCGCTGCACGAAGAGGCGCTTCACCGTGTAGAGCGGCGCCAGCGCATGATGCCGCCCCTGCAAAGCCCGCACTTCCGCCGCGATGCCGAAGAGGTCGGCGACGAAATCCTCCAGATGCGGCGCGAGATCGGTCAGCAGCTGCGAGTGCGCCTTGGCTTCCAGCGCGCCGGGATCGCGGCGCGCGCTCACCAATCGGTTGTGCAGCTCCGCCTGCCCTTCCGCGAGGTGAGCGACGAAGGCCGCGTCGAGGCGCGCAAGACCCTCGCGGGCATAGAGATCGGCGAAAGAAAGTCCGTGCTTCAGAACGAGGCTGCTGGTCACGTGGAGAGTGGCTCCGGGCGAGGCGAGGCTCGCTCAAATACCGAAAAGCGCGCCCCTTGTATATGGCCTCGATGCCGCAGCGGATAAGGCGCCAACGGCTTGAATTTCTTGCTCAAACCCCCAGGAAAAATGCGGGCTTTTGAACCGCCTCAGCGGCCGGACTCACCGGCGTTGGCATGCTCCAGCACCGCGTTCAGCAGCACCGCGCATCCCATGGCGAGATCCTCGGGCTTCGCGTCCTCGATCTCGTTGTGGCTGATTCCGCCGACGCAGGGGACGAAGATCATCGCGGTGGGCGCGACCCGCGCCATGTAGACCGCGTCGTGGCCGGCGCCGCTGATGATGTCCATGTGCGGATAGCCCAGCGCCTCGGTGGCGCCGCGCACGCTCTCGACGCACGCCCGGTCGAAGGGCGTCGGCGGGAAATACCAGAACTCCTTCACCTCGACCTCGAGGCCGATCGCGCCGGCGATCTCGGCGCAGGCGGCGCGCAGCTCCTTGTCCATGGCGGTCAAGGTCGCGTCCTCCGGATGGCGGAAATCGACGGTGAAGAAGACGCGGCCCGGGATCGTGTTGCGGGAATTGGGGCTCACCTGGGCGAAGCCGACAGTGGCGCAGGCGTAGGGCGGATGCGCGAGGCCAATGCGGTTGACGGCGTCGATCATCCGCGCGGCACCCACCAGCGCGTCGCGCCGCTTCGGCATCGGCGTCGGGCCGGCGTGCGCCTCCTGGCCGATGACGGTGATCTCGTACCAGCGCTGTCCCTGCGCGCCGGTCACCACGCCCACCGGCTTGCGCTGATCCTCCAGGATCGGCCCCTGCTCGATGTGCGCCTCGAAATAAGCACCCACCTTGCGGCCGCCCACCGGCTCGGGCCCCGCGAAGCCGATGCGGTCGAGCTCGGCGCCCATGGTGACGCCGGTGAGATTGTCCGGCCGCTCCAGCCCGTATTTGAGATCGAAGACGCCGGCGAAGACGCCGGAGCCCACCATCGGCGGCGAGAAGCGCGAGCCCTCCTCGTTGGTCCACACCACCACCTCCACCGGCGCCTCGGTCTCGTAGCCGAGATCGTTGAGGGTGCGCAGCACCTCGAGACCGGCGAGGACGCCGTAGACGCCGTCGAATTTGCCGCCGGTCGGCTGGGTGTCGAGATGGCTGCCGGTCAGCACCGGCGCGAGCTTGGGGTTCTTCCCCGGCCGGCGGGCGAAGATGTTGCCCATGCGGTCCACCGTCACCGTGCAGCCCGCCTCCTGGCACCACTTGATGAAGAGATCGCGGCCTTCTCTGTCGAGATCGGTGAGGGCGAGGCGGCAGACGCCGCCCTTCTCGGTGGCGCCGATCTTCGCCATCTCCATCAGCGACTGCCAGAGCCGCTCGCCGTTGATCGTGAGGTTGCGCATGGGGCTGCTCGCTCGAGCTGGAACCAGGCCGGGATTATCGCCCTAGAAGCGCCCGCCATCCACCGCGATGGTCTGGCCGGTGATCAGCGACGTGCCGGCGCAGAGGAAGAAGATCGTGTCGGCGATATCCTGGGGCGTCGCCACCCGGCGCAGCATGGTGCGGTCGGTATAGGCGGCCCGCCGCTCCGCCGGCCATTGCTCGGTCCAGGGAGATGCCACCAGGCCCGGCGCCACCGCGTTGACGCGGCCCTCCGGCGCCAGCACGCGGGCGAGCGCGATGGTGAGGTTGATGAGGCCGGCCTTGCTCGCGCCATAGGCGATGCTGCTGCCGACGGTGCCGAGACCGGCGACCGAGGCGGTGTTGCAGATGGCGCCGCGCGCCGCCTTGAGCGCCGGCATCGCCGCCTTGCTGCAGCGGAACGGGCCGATGAGGTTGGTGTTGAGGATGGTGCCCCAGAACTCCTCGGTCATCGCGTCGAGGCGGGCGAACTCGATCGGCTCGGTGGTGCCGGGCGTGCCGGCGTTGTTGACGAGATAATCGAGACGGCCCAGCGCCTCGACCGCCGTCGTCACCATGCGCTCGGCCTCGCCGGGCTTCGAGACGTTGCCGGGCGCCGCGATCACCCGATGGCCCGCCACCGAGAGCCGCTTCACCTCCTGGGCGCCGCGCGGATCGTCGGCAAGATGGTTGATGGCGACGGCGGCGCCTGCCTTGGCGAACATCTCCGCGGTCGCGAGCCCGATGCCGGACGCGCCGCCAGTGACCAGCGCCGTCTTGCCGGTGAGGTCGATTGAAATCATCTTTTGCTTGTCCTCCCCATCTGCTTGGACCGAGCGCGCGGCCCCTCCCCCACCCTAACCCCTTCAAGGGGGATGGGCGATCTGGTTGGTGGTCGCGCGGCGCCCCCTTGAGGGGATTAGGGTGGGGGATGATTCCTGAAGATTCAAGTGATCCCCTGGGGTCTGTACTCAATTGGCGCGAAGGCGTTGAAATCGAGTCATTTCGCATTCGCTCGACCTTCACCGCACACGAGTCAAATCAATCGCTCAGGCCTTATCGGACCCAAACCCTAGGGCGCGTACTCATAGATCTTCGTCCATGTCCGCTTCGCCCGGATACCGACCACTTTTTCGCGACCACAGCAATGACGCGAAGGGCCACGGGCTTCCGCCAAGGGCACAGGATCCCTTCTAGGTTCTCTTGACGATGACTTCGAGATACTCGGCGGTGATGCTGGTGGTACCGTCAGTGGCTTCGTTGTGGCGGGTGTAGAGGTCCTCCAGATCCCGTAGAAGTGCAGCCTGCGAGGCCTCGGGAAGACCGGCGAATGCTTTCAGAGTGGGCCCATAATTGAGCCGGTAAAACTCGACAGTTTCCGCAATCGAGAATGGGAAACTCAGCTTCCCTAGAATTCGCGTGATCCTGATGTCGGTCCGATGACCGCTGAAGCGCTCGCGAACGGTCGCCTCGTCGCCCCATAGGAGCGGGCTGGGTACCCCGGCGGGCGGAGCGACGTGCTTTCCGGTCACCTTGAACACCTCACCGATAAAACCGGTCGGCGTCCAGTTGGCCATCGCGATCTCGCCGCCTGACCGGCAAACGCGACAGAGCTCGCTGGCGACGACGTCGGGCCGCGGCGCAAAGATGGCACCAAACATGCTGACGACAAGGTCAAAGGTGCCAGGGTCATAGGGAAGATGTTCGGCATCACCTTCCTCGAACTTGACACTCACCTCCTCCTGGACCGCTCGCGAGCGAGCCTCGTCGAGCAGGTTGGGCGCGATGTCGATGCCGGTAACGGCCGCGCCTAGCTTCGCTGCGGGAATGCAGAGGTTGCCGTTCCCGCAGGCAACATCCAGCATCCGAGCATTCGGCTTGAGTTGCCGGCGATCGATAAATTCATCAGCCATGCGCTGTGTGATCCGGGCGACTTGCGGGTAATCGCCCGCGGTCCAGATCGATTTGATGCGAGCTTTCAGTCCCTCGATATCTGCAGTCTGTTGGCTGGTCATGGCTTGGCCCCTTGATCGATTCCCGAAACTTGCCGTGCGGGAGTCCTTGGGAACGATCGCTGAAGAATGGCTGTCCTGGCCGCCTCGACAATCCGAAGTGCGGCTCGATCATCCGTTTTGCGCCCACAACTCCGCTATTCGAGACCAATCAGCCCTGCGTTATTCCAATTGCGGTGGTATGGTCGTCGAGAGAAAGGCATGACCCATGCTCGTGCAGCCGCTTCCGCGCGACGTAAAAAAGGCGGTCGACCTTCTTCGGGCCGACCTTGGGCGTGGCTGGAAAGTCGACGATCTCGCGCGGCTTTGCCAGATTCCGCGGCGCACCCTGGAGAAGCACTTCAGGCGTTTTATCGGGCTTGCGCCGCTGGAATTCCTACAGGCCGAACGTTTCGATGAAGCCCGACGACGGTTGCTAAGAGCACCACCGGGCACGAGCGTCACCCAGGTTGCGATTGGCTGCGGCTTTAACCACCTCGGGCGTTTCGCTCTCACCTATCGCCACCGCCACGGCGAAAACCCATCGGACACGCTGCGACGGCGCAGAGTATCCCCCGGAAATCCGGTCCCCGTTCGACTGGTAGCGGTCGCTGAGCGCCCGGCACTCGCTGTACTGCCCTTCGAATTGACCGGCCCACGCGCGGATCGCGCGGGTCAAATCAGCGATGAAATCGCTGCTACCCTGCACCGAACCGGATGGATCAGGGTCGTGCCTCCACCCGCAGGGCGCTATCACCTCCGCGGCCGTGTGGCGGACGACGGCACCGGGACGCTGCGAATCAGAATGACGCTGCTCGACCGCTCGGCGCGTCGGTACATCTGGGCAGACTCCTCGCAGTGTGCGGTTGGCGATCTTTTCGATTCTTCGGATTGGTTTTCAAATCTCGCTGCTGGAGCACTTCGGTCGGTGCTGCGCGATGCCGAGATCGATCAGGCTGCCAGCCAGGACCCGACACGGCTTGGGGCGTGGGGACTCTGCATGCGAGCCTTGCCGGCGATCCTCGCCGCCGACCTGGCAACCCACGCGGCCCCCGTGGAGTTGCTCGAACGGGCAATTGAAATCGCACCACACGATCCGGTTCCGATATCGTTGGCCGCGTGGTGTCACGGGTTGCGCGCAGCTCACCACTTTGTCGACCACCCAGACATCGAGCGCGGCAAGTCTCTTCAGTTTGCATCGCGCGGGGCGGCCTTGTGTGCCGGCGAACCCTTGTCCAACGTCATGTTGGCGGCCGCGTATTCGCTCACTTTTGATCTCACAGCCGCCGAAGCGCATGCGCGACACGCGCTGGCGGTCGACGGCGGATCGGCTTGGGCGTGGGGCCGGCTCGCGTGGGTTCACGCCTACCGGGACGAGGCGGAGGACGCGATCGAATGCTGCCAGATTGCGCGGGCGCTCGCGCCTTCCGATCCCCTCGGATTTTTGTGGTCGGTCGGCATTGCCGCAGCGCATCTGGAGCTTGGCAGACACGATCGCGCTATTCCCTGGTATCGTCGTGCGCTCGCCGAGAAGCCGAAGGCCGTATGGATTAACCGATTTCTCGCACCAGCGCTCGCGCTGGTCGGCAAAAAAGAGGAGGGTCAGCAGAGCTTGAGTGCTCTCCTGCGCACCTTCCCCGATTTGACGATCACGCAGGTCAGAATGGGCTTACCGCATACCGCTGGAACGTGGGATCGCTTTTCGGACGGGCTGGCGAGCCTGGGCATGCGCTATTCCTGAACGGCTGGCCAGGGAACGAGAACAAACCGTTGCGGCCGCCGGCATGCCGCCTCGAGTGAGTCCGCCACCTAATACCCCAGCGCCACCCCATCCTTCCGTGGCTCGCTCGCGCCCAGCAGCACGCCGCGCTCGTGATCGATCCAGATCGCCTGGCAGCCGCCGTGCGGCTTCTGCAGGTATTCGATGACATGGCCGCGGCGCTCCAGCTCTTTCACGGTCTCCGCGTCGACGGTGCGCTCCAGCTGCAGCTTGCCGCCGAAGGCGAAGCTGCGTGGCGCATCCGCCGCCTGCTGCAGGTCGTAGTCCTGATCGAGGATGCGCGACAGGAAGGCCGCATGGCCCGTCGCCTGGTAGTTGCCGCCCATGACGCCGAAGGGCATCACCGCGCGCCCACCCTGGGTCACCATCGCCGGAATGATGGTGTGGAGCGGCCGCTTGCCAGGGCCGATCGCGTTCGGATGACCGGATATGGTGCGGAACATGTGGCCGCGGCTGTGCAGCACCACGCCCGTCTTGGGCGCGGTGATGGCGCTGCCGAAATCGTGGAACAGCGAATTGATGAAGGAGATCGCGTTGCGGTCGCGATCGACGATGCAGAGATATGTCGTGTCCTTGTGCTCGGGCTCGTCCCAGACCACCGGGTCGGAGGCGCGGTCGAGCTTGATCTTGTCGCGCGCCTGGTGGCTCCAGCTGTCGGCGAGGAATTCCTCCTCCGGCCGGCGCATGGCGGCGGGATCGCCGAAGAAGGCGTCGCGGGCACGATAGGCGGCCTTGGTCGCCTCGGCCAGGATGTGCGCGCGGTCGGCCTCGCTCCACTTGCGATCGCCGAGATCGTATCCCTCCAGGATCCGCATGATCATCAGCGCCGCGAGCCCCTGCCCGTTCGGCGGACACTCCCAGACGTCGAGGCCGCGGTACGGCGCCGAGATCGGCGTCACGTAGTCGCCGCGATGGCTGGCGAAATCCTCCTCGCTGTGGAGGCCGCCGAGCGCGCGCAGCCGCGCGACGATGTCGGCGGCGATCTCGCCCTGATAGAAGGCGTCGGCGCCTTTCTTGGCGATCGCCCGCAGCGTCGCCGCCAGCAGCGGCTGGCGGAAGCGCTCGCCGATCTCGGGCGCGCGGCCACCGGGCAGAAAGAGTCCGCGCGTCACGGGATCGCGCCGAAGCTTCTCGACCGCGAGCGCCCAGTCGAAGGCGACGCGCGGCGTCGGCAGCATCCCTTCCTCCGCGGCGCGGATCGCCGGCAGCAGCAGCTCCGCCATCTCCCTGGTGCCGTGGTCACGGGAGAGCCGGAACCAGGCCTCGACGGCGCCCGGCACGGTGACGGAATGCGGCGTCTCAATCGGCAGCTCGGTGAATTTGCGCTCGCGGTACCAGTCGAGGGTGGCGGCCGTGGGCGCGCGGCCGGACCCGTTGTAGGCGATGGGCAGTCCTGCCTTCGGCGCATAGAGGACGAAGCAGTCGCCGCCGATCCCGGTCATCGCCGGCTCGATCACGCCCAGCAGCGCCACCGCCGCGATCGCCGCGTCGACGGCGTTTCCGCCGGAACGCAGCACGTCGAGGGCGGCGAGCGTCGCCTGCGGATGGGAGGTCGCCACCATGGCTTCGCCGGCCACCGCCAGCGAGCGGTTCGGTCGATGGAAATCGCGCATCAAAATCGCCTGTTTACCGGGGGAATCACGGGGTTAGGATGGAGCCCGCGCACTCTTGCATTCTCCCACCCCGGCGGTCAATCTCACCGCCACCGGTGCCGGAGAGACCTGGGAGGAAGGCCATGAACGAGGTTCTGCTGGAGCGGCCGAGCGAGGGCGTGGCGCTCTTGCGTCTCAATCGGCCGGAGCAACTCAACGCGCTGAACGGCGCGCTCCGCAAGCTGCTCTCCGAGCAGTTCACCCAGCTCACCGCCGACGACAGCGTGCGCGCGATCATCCTCACCGGCAACGACAAGGCGTTTGCCGCCGGCGCCGACCTCAAGGAGATGGTGCATTTCACCTCGGTCGATCACCTGCTGCGCCGGCAGCACCTGCTCTGGCGCGCGATCACCCAGTGCCACAAGCCGATCATCGCCGCCATCAACGGCTATGCGCTGGGCGGCGGCATGGAGCTCGCCATGCACTGCGACATCATCATCGCCGGCGAGAGCGCCCAGCTCGGCCAGCCGGAGATCCGCGTCGGCATCATGCCGGGCGCCGGCGGCACGCAGCGCCTCACGCGCGTCGCCGGCAAGTTCAAGACGATGAAGATGGTGCTGACCGGCAAGCCGGTCTCGGCGCGCGAGGCCTACGACATGGGGATCGTCGCCGAGGTGGTGGCGGACGCCGAGGTGCAGGAGACGGCGCTCAAGATGGCGAACACGATCGCCGGCATGCCGCCGATCTCCGTGTCGCTCATCAAGGAGGCCGTGGTCGCTGGCCAGGATGCCTCGCTGGAGACCGGCCTCATGCTCGAGCGCCGCGCCTTCGAGCTCCTCTTCGCGACCGAGGATTCCAAGGAAGGCATCAAGGCCTTCATCGAGAAGCGCAAGCCCTCCTACAAAGGACGCTGATGGCCATGACCGACACCTCCCGCGACGCCTACGTCTATGACGGATTGCGCACGCCCTTCGGCCGCCATGCGGGCGCGCTGGCGCCGGTCCGGCCGGACGATCTCCTCGCCGGCGTGATCAAGGCGCTGGTGGCGCGCAATCCCTTCAAGCCCGAGGAGTACGAGGATTCCGTCATGGGATGCACCAACCAGGCCGGCGAGGACGCGCGCAACGTGGCGCGCCACGCGGCGCTGCTGGCCGGGCTCCCGACCTCGATCGGCGGCATCACGGTGAACCGGCTCTGCGGCAGCGGGCTCGCCGCGGTCTGCGACGCGGCGCGCGCGGTCGCCGCCGGCCAGGGCGAGGTCTTCGTCGCCGGCGGCGTCGAGAGCATGAGCCGCGCCCCCTTCGTGATGGCGAAGAGCGAGAGCGCCTACGCCCGCGACTTCCGCATGTTCGATTCGACGATCGGCGCGCGCTTCCCCAATCCCCGGATCAACAAGACCTTCGGCCAGGACACCATGCCGGAGACCGCGGACAATGTCGGCCGCGACCTCGAGATCAGCCGGGACTCCTCGGACCGCTTCGCCGCCGACTCCCAGCGGAAATACGCGGCGGCGGCGGCGGAGGGCTTCTTCACCGCCGAGATCCAGCCGGTCACCGTGCCCGGCGCCAAGAAAGGCACCGAGACCTCGGTCGCGCTCGACGAGCATCCGCGTCCCAACACGACGCTGGAGCGCCTGAAGGAGCTGAAGCCGCTGTTTCCGAACGGCGTGGTGACCGCAGGCAACGCGTCCGGCATCAACGACGGCGCCGGCGCCCTCATCGTCGGCAGCGCCAAGGCGGGCGAGCGCGCCGGCAAGAAGCCGCTGGCGCGCCTGGTCTCGGCGGCGATCGCCGGCGTCGAGCCGCGCGTGATGGGCCTCGGCCCGGTGCCGGCGGCGAAGAAGGCACTGGCGCGCGCCGGCCTCGGCCTCAAGGACATGGACATCATCGAGATCAACGAGGCCTTCGCGACCCAGGTCTTGGGCTGCCTCAAGCTGCTGGAGGTGACGGAGGACGACAGCCGCGTCAATCCGAACGGCGGTGCCATCGCCGTCGGCCATCCGCTCGGCGCCTCGGGCGCGCGCATCGCGCTGACGGCGATCCGCGAGCTCCATCGCCGCAACGCGCGCTACGCGCTCGCCTCCATGTGCATCGGCGTCGGCCAGGGCATCGCCGCCATCTTCGAGCGGGTGTAGCGGGTGCATCATTCATGAGTCCGCATGACGGCGGCACCGCCGCCCTCAGCTTTCCCCACGACGCGCCGCCCGCGCCCGCGGCGCTGATCGAGGTGGCGCCCGGCGTCCGCTGGCTGCGGATGCCGCTCCCCTTCGCCCTCGATCACATCAACCTCTGGCTCCTCGACGAGGGCGACGGCTGGACCATCGTCGACAGCGGGCTCAACACCGCCGAGACCCAGGAGCTCTGGCGGCGCATCTTCGCGGGTGGGCTCGACGGCAAGCCGGTGAAGCGGCTCATCGTCACCCATTTCCATCCCGACCACATGGGCCTCGCCGGCTGGCTCACCGAGACCTTGAAGGTGCCGCTCTGGTGCACCGAGACCGAATGGCTCTTCGCGCGCATGCTGAGCCTCGACACCACGGAGGCTTTCGTCGCCAACTCCGCCGCGTTCTATGCGCGGACCGGCATCGACCCCGATCTCCAGCGCAGCCTGGCGAGCCGCGGCAACGCCTATCGGAGCCGCGTGACGCCGATCCCCAGCGCCTTCCATCGCCTTGGCGACGGCCAGCGCTTCCAGATCGGCCGGCGCGAGTGGCGCGTCGTGGTGGGGCGCGGCCATGCGCCGGAGCATGCCTGCCTCTACTGCGCCGAGCTCGATCTCCTGATCGCCGGCGACCAGGTGCTGCCAAAGATTTCTCCGAATGTCAGCCTCTGGCCGCAGGAGCCGGAGGCCGACCCGCTCGCTCTCTATCTCGCATCGCTCGAAAAGATCCGGCGCGAGGTGCCGGAGACCGCTTTGGTGCTGCCCTCGCACGGCCTCCCTTTCCGCGGCCTCTACCGGCGCATCGAGCAGCTCCAGCAGCATCACGACGCCCGCCTCGCCGAGCTCGAGGCGGCCTGCGCGGAGCCGCGCACCGCCGCCGAGATCGTGCCGATCCTCTTCCGCCGCGCCCTCGACGCGCACCAGGTCGGCTTCGCCGTCGGCGAGGCGCTCTCGCACCTCCATTACCTCATGGGCAAGGCGAGGCTCGTACGCAGCGAGCGCAGCGACGGCGTGTATTTGTATCGATGCAACAAAGGCGACAGCTGATCGAGCGTCATGGCCGGGCTTGACCCAGGAGTGTCCGGTTCAGCGAAATCGGTCGTCGAAGTGGTGGATCGATGCGCCTCTCCATCGTCATGCCCGGCCTGTGCCGGGCATCCACGGCTTGCAACCGCGCGACGGCAAGACGTGGATCGCCGGGTCAAGCCCGGCGATGATGCGAAACTGAAGCGGGTCTCTAAGCCTTCTTCTGCTCCAGCCGCTCCAGCAGCTCGCCGGCGAACTGAGTCAGCGTGTCGTCGCGGGCGCCCATGACGACGATGCGGTCGCCGGGGCGCGCGATCTCCAGGAGCTTCTCGCCGCAGGCGGCGCGGTCGGCGAAGCCGAAAGCCGTGCGCCCGCGCGCCGCGACGCCGGCGATGATGTCGCGGCTGGTGACGCTGCGGTCGACGGTGCCGCCGAAATAGACGGGATCCGGCATCACCAGCACGTCCTCGGCGCGGAGATGGCGCGCGAAGCCGTCGATGAAGGCATCCTTCATCTGCCGGAGCGGTCCGAAGCCGTGCGGCTGGAACATCACCAGCAACCGGCCGGGAAAATCGTGCAGCGTTTCGAGCGTGGCGGCGATCTTGTCGGGGTTGTGGGCGAAGTCGTCGATGACGGCGATGCCGCCGACGGTGCCCACCAGCTCCAGCCGCCGGCGCACGCCGCGGAACTCGGCGAGCGCCGCCGCCGCGTCGGCGAGGTCGAGGCCCAAGGCGCCCGCCGTCGCCAGCGCCGCCAGCGCGTTCGAGACGTTGTGCCGGCCGGGAACCGCGAGCCGCACGGGGAGGCTCGCGCCGCTGCGGCGCTCGATGAGATCGAAGCCGATGCCGTCGGGCGCCGGCGTGATCCCGCTGGCGAGAAGATCCGCCGCCTCGTCATGCAGGCTGTAGGTGACCGTGCGTCCGCGCCGCGCCGCCGCCAGCGCCGCGGTCTCGGCGTTGTCGAGATTGAGGACGGCGGTCTCCGCCTTGGCGACGAAATCGCGGAACAGGAGGCGGAGCTCGTCGAGCGACTTGTGGTCGACGGCGACGTTGTTGAGGACGGCGATCTCTGGCGTGTAGTTGGCGATCGAGCCGTCGCTCTCGTCGACCTCGCTGACGAAGACGTCGCCCCCGACCACGGCGCTGGCGAAGGGCACGTCGGGCGTGACGAAGTTGCTCATCACCGCGCCGTTCATGATGGTGGGATTGCGGCCGCAGCGATGGAGGATCCAGCCGATCATGCCGGTCGTCGTCGACTTGCCGCTGGTGCCGGCGACGCCGATGCCGGTCGGCGCCGCGTTGAAGAGATCGGCCAGCAGCTGCGCGCGGGTGATGAGGCGCGCGCCGAGGCGCTCCGCCGCCTGCACGTCCGGTACCGTGCTCTCGACGGCGGCGGAGATCACCACCACCTGCTCGGGCCGGGTGACGCCGCTGCCGTCCTGGGGAAAGAGCGCGATGCCGCGCCGTCGGAGGAAGTCGAACTTCGGCGCCGTGCGGCCTTGATCGAGCGCGCGGTCGGAGCCCGCCACCGTGATCCCCTTCGCCTGCACGATCAGCGCCAGCGGCAGCATGCCGCTGCCGCCGATGCCGCAGAAGAAATAGGGCCTGTCTCGCTCCATCGCCGGAAGCTATAGTCCGCCGGCCGACACGACAAGGGATTTGGAAGGAATTTCATGGGCCAAGGCGGCATCACCATCGGCATCGTGGCGCCCGCCGCGCGCATCGAGCCGGCGACCGCCGAGTCGGTGACGGCGCTGGCGGCGCGGCTCTTTCCAGAGCGGCCGCCGACGCTCCGCTTCCATCCGCAATGCTTCCTGAGCGCCGGACATTTCGCCGGCAGCGACGACGCACGCGCTGCCGCTCTCATCGAGATGGCGAGCGATCCCGCAATCGACGCGATCTGGTTCGCCCGCGGCGGCTACGGCTCCTGTCGGATCGCCGAGCGCGCGCTGCCGCAGCTCGACGCCGGCGCGCGGACGAAGACCTATCTCGGATACAGCGACACCGGTACGCTGCTGGGCGGGCTCTATCGCGCGGGCTTTGCCCGCCTCGCGCACGGCCCGATGCCCTCGGACATCCGCCGCGAGAACGGCGCCGCGGCAGTGACGCGGGCGCTCCAGTTCCTGGTGGCGGGGAGCAGCGCCGCGCTGGAGCCGAGCGTGACCAGCGACGCCGCCACCGCCGCCTTCAACATCACCATCCTCAGCCATCTGATCGGCACGCCGCTGGAGCCCGATCTCGCCGGCCATGTGCTGCTGCTGGAGGAGGTGAGCGAGGCGATGTACCGCATCGACCGCTCGCTCTGCCACATCACCGCGGCACCAGGCCTGCGCCGCGTCGCCGGCATCCGCCTCGGCCGCTGCAACAGCATCACCCCGAACACGCCCGACTTCGGCCAGGACGAGGAGACGGTGACGCGCCACTGGTGCGATATCGCCGGCATCCCCTATCTCGGACGCGCCGACATCGGCCACGACGCCGACAACAAGGTGGTGCCGTTCGGGACCTGGCGGCCCTAGCGTAGGGCTATTCCGCCGCCTGCAGCCGCGCCGGCAGCACCTCCAGCTCTTCCGGCCGGTGCGGGAAGAGGAGCGCGCCGACGAAGACCAGCGCGCCGAAGCAGGCCAGCACCATGAAGGTGAGCGCAAAGCCGCCGGTGCGGTCGTGGAGGAGCGCCACCAGCGGCACGCCACAGGCGCTCGCGGCAAAGGAGACGACGTAGCGGAAGGCGTAGGCGCGCGCCCGCCATTCGTGGTTGGTGTAGCGCGCCACCATGGCGTCGTTGATGGTCACCTGGCCGAAGATGCCGAACATCATGGCGACAGCGAGCGCCAGCATCGCCCACTCCTGCGCCCAGGCCGCGAGCAGCAGCGCCGGCGCCTGGATCAGCGACAGCGGCAGGAACACCGTGCGCAGCGGATGGCGGTCGACGAAATGACCGACGATGAGTTGCGCCATCGCGCCGATGACATAGACCAGGAAGACGAGCGCGCCGACGCGGAAGGGCGTCGCCGCCAGCAGCGGCAGGCGCTCGTCGAACACCTTCGGCATGGCGATGGTGGTGGCGTTGAAGACGACGCTCCCCGCCATCGTAACCAGCACCAGCACGGCGAAGGCATGGATCACCACGTTCCGCGGCAGCGGCGCCGCCGCGCGCTTCACCGCCTTCTGCAGGTTGCGCTCGTCCGGCACCAGGATCAGGAAGGCGATGCCGAAACCGATCGCGACGGCGCCCGGCACCACGAAGGCCCAGCGCCAGCCGATCCACTGGGTGATGGCGCCGGTGACCAGCGCCGCGAAGGCGACGCCGAGATTGCCCCAGACGCCGTTGACGCCGATGGTGCGGCCGAGCTTGCCCTCGGTGTGGGCCGTCAGCATCGCGGTGCCGACCGGATGGTAGATCGCGGCGAAGGCGCCGATCACGGTCAGCGACAGCGCCAGCATGAGGCGCGAGGAGCTCAGCGCCGTCAGCATGGTGGCGCATCCGACGCCGATGAAGAACACCGCCAGCATGTTGCGCCGGCTCCAGAGATCGCCGAGCCAGCCTGCCGGCAGCGAGCCCGCGCCGAAGGCGATGAATCCCCCCAGCGACAGCGCCAGCAGCTCGCCGTAGGAGGTGCCGAAGGTGGCGCCCATGCCGAGGACGGCGGTGGGGAAGATCAGCATCACCAGGTGATCGAGGGCATGAGCGGCGTTGATGAAACGCACGATCCGCCGGTTGCTGGCCATGGTCGCGCTCCCTCCGGAGAGGCTTGGATGTGGACAGGATAGGCGTGTCCGGTCCACACTGTCCTGACAACTTCTGTCGAGAATCGGACATGGCCCCTGCAGGAGCCCGCGGCCGCAGCACCAACCGGGACGACTACCAGCACGTGCCGCGGCCGGTCACCGCGATGGCGAAGGATTTCGCCAGCGGCGCCGTGATCGCGCCGCACAGCCACCCGCGCGCCCAGCTCACCTACGCCGCGACCGGCGTCATGCGCGTCACCACCGCGCGCGGCGCCTGGATCGTGCCGCCGGACCGCGCAGTCTGGATCCCCGCCGGCACCCAGCACGAGATCCGCATGAGCGGCCGCGTCGCCATGCGGCCGCTCTTCGTCGCGACGGAAGCGGCGCCGGCGAGGCTCGACGGCTGCATGGTGATCGAGGTGACGCCGCTGCTGCGCGCGCTCATCCTGCGCGCCGTCGAGGAGCCGATCGAATACGACGAGAGCGGCAGCGCGGGTCTCGTGATGCAGCTCATCCTCCGGGAGCTGGCGCAGGCGGCGACGGTGCCGCTCAGCATTCCGCTCCCGTCGGACAAGCGCCTGATGGCGCTCTGCCGCGCGCTCCTCGACGATCCCGCCGCGATGGAAACGCTCGACGATTGGGCCGAGCGCGTCGGCGCCAGCGCGCGCACGCTGGCCCGCCTCTTCCAGCGCGAGACCGGCATGGGCTTCACCCAGTGGCGGCAACAGGTGCGCCTCGCCGAGGCGGTGAGCCGGCTCGCCCAAGGCGAGCCGGTGGCGCTGGTCTCCGAGCAGCTGGGCTATGCCAGCGCCAGCGCCTTCACCGCCATGTTCCGCCGCGCCCTCGGCGCGACGCCGCGCCACTATCTCGCAAGAGGCGCCGATGCCGGCGCCTGACGCCCTTCCCGCTTCCGCCGCCCTCGTCATCATCGATCTGCAGAAGGCGATCGATGCGCCCTATTGGGGCCCGCGCAACAATCCCGATTGCGAGCGGAAGGTGGCAGCGCTGCTGGCGCGCTGGCGCGAGACCGGCCGCCCGATCTATCACGTGCGGCACGATTCCACCGAGCCCAACTCCGCCTACCGGCCGGGCCAGGAAGGGAATGCGTTCAAGCCCGAGGTCGCGCCGCGCGACGGCGAGACCGTCATCGCCAAGCGCGTCAACAGCGCCTTCATCGGCACCGATCTCGAGACGCGCCTCAGACGCGCCGGCCACACGCAACTCTTCGTCACCGGCGTCAGCACCAGCAACTCGCTGGAGGCGACGGTGCGCATGGGCGGCAACCTGGGCTTCGACATCTACGTGGTGAGCGACGGCTGCTTCACCTTCGACAAGAAGACCCTCGACGGAAGAGTCTTCAAGGCCGAGGAGGTTCACGCCCTCTCGCTCGCGCACATGGACGGCGAATATGCGCGGGTGGTGGAAATGACGTGGGTGCTGGAGAGGCTGCGCTGACGCGATAAACCCTCTCCGCCCCTTGGGGGGAGAGGGTGCGAGCGGAGCGAGCGGGTGAGGTGGGCCTCGCCGCAAGACTGAGGCTGCGACACCTCACCCTCCCCATCGCTGCGCGATGGGTCCCCTTCCTCTCCCCACTTTGTGCAGAGAGGGACTTTACTACGCCGGCTTCGCCGCGCCCTGCGGCGCGGGCGGGGCGCCGTAGAGTTGGCGGGCGCGGGTCTCGAAGGCGGAGACCATGCGCTTCACCGCCTCGTTGAACAGCACCTCGATGATCTTCTGCAGGAAGCGCGAGCGGAATTCGAAATCGACGAAGAAGTCGATGAGGCAGCCGCCGTCCGGCTGCGGGATGAAGACCCAGTGGTTGGTGAGGTAGCGGAACGGGCCCTCGCTGTAGGCGACGTCGATGCGATCGGGCGGACTCAGCACCACGCGGGAGGTGAAGCGCTCGCGCACCATCCTGAAGCCGATCAGCAGATCCGCCACCAGCAGCTTCTCGGTGCGCTCGCGGATGCGGGCGCCGACGCACCACGGCAAAAATTCGGGATAGCGCTCGACGTCGGCGACGAGGTCGAAGAGCTGCTTCGCGCTGTAGGGCAGTCGGCGCTGCTCGGCGTGGGTGGGCATTTGCGCCCCGCCGGTCAGGCGGTGGCGGCGAGCTGCGCGTCGCGCGCCGCCCGGAGCTTGGCGAAATCGTCGCCGGCGAAATACGAGGAGCGCGTCAGCGGCGAGGCGGAGACCATGAGGAATCCCTTGCCGAGCGCCATCCGCTTCAAGCCGTCGAACTCCTCCGGCGTCCAGAAGCGCTGGAGCGCGTGGTGCTTCGGCGTCGGCTGCAGGTACTGGCCGATGGTGAGGAAGTCGACCTGCGCGGCGCGGAGATCGTCCATCACCTGCAGCACCTCGGGCTTCTCCTCGCCCAGGCCCACCATCAGGCCGGACTTGGTGAACATCGAGGGATCGAGGCGCTTCACCTGGTCGAGGAGGCGCAGCGAGTGGAAGTAGCGCGCGCCCGGCCGCACCTCGGCATAAAGCCGCGGCACGGTCTCGAGGTTGTGGTTGAAGACGTCGGGCTTCGCCGCCACCACCTTCTCGAGGGCGCCCTCCTTGTGGAGGAAGTCGGGCGTCAGCACCTCGATTGTGGTCTTGGGGGTGCGCTTCCTGATCTCCTCGATCACGCGCACGAACTGCATCGCGCCGCCATCATCGAGATCGTCGCGGTCGACGGAGGTCACCACGATATGCTCGAGGCCGAGCTTCGCCGCCGCCTCCGCCACATGCTCGGGCTCGTGGGGATCGAGCTGGTCCGGCCGCCCGGTCGCCACGTTGCAGAAGGTGCAGGCGCGGGTGCAGACGCTGCCGAGGATCATCACGGTGGCGTGCTTCTGCTTCCAGCACTCGCCGATGTTGGGGCAGGCCGCCTCCTCGCAGACGGTGTTGAGCTTCAGCTCGCGCATGAGCAGACGCGTCTCGTGATACTCCTTCGAGACCGGCGCCTTGACGCGGATCCACTCGGGCTTGCGCGGCACCGGATTGTCGGGCCGATGCGCCTTCTCGGGATGGCGGAGGGGAGCGTCGCTCATTTGGGTTAGATGTGGAGAACCTGCCCATAGGCGTCAAGCACCGCCTCGTGCATCATCTCCGAGAGGGTGGGATGCGGGAAGATGGTCTCCTTGAGCTCGTGCTCGGTGGTCTCCAGCGTCTTGGCGATGGTGTAGCCCTGGATGAGCTCGGTCACCTCCGCCCCCACCATATGGGCGCCGAGGAGCTCGCCGGTCTTGGCGTCGAAGACGGTCTTCACCATGCCCTCCGCCTCGCCCATGGCGATCGCCTTGCCGTTGCCGATATAGGGGAAATGGCCGACGCGGACCTGGTGGCCCGCCGCCTTCGCCGCCGCCTCGGTCAAGCCGACGCTCGCCACCTGCGGGCGGCAATAGGTGCAGCCCGGCACGTTGCGGACGTTGAGCGGCTGCACGTCGTTGATGCCGGCGATCTTCTCGACGCAGAGCACGCCCTCGTGCATCGCCTTGTGGGCGAGCCAGGGCGGGCCGACGAGATCGCCGATCGCATAGAGGCCGGGCTCGCCGGTCTCGCACCACTGATTGATGACGACGTGGGTCTTCTCGACCTTCGCCTTGGTCTTCTCGAGGCCGATGTTCTCGACGTTGCCGACGATGCCGACCGCGAGGATGACGCGCTCGGCGGTGATCTCCGTGGTCTTGCCGCCGGCCTCCAAGGTCGCGGTCACGCTGTCGGCGTTCTTCTTGAGCGCCTTCACCGTGGTGCCGACATGGATCTTCATGCCCTGCTTCTCGAAGGATTTGCGGGCGAAGGCGGAGATCTCCTCGTCCTCCACCGGCAGCACGCGGGGCAGCACCTCCACCACCGTCACCTCGGCGCCGAGATTGCGGTAGAAGCTCGCGAACTCGATGCCGATGGCGCCGGAGCCCACCACCAGCAGCGATTTCGGCATCGCCTCCGGCACCATCGCCTCCTTGTAGGTCCAGACCAGCTTGCCGTCGGGCTCGAGGCCGGGAAGCGCGCGCGCCCGCGCGCCGGTCGCCAGCACGATGTGCTTGGCGGCGAGATCGGCGACCGGCTTGCCGTCCTTCGTCACCGCGAGCTTGCCGCCGCCTTTCAGCGCGCCCTGACCGTCGAAGACGGTGATCTTGTGCTTGCGCATCAGGAAGCCGACGCCGTTCGAGAGCTGCTTTGCCACCTTGCGCGAGCGCTCGATGATCTTCTTGAAGTCGAAGCTCACTTCCTTGGCGCTGAAGCCGTAGTCGCCGAGATGCTGCAGCAGGTGATTGATCTCCGAGGTCCTGAGCAGCGCCTTGGTCGGAATGCAGCCCCAGTTGAGGCAGATGCCGCCCAGATGCTCGCGCTCGACGACCGCGGTCTTCATGCCGAGCTGCGCCGCGCGGATCGCCGCGACGTAGCCGCCGGGTCCGCCGCCGAGGATGACGATGTCGAAGGTCTGTTCGGCCAATGGGGCCTCCTAATCGAATGCAGAGTCTGCGGCCCCGCCCCCTCCCCATCCCTCCCCCTTCAAGGGGGAGCGGCAAGGTGGAGTGGAGACAGCGCAATTCCTTCCCCCCTTGAGGGGAAGGGTCAGGGAGGGGGGTGCGCGCCGCATCTCGATATCAGCAGATCAGAGCAGCATCGTCACCGGCGCCTCGACGTACTTGCGGAAGGCGCCCATGAATTGCGCCGCCGTCGCGCCGTCGACCACGCGATGGTCGCAGGAGATGGTGCAGCTCATCACGGTGGCGACGGCGAGCTGTCCGTTCTTCACCACCGCGCGCTGCTCGCCGGCGGCGACCGCCAGGATGCAGGACTGCGGCGGGTTGATGACGGCGGTGAACTCGCTGACGCCGAACATGCCGAGATTGGAGATCGAGAAGGTGCCGCCCTGGAACTCCTCGAGCTTCAGCTTGTTGGCGCGGGCGCGTGTCGCCAGGTCCTTCATCTCGGCGGAGATCTGCGCCAGGCCCTTCTGGTCGGCGTTGCGGATGATCGGGGTGATGAGGCCGTCATCGAGCGCCACCGCCACCGAAACATCGACGCTGTTCCAGCGCAGCACCGCCTCCTCGCTCCAGGACGCGTTCACCGCCGGCACCTTCTTCAGCGCCAGCGCCACCGCCTTGATGACGAAGTCGTTGACCGAGACCTTGCTCTCGACCTGGGCGTTGACGTCGGCGCGCGCCTTCAGGAGCGCGTCGATCTCGCAATCCATGGTGAGATAGAAGACCGGGACGGACTGCTGCACCTCGGTGAGACGCCGCGCGATGGTGCGGCGCATGTTGCCGTTGGGGACCGGCGTATAGGGCGCATTGCCGGCGAGCGCCGCCACCTGCGCCATGCCGAGGCTCGGCGCCATGACCGGCGAGGGCGCGGCACCGGGCCGCGGCGCCGGCGCGCGAGCGGCGGGCGCGCCGCCCTTCAGCGCCGTCTCCACATCCGCCTTCACCACCCGGCCATGCGGGCCGGAGCCGGCGATGCGGGCGATGTCGAGCCCGGCCTGCGCCGCCATGCGGCGGGCGAGCGGGCTTGCCGGGGTGCGATCGTGACCGTTGGCCGACGGCGCCGGAGAAGCGGCGGCGGGCGCGGGTTTCGGCTGCGGTTGCGGCGCCGAAGCGGGCGTCGCTTGCGGCGCGGGAGCCGCGGGCTTCGGTGCCGGCGCCGGTGCCGCCTGTGGCGGCGGCGCGGCCGGCGCGGGCTTGGCCGCGGGCGCGCTCTTGAGAGCGGAGGCGTCCTCGCCCTCCTCGAGGAGGCGCGCGATCGGCTGGTTCACCTTCACGCCCTGGGCGCCCTCGGGAACCAGGATCTCGCCGACGACGCCCTCGTCCACCGCCTCCACTTCCATGGTGGCCTTGTCGGTCTCGATCTCCGCGATGACGTCGCCGGCCTTGACGGGATCGCCGACCTTCTTGTGCCACTTGGCGAGATTGCCCTCCGTCATGGTGGGCGACAGCGCGGGCATCAGGACCTCGATGGGCATCGTTCTTCCCCTTTTCTCGGGAGGTCGCGGGATCAGCGATAGGTTACGGCTTTGGCGGCGGCGACCACGTCCGCGATCTGCGGCAGCGCCATCCGCTCGAGATTGGCGGCATAGGGGAGCGGCACGTCCTTGCCGCAGACCCGTGCCACCGGCGCGTCGAGCCAGTCGAAGGCCTGCTCCATCATCTGCGCCGCGATCTCGGAGCCGACGCCGGCGAAGGGCCAGCCCTCCTCCACGGAGACGATGCGGTTGGTCTTCTTGACCGAGGCGACGATGGTCTCGATGTCGAGGGGGCGGATGGTGCGGAGATCGATGACCTCCGCCGCGATGCCCTCGCCGGCGAGCGCCTCGGCGGCGCCCAGCGCGATCTCCACCATGCGCGAATGCGCGGTGATCGTCACCTGGTCGCCGGCGCGCAGGATGCGCGCCTTGCCGAGCGGCACGATCCAGTCGTCATGGACGGGCACCGGCGAGGTGTGGCCGTAGAGCAGCTCGTTCTCCAGGAAGATGACCGGGTTCGGATCGCGGATCGCCGATTTGAGCAGGCCCTTGGCGTCGGCGGCGCTGTAGGGCGAGACCACCTTGAGGCCCGGCACATGGGCATACCAGCTCGCATAGTCCTGGGAGTGCTGGGCGGCGACGCGGGAGGCGGCGCCGTTGGGGCCGCGGAACACGATCGGGCAGCCCATCTGGCCGCCCGACATGTAGCGCGTCTTGACGGCGGAGTTGATGAGCTGGTCCATCGCCTGCATGGCGAAGTTGAAAGTCATGAACTCGACGATCGGCCGGAGCCCCGCATAGGCGGCGCCGACGCCGAGGCCGGCGAAGCCGTGCTCGGAGATCGGCGTGTCGATGACGCGCCGTCCGCCGAACTCCTCGAGGAGGCCCTGGCTCACCTTGTAGGCGCCCTGATATTCCGCCACCTCCTCGCCCATCAGGAAGACGGTGTCGTCGCGGCGCATCTCCTCCGCCATGGCATCGCGCAGCGCCTCGCGGACGGTGAGGTTGGCGGTGGGGCCGGTCCATTCGGATTCCACGGACGTGGGGGCGGCGGCGGGCGCCGCATGGACCGCGGGCGCGGCGGGAGGCGGCGCCGGCGCGGGTGCCGGCGGCGATGCGGGCTTGGCGGCAGCGGGCGGCGGCGCGATCGCGGCGCCGGCGGCGTCCTGCACGCTCTCGCCGTCGGCGGCGATGACGGCGATGGGCGCGTTCACCGCCACATGATCGGTGCCCTCGGGCACCACGATCCTGGCGAGGACGCCCTCGTCCACCGCCTCCACTTCCATCGTCGCCTTGTCGGTCTCGATCTCCGCCAGCACGTCGCCGGCCTTGACCGCGTCCCCTACCTTCTTATGCCACTTCGCGATCTTGCCCTCGGTCATCGTGGGCGAGAGCGCGGGCATCAACACGTCGATCGCCATCTGCGTTCCCCGGAAATTTCAGCGCTCACACTGATCGCTGCACGACGATCGTGCGGGCTTCGAGACGCGGTCCTCTGGACCGCTCCTCAGCATGAGGTGGATTGTTGGTGGCATTAAGAGAAGATCCTCATCCCGAGGAGCCTGCGCAGCGGGCGTCTCGAAGGACGCACACCGCTCATCCAAGATTCCTTGCGCTGCCTCAGGCCTCCGCCAGCACGTCGGTCCAGAGCTCGCTCGGATCGGGCTCCGGACTCTCCTGGGCGAAGTCGGCCGCCGCGGTGATGAGGTCCTTGATCTCCTTGTCGATCGCCTTGAGCTGGTTCTCGTCGGCGACGCCGCCGTCGAGGATGCGCTGGCGCACCTGATCGATGGGATCGTGCTCGGAGCGCATCCGCGTCACCTCGTCCTTGCTGCGGTACTTTGCGGGATCGGACATGGAGTGGCCGCGGTAGCGGTAGGTCAGCATCTCCAGGATATAGGGCCCCTTGCCGGAGCGGACATAGGCCAAGGCCTCCTGCGCCGCCTGGCGCACGGCGACCACGTTCATGCCGTCGACCTGGTGGCCCGGGATCTGGAACGGCTCGCCGCGGCTGAACAGGTCCGGCGAGGCGGAGCTGCGCGAGACCGAGGTGCCCATGCCGTACTTGTTGTTCTCGATCACGTAAATGACCGGGAGATGCCAAAGCGACGCCATGTTGAAGGATTCGTAGACCTGGCCCTGGTTGATAGCGCCGTCGCCGAGATAGACCACGGCGACCCTGTCGGTGCCGCGATACTTGTTGGCGAAGGCGAGGCCGGTGCCGAGCGGGACCTGGGCGCCGACGATGCCGTGGCCGCCGTAGAAATGCTCGGCCTTGGAGAACATGTGCATCGAGCCGCCCTTGCCGCGCGAGTAGCCCCCGCTGCGGCCGGTCAGCTCGGCCA
>DATJOK010000078.1:0-17923 GCA_035507155.1 Allostellaceae bacterium
CGCGGCATCGGCATCGCGCGCTCGCTCGCCATCTATCACGGCCAGCCCTGGAAACGGCGGCGTGCCCGTGCCCTCTACAGCCGGTTCATCAGGCCCGGCGATCTCTGCTTCGACATCGGCGCCCATGTGGGCGACCGCGTCGGATACTTCCTCGCCCTCGGCGCCAACGTCGTCGCGGTGGAACCGCAGCCGGCGGCAATGGCGGTGCTGCGGCGGCTCTACGGCCGCAATCCCCGGGTGACCCTGGTGGAGGCGGCGGTGGGCGCGTCGCCCGGCGAGGCGACCCTCCATCTCGATCCCGGCAATCCCACCGTCGCCACCCTCTCGGAGAGCTGGGCGCGGGAGGTCGGGCGAAGCCGCAGCTTCGCCCGGGTGCGCTGGCGCCAGCGGATCCCGGTCGCCGTCACCACCCTCGACGCCCTCGTCGCACGCCATGGCATGCCCGCCTTCGCCAAGATCGACGTCGAAGGCTTCGAGACCGCGGTGCTGGAGGGATTAAGCCAACCGCTTCCCGCGTTGTCGGTCGAGTATGTGACGGCCGCCCTGCCAGCCACCCTCGCCGCCCTCGACCGGCTCCAAGCCCTTGGCAACTATGGCTTCAACCGCTCCGAGGGGGAGCGCCTCCGGCTGCTGCACGACCGCTGGCGCAGCGCCGCCGAGATGGCGGCGGAGCTCGAGCGCCTGGGGGTTGATGCGGGATCCGGGGATCTCTATGCCCGCGTGCAGGCGGGGGCTTGAGCGCGGAGCTGGCCGGCTCGCTGCCTGTTAACGTCGCGCCCGACGGGCGCCTTTCGGAGTTGGAGCTTTGGCCTCGCGCGGCAAGATCGTCGTCCTTCATTTCGTCGGCCAGATGCCGCTCGGCGGGATCGCCTGGCAGGCGATGCAGTACGTGCTCGGCCTGAAGCGCCTGGGCTGGGACGTCTGGTACGTCGAGGACGGCGGCGCCAATCCCTATGACCCCCGCGTTAACAGTGTGGTGATGGAGTGCGACTACAACGTCGCCTATGTCCGCCGGATGATGGAGCGCTACGGGCTCGGCGAGCGCTGGGCCTATTGGGACGCCATCAATGACGTCTATCACGGCCTCTCCCGCGAGCAGGTGCACGCGCTCTACCGCGAGGCCGACGCCCTCATCAACCTCTGCGGCGCCACCAAGCTGCGCGAGGAGCACATGGCCTGCCCCGCGCGCCTGATGATCGACACCGATCCGGTCTACGAGCAGATCAAATACGCCCAGGCGGATGCCGCCGCGCGCGCCTACCTCGACGCGCACACGCATTTCTTCACCTACGGCGAGAACCTGGGATCGCCCGATTGTCCGGTGCCGCTCTCCGGCCTCGCCTGGCGGCCGACGCGGCCGCCGGTGGTGCTGTCGGAATGGCCGATGGCAGCCGGCGAGCCGCATTGCTTCAGCTCGATCGCCACCTGGGAGAACAAGGGCAAGAACATCCGCTTCGGCAGCGAGACCTATCTCTGGTCGAAGCACGTGAACTTCATGAAGTTCATCGACCTGCCGAAGGCGGCGCCCGAGCAGTGCTTCACGCTGGCGCTGATGACCGGCTCCGATGCGGTGAGCCGGGAGGTCGCGAGCCACGGCTGGCGCGTCATCGATCCGCGGCCGGCGTCCGCCGACATGACCAGCTACCGCGACTACATCCAGGGCTCGCGCGGCGAGTTCACCGTCGCCAAGGACATCTATGTCCGCCCGAACAGCGGCTGGTTCAGCGACCGCAGCGTCTGCTACCTCGCCTCCGGCCGGCCGGTCGTCACCATGAAGACCGGCTTCAGCAAGTTCTATCCGGTCGGCGAGGGCCTCTTCGAGTTCATGACCGAGGCGGAGATCCTGGAGGCGTTCCGCGCCATCGACCGCGACTATGCCCGCCATGCCCGCGCCGCCCGCGGCATCGCCGAGGAATTCTTCTCCACCGACCACGTTCTGCCGCCCCTGCTGGCGGCGGCCGGTCTATAATGCGCGCCGCCACGGGACCAATGACCACAGCATCTTCCTTCGCTGCCGCCCCCTCCGCGCGCCTCAAGCTCCTCGGGATCGAGACCTCCTGGGACGGGCTCGCGCGCGTGCTGTTCCTGCTGGCGACCTTGCTGGTGGTGGTGACCTTCACCGATTACGGCATCACCTGGGACGAGGACGTGCACAACTGGTACGGCGTCCTGGCGCTCAACTATTACCTCAGCGGCTTCAAGGACCTCAGCGCCACCAACTGGATGGACCTCTACAATTACGGCGCCGCCTTCGACATGGGCGCCGCCATCCTCAATCACATCTCGCCTTTCGACACCTACGAGACGCGCCACCTGCTGAACGGCCTCGTCGGCGTGGTCGGGCTGGCCGGGGCGTGGAAGCTGGGGCGCCAGCTCGCCGGCCCGCGCGCGGGGTTCCTCGCCGCGCTCTTCCTGGCGCTGACGCCCAACTACTACGGCCAGATGTTCAACAACCCGAAGGATATTCCCTTCGCGGTCGGCATGGTGTGGTCGCTCTATTACCTGGCGCTCCTCGCGACGGAGCTGCCGCGGCCCTCCTGGTCGACGGTGGCGAAGCTCGGATTCGCCACCGGCATGACCCTCGGCATCCGCTGCGGCGGGTTGCTGATCTTCGGCTATCTGGGCCTGCTGCTCGGGCTCTCCGGGGTCTGGCGCGCGATCGAGACGCGGCGCGCCGGCGTGCTGATCGGCGACGGCTTCATGAGCCTCTGGCGCGTGCTGGTGCCGGTGACGCTCATCGGCTACGCGGTGATGCTGGTGTTCTGGCCCTTCGCGCAGCTCGACCCGATCCACAATCCGCTGATCGCGCTCGCCAACTTCTCGCACGAGATCTTCCCCTTCAAGACGCTGTTCGCCGGCCAGTACTTCCCGGCGAGCGATCTGCCCTGGGCCTATCTGCCGGTGCACGTGGTGCTGGCGCTCCCCGAGCTGGTGCTGGTGCTGCTGGTGGCGGCGCTGCCGGCGGCGGTGCTGGTGGCGCGGGCGAACAGCTGGTCGGTGCCGCGCGGACCGGCGCTCGCCTGCTTCATCGTCGCCTTCGCGGTGCTGTTCCCGATCGGCTACGCGATCGCGATCAAGGCGGTGCTGTTCGACGGCATGCGCCACTTCATCTTCGTGCTGCCGCTGATCGCCGCGCTCGCCGCCGTGGTGATGGACCGCTTCCTCGACTGGCTCGAGGACTTCCCCTATCGCCGCTGGGGCTATGGCGCGCTCGCGCTCTACGGGATGGGCCATCTCGCCATCATGGGCATGCTGCATCCCGACGAGTACGTCTACTACAACGCCTTCATCGGCGGCGTCGAAGGCGCCGACGGCCTGTTCAAGACCGACTACTGGGCGAACTCCTATGCCGAGGCGGTGAACGGCCTCGAGGATCATCTGCGCGCGGAATACGGCGCCGACTACATGGATCACGACTTCACCGTCGCGGTCTGCGGGCCGCCGATCTCCGCCGGCTTCTTCTTCCCGCCGAATTTCATCTTCGACGACGACCGCAACACCGCCGACTTCTACATCGCCTTCACCAAGGACGATTGCCACAAGGCGGTGCCGGGCCGCGAGATCTATCGGGTGGAGCGGATGGGAGCGTTGCTCTCGATCGTGCTCGACCGGCGTCCCTACCTCGCCGCCGCCGGGAGCGCCGCGCGGCTGGCGGGCGTGCGCTAGCGTCTTTCCCATGGAGCGCGTGGAGTACGAGCGCCTCGCCGCCCTCGACCGGCGGCTCTGGTGGTTCCATGGCCTGCACGCGCAGATCATCGGCGCGCTCGCCCGCCGCGGCTCTCCCGGCAGAGGCCGCGTGCTCGATGCCGGCTGCGGCACCGGCGGGCTGCTGGCGCGGCTCGCCGAGCGCTTTCCGCGCCTCCCGCTGTTCGGCGTCGAGTTCGATGCCGGCGCCGCCGCGGTCGCCCGCGACGCCAGCGGCAGCGCCATCGCCATCGGCTCGGTGAACGCGCTCCCCTTCGCCGGCGGCAGCTTCACCGCCATCCTCAGCGCCGACGTGCTCTGCCATCGCGGCGTCGACGAGGCGGCGGCGCTCGGCCAGTTCCACCGCTGCCTCGCGCCGGGCGGGCTCCTGGTGCTGAGCCTGCCGGCCTATCGCTGGCTGCTCTCCGAGCACGACGCCGCGGTCGCGAACGTCGAGCGCTATACCGCTTCGGGCGTCCGGCGGCGGCTGGCGGCGGCGGGGTTCACCGCCATCCGCACCTCCTATTGGAACACGCTGCTGTTTCCCCTTATGGTGATCCGGCGGAAGCTCGGGAAGCGGTCGGCCGGCAGGCCCGAGAGCGATGTCGCCCTGCTGCCGGCGCCGCTCGAGACGCTGTTCCGCATCCTGGTCCAGGGAGAAGCGATGATCGCGGGCCTCGGCATAAGGCTGCCCTTCGGCGGCTCGGTGCTCGCCACGGCGGTGAAGCCGTGACCGAGCGGCCCTGCGCGCTCAGCATCGTGGTGCCCGTCTACAACGGCGCCAACAGCGTGGGCGAGCTGGTGCATGCGCTCGAGCAGCTCGCGGTCGACGGCGGCCACGAGATCATCCTGGTGAACGACGGCAGCCCGGACGACAGCCTCGCGGTCTGCCGCCGCCTCGCGGCGGAGGCGCCGATCCCGCTCACCGTCATCGCGCTGGCGCGCAATTTCGGCGAGCACAACGCGGTGATGACGGGGCTCCGCCATGCGCACGGCGACTACGTCATCACCATGGACGACGACCTGCAGAACCCGCCCTCCGAGGTGCGGCGCCTGCTCGACTACGCGCGCCAGTCCGGCAAGGACGTGATCTACACGACCTATCGCACCAAGCAGCACTCGCACTGGCGCAATCTCGGCAGCCGCTTCGCCAACTGGGTCGCCGACCGGCTGATGGAGAAGCCGAAGGGCCTCTACCTCTCGAGCTTCCGCTGCATGAGCGCCTTCCTGGTCGAGCAGGTGACGCGCTACACCGGGCCATACCCCTACGTCGACGGCCTCATCATGCAGGCGACCGACGCCATCGGCACCCTCGAGGTCGAGCATCTGCCGCGCGCGCGCGGCCAGAGCAACTACACGCTGCGCCGGCTGCTCCATCTCTGGCTCAGCATCTTCGTCAATTTCTCGGTGATGCCGCTCCGACTCAGCACCTTCGCGGGCTTCGCCCTCTCGGTGCTGGGCGCGATCGGCGTCGCCTCCGTCGTCATCGAGGCGCTCTTCTTCGATCCACCGCAGGGCTGGGCGTCGCTGATGGCGGCAACGCTGCTGCTCTCGGGCGTGCAGCTTCTCATCCTCGGCATTCTCGGAGAATACATGGGCCGGCTTTTCCTCACCGCCAACAACAAGCCGCAGACGGTGATCCGCGAGGTGATCCGCAGCGGCGTCGGCTTCACCGACACCTCGGCGCGCGCCGAGCGCCGCGTCGCCGGGCGGATCTGAGCGCCATGGTGATCTCCTACGCGACGCTCTTCGCCGCCATCACCCTGGGCGTGCTCGGCCAGATCCTGCTCAAGACCGGCGCCGAGCGGACCCACGACGTGATGAACCAGTTCCTGGACCCCTTCACCATCGGCGGCCTCTTCGCCTATGGCTTCGGCGCAATCTTCTACATCGTCGCCATCAAGCGCATCCCGGTCTCGGTCGCCTTCCCGAGCGTCGCGCTCTCCTACGTGGTGGTGGCGGTCTGCGCGCACTATCTCTGGAACGAGCCGCTGGGCTGGCAGCAGTTCGGCGGCATCGTCCTGATCGGCGCCGGCGTCCTGCTGATCAACACGGCGGCTTGAGTAAAGCCCCTCTCCGCGCTTGCGGGGGTCGAGCCGCAAAGCGGATCGACGAGGGGCCCGACGCGCAAGCGACGGGAGGGTGAGGTGTCGCAGCCTCAGTCTCGCGTCGCGACCACCTCACCCGCCCGCTGACGCTCGCACCCTCTCCCCCGCCAGCGCGGCGGAGCGGGCTTTCAATCGATCTCCGCCAGCGCGCCGTGGATGCCGGCGATGACGCGGCCGACCTGCTCCTCGCGGAGCTGCGGGAACATCGGCAGGCTCAGCACCTCGCGCGCCGCGCGCTCGGTCTCGCCGAGGCCCGCGGGGCCGGTGGCGATGCGGCCGCGATAGGCGGGCTGCAGATGCACCGGCATCGGATAGTGGATGTTGGTGCCGATGCTGCGCGATTGCAGCGCTCGGCGCAGCGCCTCGCGCTTGGGCGTGCGCACGACATATTGATGGAAGACATGGGTGGTCTTCGGCTGCCGCGCCGGCAGCACGATCGGCAGCCCCTGCATCCCGCTGTCATAGGCGGCGGCGATGTCGCGGCGGCGCTGATTCTCCGCCTCCAGCATGGTCAGGCGGACGCGCAGGATCGCCGCCTGCACCTCGTCGAGCCGCGAATTGAGACCGGTGATGTCGCTGACGTAGCGCTCGCGCCAGCCGTACTGGCGGAGCGCGCGCAGCCGCTCGGCGAGCGCGTCGTCGCTGGTAACGATGGCGCCGGCATCGCCGAGCGCCGCGAGATTCTTGGTGGGATAGAAGCTGAAGGTGCCGACGCGGCCGATGCTGCCGGTCATGCGGGTGCCCCAGAGCGCGCCCTGGCACTGCGCGCAATCCTCGACGAGGACGGCGCCGGCCTTCTCCACCATCGGCTCGATGGCGCCGAGATCGGCGGGCTGGCCGTAGAGATGGACGGGCATCACCGCGGCGATGCGGCCGGGCGGCTTCGCCAGCACCTCGGCGAGCGCTTGCGGATCCATCGTATAGGTGCGCGGATCGATGTCGACCAGCAGCGGCTTCGCGCCGGCGAGCTCGATCGCTGCCACCGTCGCGACGGCGGTATGCGGCACGGTGACGACGTAATCATTGGGGCCGACGCCGATGCCGCGGAGCGCCAGGATGATGGCGTCGGTGCCGCTCGCCACGCCGATCCCGTGGCGCACACCGACGAATGCCGAGAACTCCTGCTCGAAGCCGCTCACCTCGCTGCCGAGGATGTAAGCGCCGCTCTCGATCACCTGGGTGATCGCGATGTCGATGCGCGTACGCAAGGCCAGGAACCCCGCCCGGGGATCGGCTTGCGGAATTGGCTCGTCGCTCATGGGGCTCCGTCAAAGGCGGTCTGGAGGCGCCATTTAGACATAAGTCGCCATGCGAGTGCTGAAGAATTCGAGGGCCTTTTTTAGACCAATGTCTATCGGCACTTGTGGGACCCAGCCGGTCGCGTCGCGGAACTGCCGATCGTCCGCCCAGTAGTCGCCGATGTCGATGCGCTTGCGCTCGGGCGGGAATTCCTTAACGACGAAGGAGCCGCGCCCGTGCACCGCGATCAGGGTGTCTGCCAGTTCCCGCAGGGTCACCGGCCGCTCGCCGCCGACGTTGAGCGCCTGGCCTTCGGTCGCCGGCGTCACCGCCGCGCGGAGGAAGGCCTCGGCGGAATCCTCCACATAGGTCAGGTCGCGCTTCTGCTCGCCACCCCAGACCTCGAAGGGCCGATCCTCCAGCACCGCGCGCAGCCAGACGCCGACGAAGGTCTGGTGCGCGTCCTTGATGCGCATGCGCGGCCCATAGGTGTTGGTGAGGCGGAGCGCGGTGGTCTTGAGGCCGTAGACGCGATGATAAAGGAGATGAAAGGCCTCGCCCGCCAGCTTGTCGACGCCGTTGACGTCGGGCGGCCGCAGCGGATGCTTCTCGTCCACCGGCAGATAGTCGGGACGCCCATAGATCTGCCGCGTGCTGGCGAAGACGATGCGGAGGCCGGGATTGACCGCCCGGCAGGATTCGAGCAGCGCCAGCTGCGCCCGCGCGTTGACGTCGAGATCGGCGAGCGGCGCCTTCATCGAGCCCAAGTGGCTCGTCTGCGCGGCGAGATTAAATAAAATGTCACGATCGGCAAGCGCGCCCTTTACCGCCTCGCCGTCGCGGAGATCGGCGATGACGGCATCGACCTTGTCCTCGATGCCGGCAAGGTTGGCGCGATGCGCCCCCGAGTCGGGGTCGAGATTGTCGAGGAGCCGCACCGCGGCGCCCGCGCCGACCAGCCGATGCGCCAGCGTCGAGCCGATGAGGCCGAAGCCGCCGGTGATGAGGATTTTCGCACCTTTGAAGCGGGCGTCGAGGGCGGCGGAAGCAGAGATGTCGGACGCGGTCATGGCCGCGACCGTCCGAGCCGGTGTAGGTATTGCCGATGCGCCGCCGTCCGGGCATCGCCGTGGCCGTTCCTCTCGCGCTGCTGCTCGCCGGCTGCGCGGCGCGGCCGCCGAAGCCGCCGCCGGCGCCGAGCCTGCCGATCCTCTCCGGCGAGCAGTGCCTCGGCGATCTCGCGACGCGCGGCGTCGATTTCCGGCTGGCGCCGCTCCGCGCCAGCGCCGGACCCTGCGCCGTCGACACCTCGGTCGAGGTGAGCCGAGCCGCGGTCGCCTGGAACCAGCCGGCGCTGATGAGCTGCGGGCTTGCCGACCGTCTCGACCGCTTCCTCGTCGAGGCGGCGGAGCCGCTGGCGCTCCGCTATCTCGGCAGCGCCATCACGCGCTTCGATCACTTCGGCGCCTATTCCTGCCGGCGCGAGATCGGCTCCAGCAGCCGCTGGAGCGAGCACGCGGTGGGACGCGCCATCGACGTGCGCGGGTTCGTTCTGGCGAACGGCGAGACGGTGAGCGTCGAGCACGACTGGGACTCGTCCGGGCGCAAGGGCGCGTTCCTGCACGCGCTGGCGCGGCGCGCCTGCGACTATTTCAGCGCCGTCCTCACCCCCGAGAGCGACCGCTACCACTACAACCACCTCCATCTCGACCTCGGCCCCTATCGAGTCTGCCAGACCGGGGATTAAGCCGGCGTAAGCGCGGAGAGGCCGAGGAGCGCCCGCCGCCGGAGCCACAGGCTCGGCCGGTAGCGATCGGAGCCGGTCGCCTCCTGGAGACGCAGCAGGATCTCGTGGGTGCGGGGGACGCCGAGCTTGTCGGCGAGCGCCAGGGGTCCCTGCGGATAGTTGAGGCCGAGCTGCATGGCCACGTCGATGTCCCTGGGGCTCGCCAGATCCATCTGCGCCATCTCGCAGCCGAGATTGGCGATCATCGCGGTGATGCGCTGGGCGATGAAGCCGGGACTGTCCTTGATGCGGGTGACGGCGCGGCCGGCGGCCATCAGCAACGCCGCCGCCTGATCGCCGATCGCCGCATCGCCGCCCGGCGCCATCATCATGGTGATGCGCTTCGAGGTGTCGTGGGAGAGATCGACCGCGACCGCGCGTTTGGGATCGACGCCGAGCCGCGTCGCCGCGGTGGTGCAGTCCTCGCCCCAGGGCGCCAGCAGGATCGGGCTGTGATGGTCATCGATCGCCACCGTCTCGACGCCGGCGGCGACCGCGAGCTCGACGAGGCCCTTGGTGTCCTCGGCGAGGATGACGCGCGCCGGCTTCGGCGCCGAGATCGCCGGCGCCGCGGCGACGATCATCTTGCCGCTCTGATCGTAATCGTGGAATCCGGCGCCGGTCTTGCGGCCGAAACGGCCGGCCTCGTAGAGGCTCTGGTGGATCGGCACCGACTTCAGGCGCGGATCGAAGAAGTAGCCCTCGTGGATGATGCGGCTCACCGGGAAGTTCACGTCGATGCCGGTCAGGTCCATCAGCTCGAAGGGTCCCATGCGGAAGTGGCAGCACTCGCGCATCACCTGATCGACGTCGATCGGCCGCGCCGCCGCCTCCTGCAGGATGTGGAGCGCCTCGGTCGTGAAGGCGCGGCCGCCGAGATTGACCAGGAACCCGGGCGCGTCCTTCACGGTGACCGGCGTGCGGCCGAGCCGGCGGCCCAGGCGCGTCAGCGCGTCGACGACAGCGGGATCGGTCTCCGCCGCCTCGATGATCTCGACCAGGCGCATCAGCGGCACCGGGTTGAAGAAATGCATGCCGGCGATGCGACGGCGATGGCGGCAGGTCTTGGCGATGGCGGCGATCGGCAGCGAGGAGGTGTTGGAGGCGATGATCGCGTCCTCGCGCAGCACGCCCTCGAGACTCCCGAAGAGCTGCCGCTTGGCGGCGAGATCCTCGATGATCGCCTCGATCACCGCATCGCAGCCGGCGAATTTCTCGACGCTCGGAACCACCTCGAGCCGCGCCTTGGCGGATGCCACCGCGTCGGCGGTCTGCTCGCCCTTCTCGGCGAGGCGATCGAGGCGCTGGAAGATGCCCTGGCGCGCCTTCTCCAGCTGCTCGGGCCGCAGATCGGTCAGCATCACCTGAAGGCCGCCGGTCAGCGCCACCTGCACGATGCCGGAGCCCATGGCGCCGGCGCCGACGACGCCCAGCACGAAATCGCCGGATTCGACAGTCTTCATGAACGCTCTCGCCGACCCTGCCTTTTATTGGGCGCCGACCGTGGCATGGGCGCGCCGCGCCGTCAACGCGAGGGCTCGGGCTCGGCCGGGGCGAGTTCCTCCGCGTCCTCCTCGAAGAGCGAGGTCCAGGGCTCGGCCGCCTCGACGAGCGCACGCGGCGGCACGGTCTCCGCGTAGAGGAGGCGCGCCTCGCGCGCCGGCCCGCGGCGCGCCGCCAGCGCCAGCACCTCGACGCTCCGCTCCCAGCGGCCGAGCCGCAGGGTGAGCCGGTCGCCGACGCGCACCGCCTGGTGCGCCTTGGAGACCGTGCCGCCGCCGAGCGCCACCATGCCGCCGGCGCAGAGCCGCGCCGCCAGCGAGCGGCTCCTGACGAAGCGGGCGCACCAGAGCCAACGATCGAGACGCTGCGTCGATCCGGGGTCCCGCATGCGTCAGCGCGCGAGCCGCAGCGCGCCGAGCTTGGCGAAGGGGCCCTCCGCCGGAACGCGCGCGGGCGGCCGGCGCTTCGCCGCGCGCCGGCGCTCGGGGTGGAAGGTGGTGCCGCTCTCGTCGACGACGGCGCGGTATCCCAGCGCCGCCAGCACGCCCGGCAGCTCCTCGCCGCTGCAGCCGGCAAGCTGCTGGAGCTCCGGCAGCGGCGCGAAGGGGCCCTGGCGCGCGAGGCGGCGGAGCGCCGCGGCGAGCCGCTCGACACGATCGAGGCGAAGCACGCGGGCGCCCATGACGCGGTAGCCCATCGCGCCATAGAGTCCCTCGGCGAGCGAGGCATCGCGCGGCTGCGCGGCGCCGCGCAGCGTCGGCGCCGGCAGTGGCGCGCCGTGATAGACGGCCCAGAGAATGCCCGCCATGTCGGCAGCGCGCGGATTGAGGAGCGGCGCCACATAGACCGCCTCGACGCCGAGCCGCACCCCGAGGCCGCGCAGGCGGCGGCGCATCGGCTGGTCGAGCGCCATCACCTGCGCTCGCGCCTGCGCCGCCGGCAAGCCGCCCAGCCCCTCGACGATCTGGAACGCGAGGCCGCGCGCGGCGCCGGCGAGGTCGGCGTCGGCGAGCCGCATCAGCGGCGCCAGGCGCCGGCGGATCTCCTCGCGAGCAAAGTCGGCAAGACGCCGGCGCACCTGCTCGCGGAGCTGGCCGTCGAGGAATTCCGCCGGCAGCACGTCGATGCGCGGCTGCAGGATCCGGTCGCCGGCGGTGAGGCGCCCGACGCTGCCGCCGCGCCAGCGTAGCTGCGCCTCGGGCGTGAGCTCGAACTCCGCGTGCGGCGCCGCCGCCAGCGCCTGGGCGCGATCGGCGATCTCGGCGCCCAGCACGCGGTTGGCGGCGGCGAGCAGGGTGCGCGCCGCGTCGTCGCTCGCCGAGGTGTCGGCGCGGAAGCGGAAGCCGTCGAGCTTGCCGACGTAATGTCCTTCCACCTGCACCTCGCCGCCGCGGCTCACCGAGGCGAGAAGATCCTGGGAGCCCGCAAGCTGGCGCATCAGGAAGGCGGCGCGGCGGTCGACGAAGCGCTGAGTGATGCGGTCATGGAGCGCGTCCGAGAGCCGGTCCTCGATGGCGCGGGCGCGCTCCTGCCAGTGCGGCGCGTCGGCGAGCCAGTCGGCGCGATGGGTGATGAAGGTCCAGGTGCGCACATGGGCGATGCGCGTCATCAGCGCGTCGATGTCGCCCTCGGTGCGATCGAGCCGCGCCATCTGCGAGGCGACCCAGTCGGTGGGCAGCCGGCCGGCGGCGCCCGAAAGGTGGCGATAGACCTGGGCCAGCAGGCGCGGATGCGCGTCGCTCATCACCTTGCGGAAATCCGGGATCTGGCAGACCTCCCAGAGCAGCCGCACCACGCCCGGATTGCTGGCGCTCTCGGCGATGTCGGGCATACGGGCGAGCGCGCGGAGCGCGCGGTGATCGTCGGCCTCGCGCGCGGGCACCAGTCCCGGCCGGCGCGGTCGCTCCTCGAGGCTCTTCAGCAGGCGGTCGATGCCGTGGAAATCGAGCCGCGCGTTCCGCCAGTAGAGCCGGGTCAGCGGATCGAAGCGGTGGTTCTCCACCTGCTCCACCAGCTCGGGATCGATCTCCGGCTCGTCGGCGGTGGTGCCGAAGGTGCCGTCGCTCATGTGGCGGCCGGCGCGGCCGGCGATCTGGGCGATCTCCGGCGCGGTGAGGCGCCTGGGCTGGCTGCCGTCGAACTTCACCAGCTTGGCGAAGGCGACGTGATCCAGGTCCATGTTGAGGCCCATGCCGATGGCGTCGGTTGCCACCAGATAGTCCACCTCGCCGGACTGGAAGAGCTCGACCTGGGCGTTGCGCGCGCGCGGGCTGAGCGCACCCATCACCACGGCGGCACCCCCGCGCTGACGGCGGATGAGCTCGGCGAGGGCGAAGACATCGGCGATGGCGAAGGCGACCACGGCGCTGCGCGGCGGCAAGCGCGTCACCTTCTTGGCGCCGGTGTAGCGCAGGATCGAGAAGCGCGGCCGGCCCATCACGTCCGCCTCCGGCACCAGCCGTCGCAGCAGCGGCTTGATGGTGTCTGAGCCCAGCAGCAGCGTCTCGTAACGGCCGCGCGCCTCCAGCAGGCGCTGGGTGAAGACATGACCGCGGTCGGGATCGGCGCAGAGCTGGATCTCGTCCACCGCCAGGAAATCCACCGCGCGGTCGAGCGGCATCGACTCGACGGTGCAGACGAAGTAGCTGGGATTGGGCGGGAGGATCTTCTCCTCGCCGGTGATCAGCGCCACCGCCCGGGCGCCCTTGGCCTTCACCACCCGGTCATAATTCTCGCGCGCCAGCAGGCGCAGCGGGAAACCGATCATGCCGGTCTGGTGCCCCAGCATGCGCTCGATGGCGTAATGGGTCTTGCCGGTGTTGGTAGGCCCCAGAACGGCGGTGAGGCGCGGCGCGGAACTCAGCGGGCCCATGGCCTTAGAATCGGGATTCCCGGCCGGAAAGGCAAGGTGCCGCGGTAACCATCGCCGGTGGCGCAAGGGAGGGGCTCTGAAAATCGCGCCTCGCTCGCTATGATCGGAGCGGGCTCACCGATGGTCTCGCGGAAGGTGCCGTACATGCGGATGCAGCGTCTCGCTCCCTTGCTTCTTGCCCCCCTGCTGCTCGCCGGCTGCGAGCAGGGCCTGGCCCCGCTGCAGCGCCAGCCCCCCGCGCCACCCCCCAACGTCAACACCTACAACATCAATCCGGCGTTGCGGCCACCCAAGAATGAGCTGCCGATCAACAGCTACGCGCTGAACCCGATCCCGGCCGACAACTCGCGACCGGCGGCCGCGGTTCCGTCCGCCACGCCGGCGCCCCCGCCGCTGGCCGCCCCCGCGGTGACCCCGCTGCAGAGCGTCGCCGCCACGCCCACCCCCTCGCCGGCCACCGTCCCGGCGATGCAGACGCCGCCTCCCGCGGCGGCGCAATCCGGCAGCGGCGAGGACCAGCTCCCGACCAAGAACGAGGTGGAGAGCCTCTACGAGGGGGTGATGCTGACCTATTCCTTCGACGCCTGCGGCATGCCGCTGCTGGGCTCGGTGGCACGCCAGGACATCTCGCAGCGAATCGAGATCTGCCCGAACACGGAGCGCCGCAAGAGCGCCTTCCGCACCGTCTACGAGAGGGCGATCTCCGATGCGGAGAACGACCCCGTCAAGACGCACGTCAACGCCCTCGCCCTCTGCCCGGACAAGAAGGCCTTCCTGCAGAAGGTGATGAGCCACGCCAACGAGCTCAAATTCGACGACAGCAAGCCGCCCGATTGCGGGCTGCTGGAGCCTCACCCCTAGGGGCTAGGACCACCGCCGGAAGGGCTGCCGGAGGGGCGGAATAGCCGCGGGCGGGATCGCGTTCTAGGATCGGCTCGACTGGAGGACCGCCATGGGCGTCTCCCTGCTGTTCTCTGCGAAATCCCTGCGCCGGGTCATCGGCGCGGCCCTGCTGCTCGTGCAGGCGCTCGGCGCCTTGCCGGCCGCCGCCGATGGCCGCTCGGATTCTCCCTATTGGAATCCGAGCTGGCGCCCGCCCTATCCGCCGCCGGCGCCCTACGGCTATGACCCGCCGCCCGTGCCGCGGCACCGCTACCCGCCGCCGGCCCTCGCCTGCGACCACTCGAACGCCATCGCCGGCGCCTTCATCGGCGCCGCCGCCGGCGGCCTCATCGCCTCCCAGGCGACCCGCGGCCGCCACGACAATACGGGCGCCACGATCTTCGGCATCTTCGCAGGCGCGATGCTGGGCGGCGCCATCGGCCAGTCGGCCGACGAGGCCAATTGCCGCTGACCGGCCGCTGACCGACCCGCAGGGCGCCATGCAGCGTCTTGCAGGTTTCGCCGGTCTTCCTCATATCTCGTGCCGTTCACGGATCTGGGAACTGCACGGAGACTCGATGGCTATGGCTGCGGAGAAACGAAGCTTCCAGGCGGAGGTGAGCCGGCTCCTCGATATCGTCGCCCACTCGCTCTACAGTCAGAAGGAGATCTTCCTCCGCGAGCTGATCTCCAACGCGTCCGATGCCTGCGACCGGCTCCGCTATGCGGCGCTCACCAGGCCGGAGCTTGCCGGCGAGGACGCCACCTATCGCGTGACGCTGGCGCCCGACGCCAAGGCGCGCACCCTCACCGTCGCCGACAACGGCATCGGCATGGACGAGGCGGAGCTGATCGACAATCTCGGCACCATCGCCCGCTCCGGCACCGCGCAGTTCCTGGGCCAGCTCTCCGGCGACGAGCGCAAGGATCGCACTCTCATCGGCCAGTTCGGCGTCGGATTCTATTCCGCCTTCATGGTAGCCGATCAGGTTTCGGTGGTCTCGCGCAAGGCGGGCACCGACCAGGCCTGGCGCTGGACCTCCGACGGCAAGGGCGAGTTCTCCGTCGAGCCGGCCGAGCGGCCGGCGCGCGGCACCACCATCACCCTCCACCTGCGCGAGGATGCCGGCGAGTATCTCGAGGCCCATCGGCTCCGGCAGATCGTCAAGACCTACTCCGACCACATCGCGCTGCCGATCGTCCTCGTCGAGGGCGAGAAGGAAGAGACGCTGAACGCCGCCTCGGCGCTCTGGATGCGGCCCAAGTCGGAGATATCGGAGGAGCAGTACCGCGAGTTCTATCACCACGTCGGCCATGCGGGCGACGCGCCGGCGCTCACCCTCCATTGGCGCGCGGAAGGCAAGATCGAGTACGCGGCGCTGCTCTTCGTGCCGTCGATGAAGCCCTTCGACCTCTTCGATCCGCAGCGCAAGCATCGCCTGAAGCTCTACGTCCGCCGCGTCTTCATCACCGACGACTGCCAGGAGCTGCTGCCGTCCTGGCTGCGCTTCGTGCGCGGCGTGGTCGACAGCGAGGACCTGCCGCTCAACGTGAGCCGCGAGCTCCTGCAGTCCAATCCCGTGGTGGCGCGCATCCGCGGCCAGATCGTGAAGCGCGTCCTCACCGAGCTGCAGAAGAAGGCGAAGGACGCGCCGGAGGACTACGCGGTCTTCTGGCAGAATTTCGGCGCCGTCCTCAAGGAGGGCCTCTACGAGGAGGCCGGCGAGCGCGACAGCCTGCTGCCGCTTGCCCGCTTCCATTCGACCGCCGGCGACGCGCTCGTCAGCCTCGACGACTATGTCGGCCGCATGAAGCCGGGCCAGGAGGCGATCTATACGATCGCCGGCGACGATCTCGAGCTCCTCAGGAAGAGCCCGCAGCTCGAGGGCTTCCGAGCCAAGGGCGTCGAGGTGCTGTTCCTCACCGATCCCGTCGACGAGTTCTGGACGCCGGCGATCGGCAAATACAAGGACCATCCCTTCAAGTCGGCGACCCGCGGCGGCGCCGATCTCGCCAAGATCAAGAGCGAGGGCGAGGCGGCGAAGAGCGAGGAGGCGGCGAAGCCCGACGCCAACACCACCAGCCTGGTGGCCATGTTCAAGCTCGCCCTCGGCGATGCGGTGAAGGACGTGCGCCTCTCCGAGCGCTTGACCGACAGCGCGGTCTGCCTGGTGGCCGACGAGGGTGATCTCGACATCCACCTGGAGCGCATGCTGCGGATGCACAACCGGCTCGACCAGATCTCGAAGCGGATCCTGGAGCTCAATCCCCGGCACAAGCTGATCGAGCGCCTCTCGGCGCAGATCGGCAGCGACGGCGCCTCGGCGACGATCGCTGACGTCGCCTGGGTGCTCCTCGACCAGGCGCGCATCCTCGAAGGCGAGACGCTGCCGGATCCCGCCGCCTTCGCGCGCCGCCTCTCGACGCTGCTGGAGAAGGGGCTGGCGGCTTAACGCCGCCGCTGCACCACCGCGCTCGCATCGGCGTAGACGCGCTCCCAGCCGGGGAGCCGGTCGAGAGCGGCGACCGCGGCGGTGCCCGGCTTCAGCAAAGTCCAGGCGATGCGGTAGCGCTCGAGGAGGCGCGGCAGCGCGTCGCCTGACGCATCCATCGCCGCGGCGTAGGCGCGCATGAAGTCGTCGCCGTAGAGATCGATGCGGCCGTCGACGAAAACCCGCTGGCCCTCGAAGATGAGATAGCCGCCGAAATCATAGTCGTTGAGCACCGGACCGGAGAGGCCGGCCTTCTCGGCGGCGGCGAGCGCCGCCGCGGGCGCGATGGCGGGGTTGCGGTGCGGGTAGCCGACGAAGAAGGCGGCTCCCGTCAACGCCGCCATGACGAGACCTGCGGCGACCGCGGCGGCGCGCGGCAACGCCTCGCGCGGGTTCGGCGAAACGGCAAGCGCCTCCGCCACCGGCGCCGCCAGCAGCAGCGGCGCCAGCAGCGCCAGCAGCTCGGTGTCGCGCACATGGGCAAGCGCCATGTGGATGAGGCCAAGGAGCAGCAGCAGCCGCAGCGGCGGCACCCGCGGGCGCAGCCAGAACGCCAATGCCACCAGCGCCAGCAGCCAGAGCTCGATCGGCTGGAACCGGGCGAAATCCGGCGCGTGCCATTCGCCGACATAGTCGAGCGCGAAATGGAGCCGCATCAGCTCGAAGGGAAAGAGCCAGCCCTTGATGCCCTGCGGCGTCAGCAGCGAAGCGATGGCGGCGCCGGCGAGAAAGCGGCCCCAGCCCAGGAGCGCGCGGCGACGCTCCGCGGCATCGGCGCCCAGCACCGCCTCGACGGCGCAGAAGCCCGCGAGGCCGAGACCCACCACGAAGCCGCCATGGAGGTTGGCCCAGAGCGTCATCAGCGGCAGCAGCGCCAGCCCCGGCGCGCGGCTCTCGGCGCGGGCGCGCAGCAGCGCCGCGCTCCAGGCGACCAGCAGCGGCATCGCCAGCGCATGGGGCCGCGCGGTCAGATGCCCGGCGGCCAGGTAGAAGGCGAGCACGACGGCGACAAGCGCCAGCTTCGCCGGCAGGCAGCGCTGCAACGCCTGCATCAGGAGGGCGAAGCTCAGCGCGATCGCTGCCGCGCCGAGCGCCACCACCCCCGCCCATCCGCCCGCGCCATAGGCGCCGCCCAGGAGCAGCTCGGAGAGCCACTCATGGGCATGCCAGGGCGCGCCCGCCATCGTGTAGGAGAACGGATCCGCGGTCGGCACCACATGGGCCGCCCAGATCCAGCGGCCGGCGGCGATGTGCCAGAAGGTGTCGGGATCGTTGAGGAGCTGCTCGCCCACCAGCAGCAGCAGCGCATAGGCGAAGACGGCGACACCGAGCGGCCCGGCGAGCGCCGAGGCGAGCC
>DATJOK010000079.1:0-21750 GCA_035507155.1 Allostellaceae bacterium
GCGCGTGCCGACGATCGTGCGCTGGGCGCTCTGGCAGATGACCTATCACACCGCGCATCACACCTTTCCGGGCGTGCCCTTCCACCGACTGCGCGAACTGCACCAGGCGCTGGAAACGCGGCTTGGCCGGCCGCTGCCGACGGCGAGCTACAGCGAGGTGGTGCGGGGCGCGCTCCGCGCGACGGCGCGCGGCCCCGAGGGCACCTGGGCATTGCCTTTTGCCGCCGGCGACAACCGCCCGGCCGGCAGCGCGGAGGTCGCCGCGGCGGAGTGAACCGCCGCATCAACCCTAACGCAATCACCGGCAAACTTCGGAATCCACCGTAACGTCGGCGGCATTCACAGCGCATCTTCGGGACAGCGACCACGTTCCATCCGCATCCACAGGACGGAGTGTCCCGATGATCACCGACCGCCCGAGCATCCCGAAACTCGATCCGCGCGAAGAGCATTTCCACATTCCGAACGCCGACAACGGCCTGACGCTGTTCCTGCGCCATCTGCCGCCGAGCCCCGGTGTCGCGCCCAACGGCAAGGATGTGCTCTACGTCCATGGCGGCACCTTCTCCTCGGCGCTCTCGATCGCCCACCGCTTCGACGGCCGCTCCTGGCGCGACGCGCTGGCGGCTGCCGGCTTCGACGTCTGGGCGCTCGATTTTCACGGCTTCGGCCGGCACTCGGACCCCTACCCGGAGATGGCGGAGGCCGCCGACCGGCATCCGCCGCTCGGTCGCGTGCCGGAAGCGAGCCGGCAGCTCGAGCAGGCGCTGCGCTTCGTCGCATCGCGACAGGGCGGCGGCGCCGTCTCCCTCATCGCGCATTCCTGGGGCACCCTGGTAGCGGGCGATCTCGCCGGCCGCTGTCCTGATCTCGTCGACCGCCTCGTCTTCTTCGGCCCGATCGCGCGGCGGGAGCCCAAGGGCGAGCGCCTGCGGCTCCCGGCCTGGCGGCTCATTTCGCTCAAAGACCAGTGGGACCGCTTCGTCGCCGACGTTCCCAAGGGCGAGGCGCCCGTGCTGCTGAAGCGGCATTTCGACGACTGGGGCGAGCGCTATCTCGACAGCGATGCGGAGAGCCGCAGCCGCGCGCCGGCGGCGGTCAAGGTGCCGAGCGGCGCCTTCCAGGACATCTTCGATGCCTGGGCCGGCGAGTTCCCCTACGATCCCCTAGCGATCCGCGCGCCAGTGGCGATCATCCGCGGCGAATGGGACGGCATGTGCACCGACGCGGACGCGCGCTGGCTGTTCGACCGGCTCCGCTCTTCGCCCAACCGCCGCGACGTCAAGATCGCGCGGGCGACCCATCTCATGCACCTGGAGTCCGCCCGCTACGCGCTCTATCGCGAGGCCGAGGCCTTCCTCGCCGGGAGCGACCTCGCGCCGCCCGCCTGACAGCAAAGGAGAGACGCCATGTTCGCCGTCATCTTCGAGGTGATCCCCAGGCCCGAGCAGTGGGACGCCTACCTCGGCTACGCCAAGGAGCTCCGGCCCGAGCTGGAGAAGATCCGGGGCTTCATCGCCAACGAGCGCTTCGCCAGCAAGCGGCGGCCCGGGTGGCTGCTCTCGCTCTCGATCTGGGAGAGCGAGAAGGCGGTGGTGCGCTGGCGCACCCAGGACCGGCACCACCAGGTGCAGGAGAAGGGCCGCTTCGAGGTCTTCCGCGACTATCACCTGCGCGTCGGCGAGATCACCGGCGACAGCGAGCTTGCCCCCGGCGAGACGCTGCCGACCGAGCGCCTGGACGAGACCGAGACCGGCGCCGCCAAGCTGGTGGCGATCACCGAGCACGCCCTCGGCGCGCTGCCGGAGAACGCCGATCCCGCCGAGATCGCCCGGCGCATCGGCCTCCCCGACACGCCGGAGATCGTCGACTGGGACGTGTTCGAGAACATCAACCGCACCGGCGCCTTCCTGCTGCTGACCTCCTGGCGGAGCGCCGAGGCGGCGCGGCGCTGGACGCCCGCCGGCGACGGCCGCCGCCATCGCACCGTCCGGATCATCCGCGACTACGGCATGGCCGACCGGCGGGAAGCGCCGCAGCACTACCCGCCGGTGGCGGGATGAACGCGACAGACAAGCTGGAGGCTCTCATGACCATCACCGTCTTCATCCGCTATCAGATCGACCCCTTCAAGCGCGAGGCTTTCGAGGCTTATGCGCGGCGCTGGTCGAGCATCATCCCGAAATGCGGCGGCGACCTCGTCGGCTACTGGATGCCGCACGAGGGCACCAACAACATCGCCTATGGCCTCATTTCCTTCGCGAGCCTCGCCGACTACGAGGCTTATCGCGCGCGGCTGCGCGGCGATGCCGAGGGCATGGCGAATTTCCGCACCGCCGAGGAGCAGCGCTTCATCCTGGCGGAGGAGCGGACCTTCCTGCGCAAGGTGGAGTGACCGCCGTCCCGAACTCGCCATAGCCACGCTCCCCTGCCTTGAGCCATCATCGGCCCGAGGATTGGCGAGGGGAGAGCCCGATGCGGCGGCGGGAGTTCCTGGCGGGAAGCGCGGCGGCGCTGGCGATGCCGGCGGTGGCGCGCGCCGAGGCGGCAAAGCCGCTCATCTTCGTGCCGCAGGCGGATATCGCGGTGCTGGATCCGATCTGGACCACCACCTATCCGACCCGCGACCACGCCTTCCTGGTGTTCGACACGCTCTACGGTGTCGACGCCGACTACAAGCCGCAGCCGCAGATGCTGGCGGGCGGGGTCGCCGAGGAGGACGGCAGGCGCTGGACGCTGACGCTCCGCCCCGGCCTCAAGTTCCACGACGGCACGCCGGTGCTGGCGCGCGACTGCGTCGCCAGCATCAAGCGCTGGGGCGCGCGGGACAGCTATGGCCAGGCCCTGCTGGCGGCGACCGACGAGATCCAGGCCACCGACGACAAGACCATCGCCTTCCGCCTGAAGCGCGCCTTCCCGCTGCTGCCGGAGGCGCTCGGCAAGGCGCCGCCCAGCATCTGCGCCATCATGCCGGAGCGGCTCGCCACCACCGACCCCTTCACCCAGGTGACGGAGATGGTGGGGAGCGGCCCCTATCGCTACGTGGCGGCCGAGCGCGTTCCCGGCGACCGCGTGGTCTACGAGCGTTTCGCCGGCTATGTGCCGCGGAGCGACGGCACGCCCAGCGGCACGGCAGGGCCGAAGATCGCCCATATCGAGCGCGTCGAGTGGCGCATCATCCCCGACGGCGCCACGGTGGCGGCGGCGATGCAGCAGGGGGAGATCGACTGGTGGCTGGTGCCGCCCGCCGACCTGCTGCCGCTCTTGCGCCGGGACCGCCGGGTCAAGATCGCGGTCGGCGATCCCGCCGGCTATATCGCGACGCTCCGCTTCAACCAGCTGACGCCGCCCTTCGACAATCCGGCGCTGCGCCGCGCCCTCATCGGCGCCGTCACCCAATCCGACTACATGATCGCCGCCGTCGGCGACGATCCCGCCATGTGGAAGGACCATTGCGGCTACTTCACGCCGGGAACGCCGATGGCGAGCGATGCAGGCATGGAGGCGCTGACGACGCCCCGCGACCTCGCCAAGGTGAAGCGCGCGCTCGAAGCCGGCGGCTACAAGGGCGAGAAGATCGTCATCCTGGCGCCGACCGACATCCCCTCCGCCAAGGCGCTCGCCGACATCAGCAACGACCTTCTCAAGAAGCTCGGCATGACCGTCGACTACCAGGCGATGGACTGGGCGACGCTGGTGCAGCGGCGCACCAAGAAGGAGCCGGTGGACCAGGGCGGCTGGAGCATCTTCCACACCTCCTGGAGCGGCAGCGACCAGCTCAACCCGATCGGCCATGTCTTCCTGCGCGGCAACGGCGCCAACGCGGCGCCGGGCTGGCCGACCAGCCCGAAGCTCGAGGCGCTCCGCGACCAGTGGATCGCGGCGCCTGACTTCGCCGCGCAGAAGAAGCTCGCCGTCGAGCTGCAGCTGCAGGCCTTCGAGGACGTGCCCTATATCCCGCTCGGCCAATACGCGGTGCCGACCGCCTATCAGGCAAACCTGACGGGCGTGCTGGAGGGAAGTCCGAAATTCTGGAACATCCGCCGGAGCTGATCCCCCATGCAGGCGTCGAAAGTCATCCACATCGTGAGCTGCCACGCCGAGGGCGAGGTGGGCGACGTCATCGTGGGCGGCGTGGCGCCGCCGCCCGGCGCCACCATCTGGGAGCAGTCGCGCTGGATCGCCAGGGACAACGTGCTGCGCAACTTCGTGCTGAACGAGCCCAGGGGCGGCGTCTTCCGCCACGTCAACCTGCTGGTGCCGCCGAAGGATCCGCGGGCGCAGATGGGCTGGATCATCATGGAGCCCGAGCACACGCCGCCGATGTCGGGCTCGAACTCGATCTGCGTGGCGACCGTGCTGCTGGAGACCGGCATCATTCCGATGCAGGAGCCGGAGACCCGGATCGTGCTGGAGCCGCCGGGCGGCCTCGTCGAGGTCAAGGCCACCTGCCGCAACGGCAAGGCGGAGCGCATCGAGGTCCGGAACGTCCCCGCCTTCGCCGACAAGCTCGGCGCCAGGCTCGAAGTGGCGGGCGTCGGCACCCTCACCGTCGACACCGCCTACGGCGGCGACAGCTTCGTCATCGTCGAGGCGAGGGCACTGGGCTTCGCGCTCCGGCCCGACGAGGCGCGCGACATCGCCGTCATGGGCGCCAAGGTCACCCGCGCCGCCAACGAGCAGCTGGGCTTCGCGCACCCGGAGAATCCGGACTGGCGCCACATCTCCTTCTGCCAGCTCACCGGGCCGCTCGCGCGGGAGAACGGCGTCCTCACCGGTCCCAACACGGTGGTGATCGAGCCCGCGAAGCTCGACCGCTCGCCCTGCGGCACCGGCTGCTCGGCGCGGATGGCGGTGCTGCACGCCCGCGGCGAGCTCAAAGTCGGCGAGCGCTACCTCGCCCGCTCCATCATCGGCAGCAGCTTCCACTGCCGCATCGACGCCGAGGCGCGGATCGGCGGCAAGCCCGGCATCGTGCCCGTCATTGCCGGCCAAGCCTGGATCACCGGCACGCACCAGGTGACCCTGGACCCGACCGACCCCTGGCCCGAGGGCTACCGCCTCTCCGACACCTGGCCGAAGCGGAGCTGAGAGCGACACACCAGCATCTGCCATCGGCCGCGCCGATTGACGCGCAAACGTCGGTGTTTCTTACAACCTCGGGCGGCCGGATTAGCCAACCCACTGATTCGCTTACCCTGGTCCACTTCTTGCTTTTGCATCGTCGCCGGGAGATCAACGGAGGGTTGACTATGCGCTTTGCATCACTGGTCCTGGCGGCTGGATTGACCGCCGCAAGCCTGCCGGCCTCGGCTGCGTCCATCACCTACGACTTCACCGGCACGCTCGGCTCGCCGATTCCGACCGACCTTCAGAGCAGCTACTCGGTCGGTGAGACCTTCTCGGGCTCCTACACGTTCAACACCGCCGTCACCACCAACCTCGGCACCCCGAATTCCGAGGTCTTCGACGCGCTCACCTCCTTCAGCTTCAAGATCGGCAGCACCACCGGCTCCTCCACCGGGGCGCCCGAGATCCAAATCGGCATTCTGGGAGGGGGAGAGACCACCGACCGTTATTCCGTCGTTTCCCGCGCCACTGACGGCTTGAACAGCTCGGGTCAGCCAGCGGGCTTCTCGATCGATTCGGTCATCATCCGCCTCGATCAGACCGCGGGCGGGCTCTTCGTCGTGAACCAGCCGTTGCCCACCACCATAACGCTTGCCGATTTCGACCTGAGCAGCTTCTTCATCTTCGTCACCCCGCCGACCGGCGGGCAGGATGAGGTCCTTGATGGCACGCTGACCGCGTTCGGCCCCGCGCCGATCCCGGAGCCGGCGAGCCTCGCCCTCCTCGGCACCGCGCTGGCGGGATTCTCCATGCTGCGCCGCCGCCGGAAGATCTGACGCCATCCCCTTCGTCGCGCGCTCGACCGCGGCGCGCGACGCCGCAGATTTCCCCTCCCGCCCTGCCGCGGCTATGCTCCGCCTATCGCCATCACCGCGGAGCGCAGCATGCGCGTCTATCGGCTGCCGAAATTCGAGGGCATCGAGGATCTGACCGTCACCGAGGTCGAGCGCCCGCGGCCCGGCCGCGGCCAGGCGCTGGTGCGGATGCGCGCCGCCGCGCTCAATTACCGCGACCATATGGTGGTGAACGGCCGCTACGCCCGCGGCACGCCGCCCACTGATTTGGTGCCGCTCTCCGACGGCGCCGGCGAGGTGGTGGAGGTGGGCGCCGACGTCACCCGGGTGAAGCCCGGCGACCGCGTCGCCAATCTCTTCATGCAGACCTGGCTCGGCGGCGAATACGACGACGCCTACGGCATGAGCGCCATGGGCGGCTCGATCGACGGCGTGCTGGCGGAATACGTGGTGTTCGACCAGAACGGGCTGGTGCGGCTTCCCGACCATCTCTCCTTCGAGGAGGGTGCGACGCTCCCTTGTGCCGCGCTCACCGCCTGGAACGCGCTCTACGCCCAGAAGCCGCTGAAGCCCGGCGAGAGCGTGCTGGTGCTGGGCACCGGCGGCGTCTCGATCTTCGCCCTGCAACTGGCCCATGCCGCCGGCGCGCGGGTGATCGCCACCTCCTCCAGCGATCAGAAGCTCGCCCGCGCCCGGTCGCTCGGCGCCGCCGAGACCATCAACTACAAGGCGACGCCGGAATGGCAGCAGGAGGTGCTGCGGCTCACCGGCGGCCGCGGCGTCGACCATGTGGTGGAGGTGGGCGGCGCCGGCACGCTCATGCGCTCGCTGCAGGCGGTGCGCGTCGGCGGCTCGGTGCATCTGATCGGCGCCCTCTCCGGCGGCGGCGACATCACTCCCGCCTTCGTGATGCGGCGCACCATGACCTTGCGCGGCGTCTACGTGGGCTCGCGGGAGATGTTCGAGGCGATGAACCGGGCGATCGCCTTCGCGAAGCTCAGGCCGGTGATCGACCGCGTCTTCCCCTTCGCCGAGGCGAAGGCCGCCTACCGCCACCTGGAGAGCCAGGCGCATTTCGGCAAGGTGGTGATCGCGATCGGCTGACCGGCCTCCGTTCCGGCATCGATCGAGGATTTCTGATTATCGGGCGATCACTCCCGTTGCTATGCTGATGCCAGTCCGGCGCCCGACCCGCGGGAGGAACCCGCGGGCGGAGAGCGCCGGGCCGAGATGGGAGGGAACAGCACCATGCGGATATGGACCGCGCTGGGTCTGGCGGCGCTCATGGGTGTGGCCGGCGGAGCGGCGCAGGCGCAGACGACGAAAGAGCTCAGCGTCATCGTCTTTCCCGGCGGCAGCAACTGGCCGATCTGGGTCGCCCAGGAGAAGGGCTATTTCGCAGGGAACGGCGTCGCGGTGAAACTGACGCCGACGCCGGGATCGGCCTATCAGCTCTCCAACACCATCGACGGCAAGTTCGACATCGCGATGACCGCGATCGACAACGCCATCGCCTATGACGAGGGCCAGGGCGAGGCACAGACCACCCGGAAGGCGGATCTCGTCGCGGTGATGGGGAGCGACAACGGCTTCCTCCACGTGGTCTCGGTGCCGGAGGTCGCGACGATGCAGGACCTCCGCGGCAAGACCCTCTCGGTGGACGCGCTCACGACAGGCTACGCCTTCGTGCTGGAGAAGATGCTGCAGCGGGGCGGGCTCAAATCCGGCGACTATACCCTCGTGAGAGCCGGCGGCGGGCTGCAGCGCTTCGAGGCGCTGATGAAGAAGGAGCACGCAGCGACGCTGCTCTTCACCCCCTTCGAGCTCATCGCCGAGGCCAAGGGCTTCCATGATCTGGGCGCCGCCATCGACGTCTTCGGCCACTACCAGGGGCTGGTGGCGGCGGTGCAGCGCTCCTGGGCCAGGGCGCATCGCGCGGAGCTGATCGGCTACATCAGGGGCTACGTCGCCGGGCTCGACTGGCTCTACAAGCCCGCCAACGGACCCGAGGCGATTGAGATCCTGCGCAAGAACATCGCCACCATGTCGCCGGAGCTCGCCGAGAAGACCTATGGCGTGCTGCTGGCGCCGAAGAACGGCTTGCTGAAGCAGGCGCGCATCGACATGGCCGGGGTCAGGACGGTGCTGGCGCTCCGCAGCGAATATGGCGAGCCCCGCAAGAAGCTGACCGATCCCGCGAAATATGTCGATCTCAGCTACTACAAGCGGGCGATGGCGAGATAGGCGAGGGGCGGTCGATCGCCGCCGACCGGCAGGGCCCTGGGCGGGATCAGCTCCCGCATCATGGTGGCGGAAACTGCACAGCGCCGGCGGGAACTGCATAGCCGCTCGCGCCGAGTCTCGACAGAGTGGGCCGCGTTTGCCGCTCATTTCGAGGAGACATGCGATGTCCACGCCCGAGGCCGCACCCGATCTTGTTGCGCTCAAAACCCGTCAGCACGGCGCCTGGTCGGCCGGCGACTATGCGGTGGTCGGCTCGACCTTGCAGATCGTCGGCGAGCAGCTCTGCGAGGCGCTCGATCTCGGCGCCGGCGAGCGTGTCCTCGATGTCGCCGCCGGCAACGGCAACGTCTCGCTGGCGGCGGCGCGGCGCTGGTGCGAGGTGACCTCCACCGATTACGTGCCGGCCCTGCTCGCACGAGCAAAGGCGCGCGCCGCCGCCGACGGCCTCGCCATCGCGTTCCAGGAGGCGGATGCCGAGGCGCTGCCCTTCGCCGACGGAAGCTTCGACGCCGTGGTCTCCACCTTCGGCGTGATGTTCACGCCCAACCAGGAGAAGGCGGCGGCGGAAATGCTGCGCGTGTGCCGGCCCGGCGGCAAGATCGGCCTCGCCAACTGGACGCCCCAGGGATTCATCGGCCAGGTCTTCAAGACGCTCGGCCAGTACCTGCCGCCGCCCGCCGGCGTCAAATCGCCGGCACTCTGGGGCACCCGCGAGCGGCTCGACGAGCTGTTCGGCGGCGGGGCGCGCGCGATCGGCGCGGAGCCGCGGAACTTCGTCTTCCGCTATCGCTCGCCCGCGCATTTCCTCGACGTGTTCACCACCTATTACGGACCGATGGTGAAGGCGGTGGGCGCGCTCGAGGGCGACAAGCGCAAGGCGATGCTGGCGGATCTCGAGGCGTTGATCGGCCGGCTCAACCGCGCCGGGAACGGCGCCATGGCGGTGCCGGGCGAGTATCTCGAGGTGGTGGTCGTCAAGAAATAGGCGCGCCGCTTCATTTGCCGCGGACGGCGGGCCGCCACACCACCCCTCGCCGCCCGCGCAATCTCGGTCTCTCGCTACTTCACCAGCTCGTTCGTGTCGGCGAAGTAGAGGTGGTGCCTGCGGCGCACCACCGGGCGATCGTAATCGGTATCACCGGGGTGCAGCTCGCGCAGCAGCCGGACCACGCGATGCTGGCTGTCGGTGAAGGCGGAGAGCGTGCAGAGCGCCGGGGAGTACCAGAGGAACTGCAGGAAGGTGGTGCCGTCATCGAACCGGTCGAGGCGGCGGATCTTCCAGCTGCGGTAGATCTGATGCTGCACTTCGATCGGCTCGAGACCGAGGACGGTGAAGGTGACCTCTGCGTGATGCCCGGTGGTGCGATCGACGCGCTCCAGCTCGAAATGGTTCTGCGGCCTGAGCGGCCAGAGGAGCTTCAAGCCGTCGGCGTCGGATTCGAGCTCCCAGTGATCGCTGCCGTCGTCGAACAGCAGCTGGCCGTGTCGCTGCACGAACTGGTCGCTGCCGAGGATGCGGTAGGAGAAATAGAGCGGCGGCGCGTCCGGCGATTTCGGCAGGATGAGATAGGCGCGGCTGTTGTAGAGCAGCTTGGTCTCGGGCGGCGGCTCGCAGTAGCTCGCCGCATAGGGGTTGGTGTCGGCGGCACGCGCCGGCAGCGCCGCCAGTGCCAGCAGCCCCACCATCGCCCAAAAGAGAATGCGCCCCGACATGACCGGCCTCCGCGCAGAAAGCCAGAGCCTAGCTCACCCAATATTGAAAGACGCTAACAGCCCTTTTCGCAACCCTCGCCTTGCCCCGAGTGCCGCTATCCTGCGGCTTCCCCTGCCCACCCGCCTTTGGGGCACGACCCGGACAGAGATGCTCCGGAACTCAGGGCTTCATGCTGCCGACGGGGATCGAATACATCAGGACGAAGGATTCGGTGCCCGGATTGTGGTCGCTGATGCCGGCGTTCGAGATGTGGTCGAACTGCAGGCCGAGGCGCGAGTGGTCGTCGAAGCGATAGGCGAATTCGGCGCCGGTCTTGAACTCGGGAATGGAGCCGAGGTTCTTGCCGTAGCCGCGGCCGAAGGCGCCAAAGGCGGCGTTCGGCGTGAGCACGAACCGGTCGCCGAAATAGAGATCGAGGCGGACGCCCGCATAGGCCATGGTCGAGGCGTCGGTGGTGACGAGACCGCCGACGAAGGGCTTCAGGTAGAGAAAGGAGTCGGCGAAGCGATACTCGGCGCGGAATTGGCCGGCGGTGAAGTTATGGAAGACGTCATAGACGCCGGCGCCGATGGCGATGAAGGAAGGATCCCCTGCCTGGGCCGTCCCTGGCGCCGCCAGCGTCAGAATCGCCGCCGCGCCCAACGCAAGCGTCCGCACCCATCGCCCCAAGCTCCGCATCCCCTCTCCCCCTGATCCCGGCGGCCAGCGCCATCTTAGAGCATTTCCCACCGAGGTGGATACCGGTTCGGCGCGGAAAATCCGGCAAAATCAAACACCGCCCGTGGCGCTCAGGGCAAGCGCTTCAATCGCTCCATGGCGCCCACCAGCCGGCCGCGGATGCCCGGCTCCATGGCGGAATGGCCGGCGTCCGGCACCACGCTGTATTCCGCCTCGGGCCAGGCGCGGGCGAGCTCGTCGGCGCTGACGATCGGGCACACCATGTCGTAGCGGCCCTGGATGATCACCGCCGGCAGATGCCGGATGCGGCCGATATGCCGCACCAGGTCCTGCTCCGGCGCGTAGAGATGATGGGTGAAGTAATGCGCCTCGATGCGCGAGAGACCGAGCGCCATGCGATCCTCGCCGAAGGCGGCAACGGTGTCGGGACTCGGCATCAGCGTCGAGCAGGCGCCCTCGTAGATGCTCCAGGCGCGCGCCGCCGGCATGTGCACCGCCGGATCGGGGTCGGAGAGACGGCGGTAGTAGTTGGCCAAGAGATCGCCGCGCTCGCGCTCCGGCAGGAAGCCCTCGAAGGCGCGCCAGGCCTCGGGAAACACGGTGCGGATGCCGTAGAGGAACCAGTGGATCTCCGAGGGCCGGCAAAGAAAGATGCCGCGCAGCACCAGGGCCCTGACCTGGGCCGGATGCGCCTCCGCATAGGCGAGGCAGAGCGTCGAGCCCCAGGAGCCGCCGAACACCGTCCAGCGCTCGATGCCGAGATGGCGCCTGAGCCGCTCGATATCGCCGATGAGATGCGCGGTCGAGTTGTCCACCAGCGAGCCCAGCGGCGTCGAGCGGCCGGCGCCGCGCTGATCGAAGATCACGACGCGATAGTGGGCGGGATCGAAGAAGCGCCGGTGCGTCGGCGTGGCGCCGGCGCCCGGTCCGCCATGGAGGAACAGCACCGGCGAGCCCTCGGGATTGCCCGACTGCTCCCAATACATGGAGTGCACGCGGTCGAGCTCCAGCATGCCCGTGGCATAGGGCTCGATCGGCGGGAAAAGGTCTTGCCGGCTCATCGACTCCGTCCGTCTGCTGCGACGGCGGCAGTCTGAGAGAGGGACCCGCCGAAGGCAACCCCGGACGGACCGCTCAGAGAGACGCGACGCCGGGGGTGGCCGCGGCAGCGACGCGGTTGATCGGCGGCGGGCTTGCGTTATGGTGCGGCGATCGCATCCGGGAGAACCGCCTGATGACCATCCGCTTGAGCCGGCGCCGCTTCGCCGCCGGCGCCGCCGCGCTCGGAACCCTCGCCGCCGCCGGGCCGATCGGTCGCGCGCGGGCAGCGGCCGCGCCGCTCAAGATCGGCGTGCTGCTGCCGCGCTCGGGCTATCTCGCGCAGATCGGCCAGCAATGCCAACGCGGCTGCGACCTCGCCGTCCCCGTCCTCAAGGAGATGGGCTACTCGGTCGAGCTGATGAACGCCGACACCGAGTCGAAGGCGGACGTGGCGCGCACCCAAGCGGAGAAGCTGATCCGCGACGGCGCCGAGATCCTCGTCGGCGCCTTCGAGTCCGGCGGCACGCTGGCGATCGCCCAGGTCTGCGAGCAGCAGGGCATCCCCTTCGTCATCAACATCGGGGCGGATCCGCAGATCACCGAGCAGGGCTTCAAGTATACCTTCCGCAATTTCCCCACCAGCCCGATGCTGGGGACGAGCGGCCTCGGCCTCTTCAACGAGCTCTTCGAGGCGACCGGCGTCACGCCGAAGACCGCGGTGCTGATGCATGCCAACGACACTTTCGGCATGTCGATGGAGAAGGCGGTGATCGCGCAGGCGCCGAAGCTCCTGCCGTTCAAGATCGTCGAGACCATCCCCTACGATCCGCAGGCGCGCGACCTCTCCATCGAGGTGGCGAAGGCGAAGGCGGCGAAGGCCGACCTCCACATGGTGATCACCCGCAACACCGACGCGATCCTGATGGTGCGCGAGATGGTGAAGCAGAAATACGAGCCCATGGGCATCATCTCGCCGGGGAGCCCCGGCATGTACGAGCGGCAGTTCGGCGCCGCGCTCGGCAAATACGCCAACTACTGCATCTCCAACGTGCCGTGGTTCGACCCCAAGCAGCCGATGGTCAAGACGGTGGAGGCCGCCTTCACCAAGGCCTATCCGGACCAGACCTTCGACCTCAACATCGGCTTCTCCTTCGAGGGGATCCTGGTCTGCGCCGACGCCGCCAAACGCGCGGGCTCGACCAAGCCACAGGCGCTGGTGGAGGCGCTGAAGGCGACCGACATCACCAACCGCCTGATGATCGGCGGCGCGATCAAGTTCGACGCCAAGGGCCAGAACGTCGACCTCCGCTCCGCCGCGGTGCAGAACCTCGAGGGCAAGCCCACCGTGGTGCTGCCGGCGGCGAACGCGGCGGCAAAGCCGGTCTTCCCGATGCCGGGCTGGGCGCAGCGGGCGTAGGTCCTCCGGGATCGGCACCGTGCGTCCTTCGACGCGCTGCGCTTGCTCAGGATGAGGCGGTTCTTTGTGCCATCACCCGTGGTCCTCATCCTGAGCAAGGGAGCGGAGCGAGCGCGTCGAAGGACGCGCGACCCCCGATGATCGAGCTCAACATCCTCCTCGCCGGCCTCCTGACCGGCGCGGTCTATGGGCTGATGGCGCTCGGCCTCTCGGTGATCTTCGGCGTCATTCGCGTCGTCAATTTCGCCCATGGCGAGATGATGGTGGCGGCGATGTATGCGGCGATCGTGCTGCACCAGCGCTTGGGAATCGATCCGCTGCTGGCGACGCCGCTGGTGGCGGTGCTGCTCTTCGCCGCGGGCTACGCGCTGCAGCGTCTGCTCATCAACCGCTTCATCACGCGGCCGGACTACAACCAGTTCCTGCTGCTGCTGGCGATCAGCATCCTCCTCACCAGCAGCACCCTGATGATCTTCGGCCCCGATGCGCGGAACGTGCAGCTCGACTACGCCTTCGATAGCTACGAGGTGGCCGGGCTGCTGCTCGACAAGGTGCGGGTGCTGGCGGCGGCGGGCGCCGTCGTCGGCGTCGCCGCGCTCTGGGCCTTCTTCCGCTTCGCGCGCACCGGCAAGGCGATCCGCGCCTGCGCCGACAACCAGCTCGGCGCCGAGGCGGTCGGCCTCGACGTCAAGCGGCTCTACGCCGTCACCTTCGGCATCGGCGCCGCCTGCGTCGGCGCCGCCGGCTGCCTGATGCTGCTGCTGGTGGACGTCCAGCCCTACCTCGCCACCGACTACACGCTCCTCGCCTTCATCATCGTGATCCTGGGCGGGCTCGGCAGCATGGCGGGCGCGCTCCTGGGCGGCCTGCTGGTGGGCGTCTCCGAGGCGATGGCGGGCTTCTTCTTCGATCCCTCGCTGAAGAGCCTGTTCAGCTTCGGCCTCCTGATCCTGGTGCTGCTGGTGCGGCCGCAGGGGCTGCTGGGCCGGCGCGCATGACGCTCGCCGGCCTCTCGCGGCGCGGCGCCGCGGCGCTCGCGATCCTCGCCACAGCGCTGCTGGTCTTCCCGCTTGTCGCCGGCCCCTATCTCGTCTCCGTCATGGTGCTGGTGCTGTTCGCGGCCTATCTGGGCCAGGCCTGGAACATCATGATGGGCTATGCGGGACTCCTGTCGATCGGCCACGCGCTCTATGTCGGGCTCGGCGCCTATGCCGCGGCGGCACTCTTCGTGCACTACGGCATCTCGCCCTGGCTCGGCGTCATCGCCGGCATGCTGGTGGCGGCGCTCGCCGGCAGCTGCATCGGCGCGCTCAGCTTCCGCTTCGGCGTCACCGGCGTCTATTTCGCGCTTCTCACCATCGCCTTTGCCGAGTTCACCCGCATCCTCTTCGATCACATCGGCTGGATCGGCGGGTCCGGCGGTCTGTTCCTGCCGGTGAAGAGCCTGGCATCCAACGACCTCGTCAACCTGCGCGGCTCGCCCGCCATGTTCTATTACCTGATGCTGGCGCTGGTGGCGGCGGCGCTGCTGCTCTCCCGCGCCCTCGTCAGGAGCCGCATCGGCTATTACTGGCAGGCGATCCGCGAGGATCCCGATGCCGCCGAGGCGCTCGGCATCGACAGCTTCCGCTACAAGCTCGCGGCGGTCGCCCTCTCGGCGGCGATGACCGCGGTCGCCGGCACCGTCGAGGCCTTCTACTACAACAACCTCTATCCCAGCACCGTCTTCGCCATCGGCAGCTCCGTCGAGCTGATGTCGGCGCCGATCGTCGGCGGGCTCGGCACCTTGTTCGGCCCGCTCGTCGGCGCCTTCGCGCTGACGGCGCTCGGCGAGACGATGACCAGCCTCACCGCGGACCTGCATTTGGACGGCATCAAGCAATGGTGCTACGGCGCCGTGCTGCTGCTGATCGTGGCGCTGCAGCCCGGCGGCATCTGGCCGTGGCTCGCGCGCCGGCTGCGTCTCGGGGAGGACAAGCCGTGAGCGCGCCGCTCCTCGAGGTGGACGGTGTCAGCAAGCGCTTCCGGGGCTTGCAGGCGGTGGATGGCGTCAGCTTCGCGGTGCCGGCGGGAAGCATCGTGGCGCTCATCGGTCCCAACGGCGCCGGCAAGACCACCACCTTCAACCTGATCGCCGGCGTCCATCGTCCAGACCGCGGCCGCGTGCGCCTCCAAGGCCGCGACATCACCGGCCTCCGGCCGCACGCGGTCTGCGACGCCGGCATCGGCCGCACCTTCCAGATCGTGAAGCCGTTCGGCGCGCTGACGGTGGAGGAGAACGTGCTGGTCGGCGCGCTGAAGCGCAGCGCCGGCATGGCGGCGGCGCGCGAGACGGCGCGTGCCGTGCTGGCGCGGCTCGGTCTTGCCGAGAAGGCGCGGCTGCCGGCCGCGGGCCTCACGCTCCCCGAGCGCAAGCGGCTGGAGACCGCCCGCGCGCTGGCGACGCAGCCGAGGCTGCTGCTGCTGGACGAGGTGATGGCGGGGCTCCGGCCCACCGAGATCGACACCATGGTCGCGACCTTCCGCGCCCTCGTGCGCGAGACCGGCCTCACCATCCTCCTCACCGAGCACGTTATGCGCGCGGTGATGGCGCTCTCCGACCACGTGGTGGTGCTGAACTACGGGCAGAAGATCGCCGAGGGCGCGCCGGCGGATGTCGCGCGCGATCCCCGCGTGCTCGAATCCTATCTCGGCACTGCCGGAGCGGCCTGATGCTGGCGATCCGCGACCTCGACCTCTTCTACGGCGACGCCCAGGCGCTGGACCGCGTCTCCCTGGAGGTCAAGGCCGGCGAGATCGTCGCCATCGTGGGCTCGAACGGCGCCGGCAAGACCTCGCTGATCCGCGCCGTCGCCGGCATGCTGAAGCCGCGTGCCGGCGCCATCGCCTTCGACGGGCGCGAGATCGCGGGCGAGCCCGCGCATCGCATCTGCGATCTCGGCATCGGCCAAGTGCCGGAGGGCCGCCAGATCTTCCCCAGCATGACGGTCGTCGAGAACCTGGAGATGGGCGCCGTCATTCCGCGCGCCCGCGCCGGCGCCAGGGCGGCGATGGAGCGGGTGATGATGCTCTTCCCGCGTCTCGCCGAGCGGCGGCGGCAGAGCGCCGGCACGCTCTCCGGCGGCGAGCAGCAGATGCTGGCGATCGGCCGCTGCCTGATGGGGGCGCCGCGCCTCGTCCTCTTCGACGAGCCGTCCCTCGGCTTGGCGCCGGTGGTGGTCGAGGAGATGTTCCGGATCATCCGCCGTCTCAACGCCGAGGGTCTCACCATCGTGCTTGTCGAGCAGAACGTGGCACAGTCCCTGGCGCTCGCCGATCGCGGCTATGTGCTGGAGACCGGCCGCATCGTGCTGTCAGGCACCGGCGCCGCGCTGCTGGCAGATGACGGCGTGCGGCAGGCCTATGTGGGGGTTTGAAAGAAAATTCCCACTATCCACCAAAGAGAGGCGCTCATTCGCTTTCTCCTTGGTCAGATATCTGGGCGTTCTAATCTCAACTAAATCCGCAGGCTGTCACTTAGATGATCGATCTGGCCTCTCGATAAACCAGAAAAGCAGGCCGATCGGGATGAATATCAGTCCGCCCAAAAAGCACCCGGCTCCAATTTTCCCATTCAGAGTCGCATAGATACTGGCGGCCCTAAAAGAATCACCAGCGCCCGCGCTCAGAAAAATCCACGCGAGGTCAGCGATGAGGCCTAGCGGCAAAGCCAGAGCACCGGCAACAAAGGAAACGGCCGAGTAAGCGTACCACTCAGTCAAGCGCAGCCGCCGAACGAACAGATATGCGGGCGCACCTACCACTATCGAGCACGCGTACAGTCCGGCCAGCACGATGAGCAAAAAGAATACATTGCTGCCATCTCTCAGGTCGGTGCGAGCGACACCGAGAAATTGCGTACCTACTACCATCAGCACCGGGGCGCCCGGCGCGATCAGCGCCGCGATCAATGGCCGTTTTGATGTGCCGATAGCCGACATCGACTATCACCGTCAGGGAGAGCCAGTGAGACCGGCGGATCCGGTGCCTTCACTACAGTAGGAGAAGGCCATGTCATCCGTTAACGAGTCCCTGTCGAATCACTGAGACGGATGCCAGCACCTTTATTTTGTCGAAGTGCGTAAGAAAATTACAAATAGGTCAGCATTGTTGACATTTGTGCCGGTTTGCCCTTCACTGGCCTAAACCACCATTGCGTCGGATATGGAAATGACCACGGGACTTGATTGGTCCGCGGCCTTCGCGGGCCGCGCGGCACGGATGGGCGCCTCGGAGATCCGCGAGCTGCTGAAGCTCTTGGATCAGCCCGACATCATCTCCTTCGCCGGCGGCATCCCGAACCCCGAGCTCTTCCCGGCCGCCGCCATGGCGGAAGCCTATCAGGCGATCCTCGCCGATCCCGCGCTGGCGCCGCAGGCGCTGCAATATTCCGTGAGCGAGGGCTACGCGCCGCTCCGCGAGTGGATATCCGGCCACATGGCGCGCCAGGGCGTGCCCTGCGGCATCGACAACATCGTCATCACCTCGGGCTCGCAGCAGGGCCTCGAATTCCTCGGCCGCCTCTTCCTCGGTCCGCATGACACCGCGCTGGTGACGGCGCCCACATATCTCGGCGCGCTCCAGGCCTTCAACGCCTACGAGCCCTGTTACGACACGCTGACGCCGGAGGGCGGCAACCGCACGCCGGAGTCTTACGCCAGGACGGCGGCGGAGCGCGGCGGCAAGGTGAAGTTCGCCTATGTGGTGCCCGACTTCGCCAACCCCAGCGGCGAGACGCTGTCGCGCCAGGCGCGGCTCAACCTCCTCGATCTGGCGGCGGCGCTCGACGTGCCGGTCATCGAGGACAGCGCCTATCGCGAGCTCCGCTACGAGGGCGAGGACGTGCCGCCGGTGCTCGCCCTCGACGTGGCGCGCGCCGGCCACATCGACCGCACCCGCACCATCTACTGCGGCACCTTCTCCAAGACGCTGGCGCCGGCGCTCCGCATCGGCTGGATCTGCGCGGCGGCACCGCTGATCCAGAAGCTGGTGCTGGTGAAGCAGGCGTCGGACCTGCACAGCGCCACGCTCAACCAGATGGCGATGCATCGCGTCGCGACCGCGGTCTACGGGCCGCGGCTCCCCGATCTCCGCGCCGCCTATCGCCGCCGCCGCGACGCCATGCTGGCGGCGCTCCAGCGCCACATGCCCGCCGACTGCCACTGGACGAAGCCCGAGGGCGGCCTCTTCGTCTGGGTGAGCCTCCCCGACGGCATGGACGGCGCCGAGCTCCTGGCGCGGGCGGTGCGCGAGGCGCGGGTCGCCTTCGTGCCGGGCAAGGCCTTCTTCGGCGAGAACGCGCGCGCCAACACGATGCGCCTCTCCTTCTCGCTCTCCAGCGAGCAGGCGATCGAGACCGGCATCGCGCGGCTCGGCGAGCTCGTCGCGCGGACGGTGAGCCGCGCCGCCTAGCTCCGGTAGCTGAGCTCGTGGCGCACGATGGCGGCGCCCTGGGCCAGCGCCTCGAGCTTGCCCTGCGCGACACGGCGGTCCATCGGCGCCATGCCGCAGTTGGTGCAGGGATGGATGCGCTCGGGCGCCACGTAGCGCATCGCCGAGCGGATCACCGCCGCCACCTCCTCCGGGCTCTCGATGGTGTCGCTCGCCACGTCGATCGCGCCCAGCAGCACGTCCTTGCCGTCGAGGAGCCGCAGCAGCTCGATCGGCACCCTGGAGTGGATGCATTCCAGCGACACCTGGTCGATGCGGCTCTTGGCGAGCGCCGGGAAGATCTCCTCGTACTGCCGCCACTCGGCGCCCAGGCTCTCTTTCCAGTCGATGTTGGCCTTGATGCCGTAGCCGTAGCAGATGTGGACGGCGGTCTTGGCGCCGACGCCGTCGATCGCGCGGTGGAGCGCCTCGATGCCCCAGCCGGTCACCTCCTTCATGTAGACGTTGAAGGCGGGCTCGTCGAACTGGATCACGTCGACGCCGATCGCCGCCAGCTCGCGCGCCTCCTCGTTGAGGAGGTCGGCGAAGGCCATCGCCATCTTGACGCGGTCGCCGTAATAGCCGTCGGCGATGGTGTCGACGATGGTCATCGGTCCCGGCAGGGTGAATTTGAGCCGCCGGCCGGTATGCGCGCGGGCGAGCCGCGCCTCGGTGCCATGGACGGAGCGGCGGCGCTTCAGCGCGGCGGTCACCGTGGGCACCTGCGCGTCGTAGCGGTTGTTGCGGATCCCCATCTTGACCTTCTTGGCGAAATCGATGCCGTCGATCTCCGCCAGGAAGCCATGCACGAAGTGCTGGCGCGACTGCTCGCCGTCGCCGACGATGTCGATGCCGGCATCCTCCTGCAGCTTGAGCGCCAGCAGCGTGGCATCGCGCTTCGCCTCGTCGAGAGCGGCGCCTTCCTGCGCCCAGGGTGCCCACAGCACCTTCGGCGTCGCGAGCCAGGCGGGCTTCGGCAGGCTGCCGGCAATCGTGGTCTCGAGCATCGGGCGATCCTCCCAGGCTTGATACCGGGCGATCATAGGCTTGGCGAGAGCCCGACGAAACTGTCCCTTCGCGGGGATTCCCGCTTGCGCTAAGGTCGCGGCACGCTCCCGTCCAAGAGAGCGGGGAGGAACCGATGACGCCGGAAGACCGCGCCGCCGCGCAGACCGGCACGCGCCCCTTCTTCCTGGAGCCGCGCGTCGCCTGCGAGAGGCTGCCGGAAGGCGGCCTGCTGCTGCGCTCGCCGGTGCCGCTCAACGAGCCGCCGCGCTGCCTCGGCGAGTACCTGGCCCGGTGGGCGGTGCGGACGCCGGCGCGCGTGGCCTTCGCCGAGCGCGACGGCACCGGCGGCTGGCGTCCCCTCACCTATGGCGCGGCGCAGCGCGGCGCCCGCGCCATCGGCCAGGCGCTCCTCGACCGCGGCCTCGGACCGGAGCGGCCGCTGCTGATCCTCGCCGAGAACAGCATCGAGCATGCGCTGATGATGCTGGGCGCGCTGCAGGCGGGCGTGCCGGTGGCGCCGGTCTCCATCGCCTATGCGCGCCTCTCGCAGGATTTCCGCAAGCTCCGCACCATCGCCGACCTGACCGCGCCGGGTCTCCTCTATGTCAGCGACGGGGCGCGCTACGGGGCGGCGCTGGGCGCGCTCGACCTCACCTCGATCGAGATCATCGCCGGCGCCAACCCGCCGCGCTATCGCGGCGTCACCGAATTCGCGGACCTGCTGGCGACCGAGCCCGGCGCGGGCATCGACCGCGCCTATAGCGCCATCGGTCCCGACACAGTGGCGAAGATCCTGTTCACCTCGGGATCGACCGGCGAGCCCAAGGGCGTCATCAACACCCATCGCATGCTGTGCGCCAACCAGGAGGCGCTGGCGCAGATCTGGCCGTTCCTCACGGCGCGGCCGCCGGTGCTGGTGGACTGGCTGCCATGGAACCACACTTTCGGCGGCAATCACGACATCAACCTGGTGCTGAGGAACGGCGGCACCCTCTACATCGACGAGGGGAAGCCGCTGCCCGGCCTGATCGAGCGCACGGCGGCGAACCTGCGCGAGGTGGCTCCCACCATCGCCCTCAACGTGCCGCGCGGCTATGCGCTGCTGCTCGATCATCTCGAGCGCGACCGCGATCTCGCGCGGAATTTCTTCAGCGAGCTCGACCTCATCATGTACGCGGCGGCGGCGCTGCCGCAGACGCTGTGGGAGCGGCTGGAGCGCCTGTCGCTGCGCGAGCGCGGCCGGAAGCTACCCATGGCCTCGGCCTGGGGCGCCACCGAGACGGCGCCGATGGCGACCGCCGTCCACTACCCGATCGCACGCGCCGGCAATGTCGGCATCCCCGCGCCCGGCACCGAGGTGAAGCTGGTGCCGAGCGGCGACCGGCTCGAGATCCGCGTGCGCGGCCCGCACGTGACGCCGGGCTACTGGAAGCGGCCGGATCTCACCCGCGCCGCCTTCGATGCCGAGGGCTTCTACTGTCCCGGTGACGCCATGCGCCTGGAAGACCCCGATGACCCGGCGCGCGGCCTGATCTTCGACGGCCGCATCGCCGAGAATTTCAAGCTCTCCACCGGCAACTGGGTGAGCGTCGGCGCGCTCCGCGTCGCCGCCATCGCCGCGGCGGCGCCCGTCATCGAGGACTGCGTCATCACCGGCGCCGACCGCGACGAGATCGGCCTCCTGGTCTTCCCGAGCCTCGCCGGCTGCCGCGGCCTCTGTCCCGGCCTGGGCGATGCGCCGCTCGGCGCGCTCATCGGCGAGAGCGCCGTGCGCGCGGCGTTGCGCCGGGGACTCGAGCGCCTCAACGCCGAGGCCCAGGGCAGCAGCACCCGCGTCGCCCGCGCCCTGCTGATGGATCAGCCGCCCTCGATCGACAAGGGCGAGATCACCGACAAGGGCTATCTCAATCAGCGCGCCTGCCTTGCCCATCGCGCCGCGCTGGTGGAAAGGCTCTACGCGGAGCCGGCGGATCCCGAGGTGGTGCGCGCCGGCTGAGGGCGGCGGTCCCTTGCGCCGGGACCCGGAGATCCCATCTAGTTGGGGGGTAGCAGAACCGGGGATGGAGCCGATTTCCATGGCATTTCCGCTATTTCGTCCGCTTGCGCGGCTGCTCGCGCTCGCCTTGCTGGCGGTGGGTCTCGCCGGCTGCGACGTCAACGCGGTGCCGCGCCAGGACGAGGCGGTGAAGGCGGCCTGGAGCCAGGTGCTGAACCAGTACCAGCGCCGCGCCGATCTCATTCCCAATCTGGTCGAG
>DATJOK010000080.1:0-6045 GCA_035507155.1 Allostellaceae bacterium
CGGCGATGCTCCTGCTCGCCGGCTGCGGCAGCTCGCCGGAGCCCTTCAACGCGACGCCGCTCAGCATCAGCTACAAGTATGACGGCGATCAGATCGTCGCCGCGGCGCAGAAGGCGGCGAAGCACTGCGCCCAGCAGGGCAAGACCGCGCGCCTCTCCAACGTCGGGCGCGACTCTGTCGCCAACATCGCGACCTTCGTCTGCGAGTAGCCCCCCTTCACGCCGCGCGCGGGCGCAGGCCCTCCGCAGTGAAGCGCACGTTGATCGCCTTCATCGCCGCCACGTCGCCCTCGCGGATCGTCATCTCGGCGGTCTCAACCTTGGTGGCGAAGTCCGGAAAGCCGATGAAGGTCGCATCCTTCTCGGCGTAGTCCCGCCGGCCGCGGGCGGCCTCGGCGATGAGGGCGTTCTCGGCGGCGAGCGCGGCGTCGAACCGGTCGATCTCGCCCTGGCGGAAGGCGATGTCGAGGCGAAGCCGGAGCGGCGCGATGTCCTCGCCGTCGACGGTGACGGTGACTGGAAAGGCGGTCAGCACCGTCGCCGCCACCTGCACCGGCACGCCGTCGCGGGTGGTGGTGTCCACCGTGGTCGAGACGATGGTCGGCGCCTTGGCGAAGATGAAATCGGTGAGGTCGATGGCAAGGCCGGGCGCGATGTCGGCCAGATGATAGTGGATGCGCGCGATGTGCTCGTTCCGGCCTTGATCCGCCACCGTCACGATCTTGCGCGCGGTCATCACCTTGTCGGTGCCGCGCGGCAGATCGTGCAGATAGGCGTGGTCGGAGATCTCCATCAGCACGTTGACGTTCTTCGCCGACTTGCTGCCGCCGTTGCGCACGACCAGGCGGAGCGGCACGGCGAAGATCGTCCGCCCGTCGAAGGGCAGCAGGAAATAGACGTCGCTCGCGATCCCATCGCCGAAGGCGACGAGGCTGAGCCGCGGCCCCTTCGCCGCGTTGGCGCGATTGATCCGATAGTTGCCGAAGCCGAAATAGGCGCCGGCGCCGCTGATCGTGAGCGCGGCGAGCGCCATCAGCACCGAGACGTAGTGCGCGACGAAAAGCTCGATGAGAGCATTGACCAGTATCATCGGCGCGCCTCGTCGACGATGCGGGCGCCCTCTGCGCCGCTTCCGCTCAGAGCTTCAGCAGGAACGCCGCCGCCGACGCCAGCCCGCCGACGATCTTCGCGGCGAGCGCGACGTCCTTGATGATCTGCTTGATCGTGGCTTCCTCCGCCTGGAGGTCGGCGGCCTTCTGCTTCAGCGCGGCGCTGGCGGCGGCGAAGGCGGCGTCGTCGGCGAGCGCCTGGGCGTTGAGGAGCTGATCGAGGGTGGTCTCGAGCTTGTCGTGCTCGTCGCTGATGGCGGTCATCACGGCGGGGTCGGTCGCCGCGCGGCTCGCCTGCATCAGCTGCTGCATCGCGGTGTCGAGCGCGGTCACCGCGTCGGCGAGGCTCTGTCGTTGCGGGTCCTGGGGCATCGCGTCCTGCCTTTCGCCGTGTCCTTCTAGTCGAGAAGCGCCGCCTGGGTCGCCTGGGCGGCCTGGGCGCGGGCGATGAGGTCGCTGACCGCGGCGACGATGCCGCCGGTGCCGGCGCTGGCGATCGCCTTGTTGGCGTTGAGGACGGCGTCGAGCGCCGCGTTGAGCGCGGCGGCGACGTTCCGCGGATCGATGGTGTCGCCGGCGGCGGTCGGCCGCGACAGCGGCGGCGTGCCGAAGGGATTGACCCCGCGCATGATCCGCCGCGCCTCCACCAGCGCGAAGAAGCGCGCGGCGGTCTGCTTCTTGTCGACGCCGGCAACGATCGGGCGCAGCTTCGCCTCGACGCCGTCCATGGCGCTGGCGATGCCGACGGCGAAGCTGGTGTTCTCGCTCTCGAGCGCGGTCACCACGGTGACGAGGGAGGGCTGCATCGCCTGCGCCGCCTTGCGCACGTCGCTGAAGCGGCGCTGGTCGAGCGCCATCTCGGTGATCGCGATCACCGCCGCCTCGACCCCGGCGCCGACCGAGGAGACCGGAATCCCGCCGGTGCTGGCGAGCTTGTTGAGCTTCGTCGCGAGGTCCTGCGAGTTGGCGTCGAGGGTCTTGTCGTCGTCGTTGGTGGCGAGCGCCTGCAGCTTGTCGGCATAGAGCGTGACCGCCTCCGTCAGCGCCTGGCGGATCTGGATCTCCTTCTCGTCGAGGATCCGGGGCGTGCAGGCGCCGCTCAGGTCGAAGCTCTGCGTGCGACCCATCGCGTAGTCGAAGGCGCCGGCATAGAACTGGCCGGTGCAGTCCGCCGTCTCGACGGCGCGCAGGAAGCTCACCTCGCTGGTGGCGACGGAGTGCGCGCCCTCGGCGAATTTCGCCACCGGCGCCTGGATCTGGCCGAGGCCGCTGCAGCCGCCGGCGGCCAGCACCAGGGCGAAGACGAGCAGCCGTGCGCTGAGGCGATCCGCCATGTCCCCCTCCCCGATGGCGATCGTCTCATGATAGCATTGCATCGGAGGAGCACAACCTGACCTTTCGGGCCTGGCGGCCGCGACGCGGCGCAATCGAGCCCGTGGCGGGTGCACGAGCCTTTGGGGGGTCCCGCGATGCTGAAGCCGACGATCGTCCTCGGATGCCTGCTGCTCGGGCTCTCGACGCCCGTCCGCAGCGCCGCGGCGGAGACCGCCGCGATGAGCCTCACCGACGTCTCGCCGACCCGGATCGCGCTCGGCGATCTCGTCGAGCTGACGGTGGGCGCGCTCGCCGACAAGGTGGCGCAGGAGAAATACGACACCGACAGCCTGCGGCTCTCCCTCGGCGACCACGTGCTGCAGGGGCTGAAGCCCGAATCCATCGACCTCGCCACCAACAAGGTGAGCTTCCGCCTGACCCGCGCCGCCGCCGACAAGACGGCCTGGGCCGATCTCCTGGGCCACCCGCCGATCGACGGCGAGCGCTCGGTCAGCATCGGCCTCGCCCTCGACGCGACGCACCGGATCGTCGCCTCGCCCATGCTGGCGCCGGTCATCCTGGCGATCTTCAGCCCGCTGCGGCTGCTGTTCGGCGTCGCCCTGCTGGCGGTCGCCGTCGTGGTGTTCGTCCTCCTGGCGCGCCGCACCGACATGGTGCGCGACAGCGAGCCGGCGGTGCTGGCAGCGGGCGCGACGCGGCCCTACAGCCTGGCGCGCTGCCAGATGGCGTTCTGGTTCTTCCTGGTGCTTGCCGCCTTCCTGCTGATCTGGCTGATCACCGGCGACTACAACGGCATCGTCACCCAGCAGACCCTGGTGCTGATCGGGATCTCCGCCGCCACCGGCATGTCCTCGGCGGCGATCGACGGCAACAAGAGCGCCGCCGCGGGGGCGCCGCCGGCGCCGGTGCACACCACCTTCTTCGACGATCTCCTGACCGACCGCAACGGCATCGCCTTCCACCGCTACCAGATGCTGGCCTGGACGATCGCGCTCGGCATCATCTTCCTCTACTCGGCCTACGAGACGCTGGCGACGCCGGACTTCGACGCCAACCTGCTGACCCTGATGGGGATCAGCTCCGGCACCTATCTCGGATTCAAGTTGCCGGAGAAGCAGGGGTGAGAGGCAGGGCGATCGCCGCGCGGCGATCGCGGCGACGACGCGCAGGGCTACTGCCTCGGCGGCAGCGCCTCGAGCCTCCGCTATCCCCGGGCGTTGGCGGTGCTGTAGCGCGGCAGCGGCGCCACCATCGGCGGCGCCATGCGGTCGAGATGGAGCGTCACGCCGGCGACGCTCGCCGAGCGCACCATGGCGACGGCGTTGGGCGGCAGGAACGAGCCCTGCACCTCGGTGCGCTCCAGCGTCGGCCAGGCGAGATCGGCGGCGTTGGTGTATTCCGAGCTCCAGGCCGCCCAGTGCCGGGACTCCTGGTAGTTCTGCCGCACGCCGGCGCCGCGCTGATAGGCCAGCACCACGTTCCAGGCGCCGGCGGGATTGCCGGAGCGCGCCGCCTGCATGTACCACTCGAAGGCGACGTCGAGGCTCTCGCTGCGGTCGAGGCCCATGAAATAGAGCTGGCCCAGATTGTTCATCGCCGGCGCGAAGCCGAGATTGGCCGAGCGATGATACCACTCGCTCGCCTCGTGGACCTTGGCGGCGATCGGCTCGGCCGCCGCCACCACCGGCGGCACGATCTCGCCCGCCGCCTCCGCCGGCGCCATCACCCGCATCTGCGCCGCCGACTGCTGATAGAAGGCGTTGATCTCCTTGCGGGCCTCGATGTCGTAGACCCAGCCGAGATGGAACATCGCCACCGCATCGCCGTGGGCGGCGGCCTCGGCGTACCAGCGCTTGGCGCGCTCGAGATCGCCCATGCTCGACCACACATGGCCCATGGCGCGCATGCGCGTGAGGCAGGCCTCGTCCGGCGTCGCCTGCGGGCAGCTCCAGTCGATGCGCGCCTCGAGATAGGTGAGCTCGAGCCAGGGCAGCGCGTGGTAGAGCGGCACCGTCAGCACCGCGAGCACGGCGAGGCCGACGCAAAGCACGATGAGACGTTTCCGCATGGAGAGGCTCCCCGGAGGCGCCAAAACTCTAGGGAGCGAACCCCTAAGGGATGATGAACATTCCCTTGGGATTAGTATGACGGGTGCGGATTGCCCGGATGCCTCAGCTGGGCGCGCCGGGAATCCGCGCCACCTCGATGCGGTCCTCGACGCGGCGGATGCGGAGCGCCCGCTGCGGCGCGCGGTCCTGCTGGGGATCGCCCGGGAGGAGCCGCTCTCGACGGCGGCCTGAGGCGGCGGCCCAGCCGGGCTATTCGCGCCAGATCGGCTTGCCGAGATTGACGCTCGAGGGGCTCGTCACCGCGCCGACGGTGGCGCCGGCAGCGGCGCCGATCGCGGCGCCCGCCAGCGGCGCCCCCACCATGGCGCCGATCACCGCGCCGCCGGCGGCGCCGATGCCGGCGCCGGAGAGGCCGCGGTCGCCGACCGAGTTGCCGCAACCCGACAGCACCAGGGCCATGCTCGCCAGGACGGCGAAAGCGAGGCCAGTTCGCTTCCTCATGTCAGTCACCCCCAGAGATCGCAGAACGACGGCGGCCAGCGTCGGCGGCGACTGTGGCGAGTCCAGGGCACGGGATGCGAGAACCAAGATTTGGCACAGGCGGGGCGCGCCGCCTCGCCCCAAAGGGGCGGAAATCCGCCTATTTGCTGGCGCGCTTGTCGGCGGCGGCGGAGCGGCGGGCGTATTTGTCGACCTCGGCGAGCTCGGCCGAGCACTCCGACTCGGTCTTCGCCTTCTTCGCGAGGTCGAGATGATGCTGCGCCGCCCGGGTGTTGGGGCCGGGCTTCAGCTTGGTGTCGATGAACTTCTGCGCCATCGGGATGTCCGAGCACGGGATCGGCGCCGCCAGCGCCGCGGCGGGAAGCAGCAGCGCGGCGAGGGCGGCAAGGCTGGCAGCACGCATGAGCAGACTCCCGATGGGGCGCCGGTCGGGCGCCGAGGCTAGCGCAATTCGCCGTCTCACGGCAGCATGTCGTCGTAGCGCAGCCCGATCAGCAGCATGTCGACGCCGTCGCCGTCGCGCGACAGCGGCAGCATCAGCGCCTCGTAGCGCTTCGCCTTGCTGTCGAGGATGCGGTCGCGGATCGAGTGGAAAGGTTGCCGCGTCTCCGCCACGGTGGTGAAGCTGCGCTGGGCGAGCCGACGGAACTCGGTGGTGGGAAGCTCGTCCAGCATCTTGCCGGTGAGCTCGTAGCCGGCGCGCAGCACGAGCTCGCTGCCGTGGAGGCGGATGCGGAAGCGCCTGGGCTCTCCCGGCAGCACGTCCACCAGGATGAGCTGGCCCAGGATGAAGCGCAGATCGAGCGGATCGATGTCGGCGCGCGCCGGCATCGCGCGGCCGGCGCGCCTGCCGTCCCAGTACTCGTAGAGCCGGCGCAGCAGCGGATCGACCACGTCCGCAAGCCCGGCACCGATGTGCTGCACTTCCGGCCGGCGCTCGCTCATCGCCATCCGCCCCGCGCGAAATCCCCGGTTTCCCTCATGGCCGGGATCTGACACCGCGATGGTGGCGGGATTGCGGCAGAGAGCCGG
>DATJOK010000081.1:0-38540 GCA_035507155.1 Allostellaceae bacterium
CCACCGATTTCTGCGTCCACTACTCCGCCCTCGACGCGCGCCGCGAGGGCTTCGACGCCGTGGTGGTGGAGGACGCCTGCCGCGGCATCGACCTCGACGGCTCGCTCGCCCGCGCCTGGGCGCAGATGCTGGAAGCGGGCGTGCGGCGGGCGTACAGCGAGGAAGTGGGGAACTAGCTCGCGGCCGCGCGCCCACGAAGTGGGAGAGGGAGGGACCTAACGCGAAGCGTTGGGAGGGTGAGGGTCGCTGGTTGCCTTGGCGCCCGACGCCGTCCTTTAATCGACGGCCACTGCCCTTTCCGGAGTCACCGATGCCGCCGCTGCCGCTCACCCTTGCCATCAGCGAGTACGATCACGTCCGCGATCTGGCATCCGGCCGCGTGAAGCCGGAGGGGATCGATCTCACGGTGCTGACGCTGCCGATCGAGGAGATCTTCTTCCGCTTCACCCTCTACCGGGAGTGGGATCTCTCGGAGATGTCGATGGGAAAATACGTGTCGCTCGTTTCCCAGGGCGACACGTCGCTGACCGCGCTGCCGGTCTTCCCCTCGCGCATGTTCCGGCATTCCTCGATCTATGTGCGGCGCGACGGCGGCCTCAAGACCATCACGGACCTGCGCGGCAAGCGCGTGGGACTGCCGGAATGGGCGCAGACCGCCGCGGTCTACACCCGCGGCCTGCTCGTCCATGAATACGGCATCCCACTGGCCGATATTCGCTGGGTGCAGGCCGGCGTCAACGAGCCGGGCCGGGTCGAGAAGGTGAAGCTGGCGCTTCCCGCCGGCGTCGAGATCGAGCGGCGCCCCGACACCAGCCTCAACGCCATGTTGCTCGCCGGCGAGGTCGACGCGGTGATGACCGCCCACGCACCCGCCGCCTTCGAGGCCGGCGATCCCAGGGTGACGCGACTGGTCGAGGATTTCCTGCCCGTCGAGCGCGATTACTGGCGGCGCACCGGCATCTTCCCGATCATGCACTGCATCGCCATCAAGCGAGAGGTCTTCGATGCCCATCCCTGGGCGGCGATGAACATGATGACCGCCTTCGAGACGGCAAAGCGCCGCAGCGTCGAGCGCGCCTTCGAGGCGACCGCGTCCCGCTTCCCGATCCCCTGGAGCTTCGAGCACGCGCGGCAATACCGCGATCTCTTCGCGGGCGAGTACTGGCCCTATGGCGTCGCCGCCAACCGCGGCACTCTGGAACCCTTCCTGGAATGGGCCCACGAGCAGGGGGTCTGCCACCGGCGGCTCGCGCCGGAGGATCTCTTCCCGCGCGAGGTGGCGAGCGCCTTCAAGGTGTGACCCGTTCCGCCTGCCCCGCGACGGCGCGCGGCACCGGCGATGCGAGGCATGAACGATCTCCCGAGACCGAGGCGCGCCGGAGCGGCCGGCATCAAAATGTCATAACATAACATTCTTGGCCGGGAAGCTCGCCTGTGATCGCCCCGTCGGGAGGGCCTGTTGCGTCCCTAGAGCCGCGCCCAGGCGCCGGCCATCAGCAGGCCGGAGGCGACGACGACGACGAGGGCGCCGGCGATCGAGAGTCCCTGCTCGAAGCGGTGCGCCTCGAGCCCGATGCGGTCGAGAGTACCGACGATCGCCCGGCGCCCGAGCACGCTGGCGACACCGATGACGGAAACCGTGATCGCCATGCCGAGCGAGAGCGCCGCCACCGCCACGATGCCGATCAGCAGCGCCTGATTCGCGAGCGCGAAGAGCAGGATGATGATCGCGCTGGCGCAGGGCGTGAGGCCGGCGGCGATCACCAGCCGGCTGCGCAGCCCGCTGCTCGAGAGCGCGTCATGGTCGTGCGGCGCCGCGTGGTCGTGATCATGATCGCGGTCGCCGGCCGCGCCGGGCTGATGGGCGCAGCGCTGGCCGGTGATGCCGCGCCAGAGCATGACCAGGCCCAGAAGCGCGATCAGGGCATAGCTCACGAACTCCACCAGCGTGGCGCGGTTCAGCACCTCGAACTGGCGCCATTGCAGGATCGCCGCCAGCAGACCCACCAGGACGACGGCGGTCGCGCCCTGGATCAGCGAGATCAGGCTTCCCATGACGATGCCGCTGGTCCAGCGCGCGCGGTTGGCGACGAAATAGGAGGCGACCACCGCCTTGCCATGGCCGGGCCCGACCGCATGCAGCACGCCATAGAGGAAGGCGAGGCCGAGAATGATGGCGATCGCGCCGCGGGAGCCGTTGTCGCGCACCTCGCGAAAGGCGGCAGCGATCGCATCGTTGAGGCGCCGCTGCGCCTGGGCGAGGCGCAGCACCAGGCCGGAAGCGACCACGGTGCCAGGCTCCGGCTGCGGTGCGGCGCGGCCGGTCAGCGGATCGGCGGCGAGCGCCGGCGCCATGCCCAGGAGCAGCAGCAGGACGGCAAGGAGGCCCCGGAACCGATGCGTCATCGGTCTTTCCCTCAGCTCGTCCGGCCGTAGCTGCAGGCGACGACGAGCGCGTCCATCGGCCCGAAGGTGCTGGTGTCCTTGCGCTCGGTCTTCGGCGCGCAGGCCGCCGCCAGCTTCTCGCCGTGCTCCACGGTCACCGCCGCTTTCTTGGCGAGCTCGAAGTCGATGTAGAACTCGTGATCGAAGGCGGCGATCTCGAGGGTGTTGCGGGTGGCAGCGGGCGCCGGATCGGGCACCGGCACGGTGAACGCATAGGTCATGCGATGACGCTCGAAATGGGCGGTGAAATCCTTGACCTCGGCCACTGTCACCGGATTGCCGTTCAGCGTCATGTCGACGAAGTAGTGATAGTCGGCGGTGGCCTTGAAGGCGCCCTCCTGCAGGCTCTTGATGTCGGCGGCGGCGAGCGGGCCATGCGGGTGGCTGGTGTAATCATGAAACAGCATCGAGCTGTACATCTCGTCGAAGGTCCAGGTGAGGCGCACGCCGGTGACGCCGGTGTCGCCGAACAGCACGTCGACCGTATAGTCGATGAATACGTGGGGATGCGCGGCCGCCGGTCCCGACGACAGCAGAGATGCGGCCAGGGCGAGACCCATGGCGCGCCAGGGCAGCGATCTCCCGGCCACGCGCCCGCGCGCTAGGGAGGACAAGCGTCCTCCGCCGGCACCGGGGTCACTTCGCGACGAGGAGGCTAACGGGTGACCGTCACCGGGCAACCGCAGATCGGACACATGGCCGTGAGCGGGGAGAGCGAGGGATCGATCTGCAGCTTGCGCTCGAGCTCGGCGACCAGCGCCGCATGCTCGTTCCCGGGTCCGCAGCGGTCGGAGTAGAGGATGCCGACGGCGCTGCCGGGGTTGGCGACATAGCTCTGGAGGGCTTCGGCCGGGCGGGAAACGCCCATCGCCGCCACCGCCCCTGCGCCCGCGACCCATTTGGCGGTGCCGAGCAGCAGCTGCCGTCGTGCCTGAGAGAAATCAGCCATGACCAAACCCTCCGCCGATGCGTCCGTCGCGGCGGCATCTTAGTCCTTCCGGCCGGCGCGGCGCATTAAATTCGCTTAACGGATGGGATCAGCTCCGCAGGATGGCGTGGCGCATCACCGAGGTGAGCGGCACCAGCCGGACGCCCCGGGTCTCGGCGGTCGGCAGCCAGTCCGCAAGCGCCGCGAGCGTGCCGTCATGCGGGTGGCCGATGCCGATCGCGCTGCCGTGCCGGCGCGCCACGTCCTCGAGGGCCACGATCTGCCGGGTCACCGCCGGCACGGTGGGCTCGTTGTCGAGGAAGATGTTGCGTGCCGCGAAGGGCAGCTCGCGGGCGGCGGCGAGCGGCGCGCAGGCGCTGGCGCCGGTGGTGCGGGAGTCCAGGAACAGGAGGCCACGCGCCTTCAGTTCGTCCATCACCACGCTCATGCCCGCGGCGCTCTCGGTGAAGCGGCTGCCCATGTGGTTGTTGGCGCCCACATAGCCCTCGAAGCGGCCGAGGTCCCAGCGCAGGCGCTGGCGGATTTCCGGCTCGGAAAGCGCCATCGTGAGCGCGTTGGGGCCGGGATCGATGGTCGGCGAAAGCGGCTGCATCGGCACATGCACGAGAAGCTCGTGGCGCGCCGCCCGGGCCGCCGCGGCCCAGCGCGCCAGATTCTCGGCATAGGTCATGAAGGCGAGGGTGACGCCACCCGGAAACGCCACCGCGCGCTCCGTCCGCGGGCGGTCGAGGCCGAGATCGTCGATCACGATCGCCACCACCGGAACCCCGCTCGCCGGCGCCAGCGGCTCCGCATTGGCGAGCCAGGGTGGCTCGGCTTGGCTCGCACGCGGCAGCGGCGGCGGCACGCGGGCGCTCGCCTTCGGAACGTAGATGTCGCCGGGGAGCGGCTCCTCTTCCATGAGGCGAGCGGGCGGCGGCCGCGAGACAGCGGCGGTGCGTGTCGGCAGCGCCACCGTCGCGGGCGCCGGCGCCGATCCGGCCCCCCCGAGCCGGCCGATCAGCGCGCCGAGACCGAGGCTGGCGACGAAGCTCGCGCCGATGCCGCCCGCCAGCAGCGCGCGCCGCCGCAACAGGCGGCTCGCCGAATGGCGCCGATGCCTGCGCGTGCCTCTGCGGGAGCGCTGTGCCATCGCGCCCGATTAGCGCCTGCACCCGGGCCTGTCAATGCGAAGAGAGTTAAGATGCGGCCCGCCCGTGATGCCGGCGCGCGCTCATTCCTTGTGCTGGGTCTCGAGCTCGATATCTTCGGCGCGGAGTCGCCCCGGCGAGCCGGCCGGCAGCGTCCGGATCGCGCGCGCCGCCTGCTCATGCGCCATCTGGCGATCGCCTTCCGCCATCGCCTGCTCGGCGAGCGCGAGGGTGCTGTTGGGAATGTCGCCGGCGCGGCCATAGGCGATCGCCAGGAAGCGCCAGGCGTCGGGATTGCGGTTCTCGTAGGTGATCGCGCTCCTGAGGTGGGTGAGCGCGTCTCGATTGAGGCCGGGATCGTTGGTCTCGATCTCCACCTGCGCCAGCTCGACGCGGAGCAGGGCCACGTCGGGCGCCAGCCGCACCGCCGCCTGATAGGGAGCGACCGCCTCTTGCACATGGCCGTTCTCGAACAGCATCTGGCCCTTGAGCTCGTGGAAGTAGGGGTTCTTCGGCTCGTCGGCGATCAGCCCGTCGATCAGGCCGAGCGCCTTCTTGAGCTCGGGCACGCGGTAATAGGCGATCGCGCGGGCGTAGCGCGCGGCGATCGAGGTGTCGCTGTCGGGATATTTCCGGAACGCCTCGTCGGGGTTCAGGAAGGCGATCAGCTTCGCCTTCATGCGCTTGTGGAGCTCGATCCATTCCGGCGGATCCGGCACGTCGGAATAGGGCGAATGCTCGACGTGATTGCGCATCACCTCGACGCGCTCCTGGGTCAGCGGATGGGTCCGGAGATAAGGCACTTCCTTGATGCCCGCCAGCACCTCGTCCTGCTGCAGGATCTCGAAGAACTGCAGGAGCCCGCGCGCCGACTGGTGGGTGCGGTCAAGGAAGGTAAGGGCGGCCCGATCGGCGGTCCCCTCCTGCGCCACCGAGAAGGCGAGATAGGAGCGCAAGCCAACGCTCTCGCCGCTCAGCACTGCGGCGCCGCCAGCGCCGGAATTATGACCGAGGGCGGCGACGCCGGCGCCGACCACCATGCCGATGATGCTCTCGATGGAGGCGTCATGCATCGCCTCCTCGCCCTTGATCAGGTGGCCGCCGACGATGTGGCCAGTCTCGTGGGCGACGATGCCGACCAGCTGGTTCGGCGTCTCGCTGCGCATGATGGTGCCGGTGTTGATGAAGACGTTCTGGCCGCCGGCGACGAAGGAATTGAGCTGGGGATCGTTGACGACGTAGACGTGGATGGCGTTGGGATCGAGGCCGGCGGCCTTGAAGATCGGGTTGTAGAAGGTGCGGAGCGTGCTCTCGATCTCAGCGTCGCGGATGTAGTTGATGCTCTGCGCGCGAGCGCCGCCCGCGACCGCGATCAGGACCGCGACGGCGACCAGGAGCGAGCGAAGGAGACGTGACGGCAAGGCGGCGCTTCCCGACTGTTGGCCGGAGTATGCGAGCCCCGCCCGCCGCTGTCGATGGAGGATCGCGCCGGAGGCGCCCTATACCCCCGGTTGCTCCGCCGCCCCGCGGGTCAGCCCATGGTATTGGCCGCCGCCGGCTCGATCTCGAAGATCTGCCGCACGTCCTTGGGGTTGGCGTAGGGGTACTTGTCCTGGCCGAGATATTTCTTGGCCAGAGAGTCGATGTGGGCGTCGCCGCCCTCCTCGGTCATGCGCTTCACCCGGCCGCGAACCTGGATGTAGCGGTAACCGTTGTCGGGATCCATGATCGAGAGCGCCACCGGCGAGCCCACTTTCATGTTGCGCGCCTTGACCCGCCCCTTGGCGGTGTTCACGCGGATGACGCCGTTCTTGTAGTCGAACCAGACCGGCGTCACCTGGGGCGTGCCGTCCGGCATGATCGTCGCCAGATGGGCGAAGGCCTTCTTGTTGGTGAGAAGGTCGAGGAAATTGTCGGGGATCACCGCCATGGCCTGCTCCTGCTGTCCGCTGCCCGCCGAGGCGAACCCGGCAGGCCTGCGCAGAAGCTAGGCCGGGCGCGGGAGCCTGACAACCGGATTGCGCGGCCCGGCGCTTCAAAGCGGCGTGTGGCGCCTCAGCCCTCGGGGTAGATGAAGCCGCTGGTGGGATAGGGCCGGCCGAAGCTGTGGTACTGCTTGTTCCAGACGCAGACCGCCGACCAGTCGTGCCGCGACGAGCAGTCGATGGCGATCACGTTGAGCTCGACATGGCCGCTGGCGCCGCCGTGGTTCGACCAGTTGGCGTGATCGATCAGCACCGTGTGCTCGTCGACCACGCCGGAGATCAGCGCCACGTGACCGGCGGGCAGCTTGCCGGTGCGCTTGAACACCAGCACCGAGCCCTCGCGCGGCGCCGAGCCGCGCTCGTAGAGGCCGGCGGCGTGATACCACCAGCTCCAGGCATTGCCGGAAAGATCGAAATCCGACGCCGAGCGCACGAACTGCACGCAATTCATTGCGAAGGCGTTGGATAGGGAAGCGAGAAAAAAGACAACAGCGAGCGCGAAAGAAATTCTTTCTCTTCGCACGGCGTCCCCCCGTGATGTCCCCAACGAGCGATTCCTTCGTAGCCGAAGCAGCGTCCGCTTCGCAATCGCTTTCCGCGCGAATGAGCCTCAAATCACCCGTGTCAACGATGAGGCGACGGCATCGAGCGAAGTGATCGCGCGATCAGAACGACGCGATGCGCCGCCTTGCGACGGCGACGCGCGCGCCAGCGACAGCGGCGGCAGTGTCGAGCCCGCTCGCCTGCGGGATCGCCGTCCCCGGGCCGATCGCTCGCGCGCTGCCTCGATACCGGGCCGCCGGCATGCGGTCCGGCGGCTCCCGACGTGGTTCGGCCATTTATAAGGAATCAGGCTTGGGCGCGGATGCCGCGGCCGGCCGCCCATGCCGCTTCGCCCGGCATATGGCCTCATTTTGAGGCGGCAAATCCGGAGAGCGGCGGCGCGGCGACGGCCGAAGGAGGCGGGCATCCTTTGGAATTCCTCGAATCTCCGCGCCGTCCTCACCGGCGTTGCCTCAATTGATGGCACTTTCCAGCGGGCCGTTGCCGATGGTAAAGTTTTTGCAACGACAAACATCGCGGCTGTCAGATGGCGGCCACGAGGTGACAGGAGCAGGCTCTTTGGGAGGTCAATTCCATGGGACAGTCGAATTACGTCCGCGGCGCAGTTAAGGCTGCCGCGGTAATCGGAGTTGCGGCCCTGGTCGGCATCGCCGGCATCAGCGCCGCGCAAGCGCAAAAGACGGTCAAGGTCGGGATCACGGTGCCGCTCACCGGCGCGGACGCCGAGGATGCGACCCTGATCAAGAATGGCGCCATGATGGCCTTCGACGAGGCCAATGCGAAGAACGAGATCCCCGGCTACAAGCTCGAGGTTCTCGTCTACGACAACGGCACCGCGACCGCCGGCCAGTATGATCCGGCCCAGGCCGCCACCAACACCAAGAAGCTCGCCGCCGATCCGATGGTGGTCGCCAACGTCGGTCCGCAGATGAGCGGCGACGGCAAGGCAATGTCGCCGATCCTGAGCGAGGCCGACCTCGCCACGATCACGCCGTCCTCCACCAACCCCGACATCACCGACCCGGCCCATGCCGCGCAGTACCGGCCGAAGGGCAAGGCGGTCTACTTCCGCACCGTCACGACGGACGCCTATCAGGGTCCGAACATGGCGAATTTCGTCAAGGACAAGCTGCACGTTAAGTCGGTCTACATCCTCGACGACAGCGGCGCCTACGGCGTCGGCCTGGCGGACGCATTCCAGAAGCAGGCGGAGAAGATCGGCATCAAGGTGCTGGGCCGCGACCAGCTCAACCCGAAGGAGGCCGACTACACCACCGTCCTCACCAAGATCAAGGCGGCGAACCCGGACCTGCTCTACTACGGTGGCGTGGCGCAGGCGGGCGTGAAGCTGGCCAAGCAGGCCTATGACGTCGTGCCGAAGATGCTCAAGGCCGGCGGCGACGGCGTGCAGGGCGCGAGCTTCTTCACCGGTGTCGGCTTCCCGGCGGTCGAGGGCTGGTACTCCACCACCGCGTCGCCCGAGCTGGTGAGCGACCCCAAGGTGGCCGAGTTCGTGAAGAACTTCACCGCCAAGTACGGCAAGGGCCCGAACAACTACGCCATCACCTCCTATGATGCGGGCAAGGTCATCATCGCCGCGATCAAGAAGGTGATCGCCGAGAAGAAGCCGGTGGACAAGGCGAACGTGCGCGACGCCATCGAGACGACGCACATGGACACGCTGCAAGGCCCGGTCGCCTTCGACAAGAACGGCGACATCCTCAACAAGGTCGTCAGCGTCTACGAGTACAAGCGCAACCCCAGCAAGCCGGCCGACGACGTCGACGCCAATCAGGTGTATGTCGGCGTTGCCCCCGAGTCGCCGCAGTCCTAAGGGCTCGGGGTAGTGTCCAATAGGGATGGGGAGTCCTGAGAGATGAGCTTTCAGGACATCCTCCTGCAGCAGATCATCAATGGCGTGAGCCTGGGCGCGATGTACTCGTTACTCGCGCTCGGGTTCACGATGGTCTACGGCATCATCGAGCTGATCAACTTCGCCCACTTCAACGTCTTCATGGTGGGCTCCTTCGTCGCGCTCTGGGTGTTCCAGGCGATGGGGTTCCAGAGCCAGACCCACGTGCTCTACGGCTTTCCGTTGATCGGCGTGCTGCTGGTGGCGCTGTTTGCCACCATGCTTTCCACCGGCGTGCTCGGCGTCGCCATCGAGCGCATGGCGCTCAGGCCGCTCCGGGGCGTGTCGGGTACCGCACCGATGATCACCACCATCGGGCTTTCCTACATCCTCTTCAATCTGATCCTGCTCGGCGCCGGCGCCGACAGCAAGAACTACGCCAACCCGATGCCGCCGATCGCCTGGGGCATCGGCGACGCGGTGCTGCGCCTGCGCGAGGTGCTGCTCTGGGGCGTGTCGCTGCTGCTCATGCTGGCGCTCCACTACTTCGTCCGCTACACCAAGATGGGCAAGGCGATGCAGGCCACCGCCCAGGACCAGGAAGCGGCCCGCATGATGGGCGTCGACGTCGACAGGGTCGTGGTCGTCGCCTTCTTCCTGGGCTCCGCGCTTGCCGGCGCCGCCGGCATGATCTTCGGCCTCTACTACAACTACACGAGTTTCATCATCGGCTATTCGGCCGGCCTCAAGGCCTTCACCGCGGCCGTGCTGGGCGGCATCGGCAACATCCCCGGCGCCATGCTCGGCGGGATCCTGATCGGCCTCATCGAATCCCTCGGCGGCCAGTTCATCGCCGTGCGGTGGACCGATGTGATCATCTTCTCGATCCTGGTGCTGGTGCTGGTGTTCCGTCCGGTCGGCCTGATGGGCCGCGCCGCTCCCAACAAGTCCTGAGCGCTCCATGACGACGCCTCTCGATCCCCCCCGTCCCGATGCGGCAGCGCTGACGACGGCAAGCCCCTTCGGCCGGTCGCGGCACCTGCTCGGGACGTTCTGGGAGCGGCTGTTCACCGAGGAGTGGCGCCGCGGCGTCCTCATGGTGCTGCTCGTCGCCGCCCTGCTGTTCCCGATCATCGACAGCAACGACGGCGACATCGACGCCGCCGCCAATGCCACCGCCTTCGCGATCCTGGCGCTCGGCCTCAACATCGTGGTGGGCTTCGCCGGCCTCCTCGATCTGGGCTACGCCGCCTTCTTCGCCATCGGCGCCTACACCTACGGCATCTTCTCCTCCTATCAGGTGACGCCGGAGTGGAGCAGCTTCTGGGAGCCGTTCCGCGTTCTGGGGCTGGTCGCACGCACGCACATCGACGGGGTGCCGATCGACCATGTCCACATGCAGGTATCGTTCTGGCTGATGCTGCCGGTGTCGGCGGTGGTGGCGGCCTTCTTCGGGGTGCTGTTCGGCGCACCGACGCTCCGCCTCAAGGGTGACTACCTCGCCATCGTGACCCTGGGCTTCGGCGAGATCGTGCCGATCGTCGCCCGCAACACGCCCTACCTCACCAACGGCGCCCAGGGCCTGAACGGCGCCCTGCCGCCGAGCCTCCCCGGGTACGGCAGCTTCGGCGTCGCCTCGACGCCGTTTTACTACCTGGGCCTGGCGCTGATCGTGCTCCTGATCTTCGTCAGCGTCCGCCTCAAGGACAGCCGCGTCGGCCGCGCCTGGCTCGCCATCCGCGAGGACGAGATCGCCGCCGAGGCGATGGGCGTCAATCGCACCAAGCTGAAGCTGCTCGCCTTTGCGGTGGGCGCCGGCTTCGCCGGCATGACCGGCACCTTCTACGTGGCGAAGCTGCAGACGGCGACGCCGGAGATGTTCATGTTCCCGGTCTCGGTCATGCTGCTGGTGATGATCGTGCTGGGCGGCATGGGCAACGTCGCCGGCGTGGTGGTGGGCGCCCTCATCCTGCAGCTCCTGCAATCCTGGTTCCTGCAGGACCTGACCCAATGGGTGCATGCTTTCGGCAGCCTCACCGGCATCGGCCTGTTCCAGCGCATCGACCTCGTGCAGTCGATCGAGCTGATCTTCGGCGTCATCCTCGTGATCATGATGCTCTACCGCCGCCAGGGGCTGATTCCGGAGCGGCGCGCGGTGACCGCCCTCTCCCATGCCCAGCAGACGGCGAACGCCGCCCGCGGCGGCATCAAAGGCGAGCTGAAGCCGCTTCACCACAAGGCGATCGATCCCAACAAGCCGCTGCTGGAGATCAAGGGCCTGTCCAAGGCCTTCGGCGGCATCCAGGCGGTGAAGGGCCTCGATCTCACCATGGCGCCCGGCAGCATCGTGGCGGTGATCGGCCCCAACGGCTCCGGCAAGACCACCTTCTTCAACCTGGTGACCGGCCTCACCGAGCCCGATGGCGGCAAGGTGCTGCTCTCCGGCGAGGATGTGACCGGCCTCAAGCCGCACCTCATCGTCGAGCGCGGCATCGCCCGCACCTTCCAGAACCTGCGCCTCTTCGCCAACATGACACTGATGGAGAATGCGCTGGTGGGAACGCATTCGCGCACCCACACCGGCGCCATCGGCGCGGTGCTGCGCACGCCCAATGTGCGGCGCGAGGAGGCGGTGGCGCGGGAGCGCGCGCTGGAGATCCTGAGCATCTTCGGCAACCGCCTGATGCCTCGGATCCGCCATCTCGCGCGCACCCTCTCCTACGCCAACCGGCGGCGCCTCGAGATCGCCCGCGCGCTGGTCACCGAGCCGATGCTGCTGCTGCTCGACGAGCCGACCGCCGGCATGAACCCGACGGAGACGCTGGAGCTCACCGATCAGATCCGGGGGCTCCGCGAGCGCGGCGTCAGCATCCTGATGATCGAGCACAAGCTCAACGTCGTGAACGAGATCGCCGACAAGGTGATCGTCCTCGACCACGGCGAGAAGATCGCCGAGGGTCTGCCGGCAGAAATTCAACGCAACGAGGAAGTCCTTCGTGCCTATCTCGGACGGAAAGCAACCGCTGCCGCAAGAGCGGCCGCCAATTCTTGAGTTCAAGAACGTCAACACCTATTACGGCGAGCTGCACGTCCTCAAGGACGTGAACTACCGGGTGGGGACTGGCGAGATCGTCTGCCTGCTGGGCGGCAACGCCTGCGGCAAGTCGACCACCATGAAGACGATCTTCGGCATCGTGAAGCCGAAGAGCGGCACCGTCACTTATGCCGGCGAGACGATCAACAACATGTCGACGGCGGAGCGCGTGCGGCGCGGCATCGCCCCCGTGCCGGAGGCGCGCCGCCTCTTCCCGCGCATGACCGTGCGCGAGAACCTGGAAATGGGCGCCTTCTGCCGCGACGACAAGGCGGACATCCTTGCCGACATGGACCGCCTCTTCGAGCTCTTCCCGCGCGTCAAGGAGCGCCTCGGCCAGTATGCCGGCACGCTCTCCGGCGGCGAGCAGCAGATGGTGGCGATGGCGCGCGCGCTGATGGCGCGGCCGTCGCTCCTCTGCATGGACGAGCCCTCCATGGGCCTGTCGCCGCTCTACGTGGAGCAGATCTTCGAGCTCATCCAGGCCATCAACAAGCAGGGCACCACCATCTTCATGGTGGAGCAGAACGCCAGCATGGCGCTCTCCATCGCCCATTACGGCTACGTGCTGCAGACCGGCGAGGTGGTGCTGCACGGCAGCGCCGAGAGCCTGCTCCACAACGAGATGGTGCAGCAGGCCTATCTCGGCGAGATGAAGGTGGCGTAAGCCGCTCGAAGGTTCTCAGTTATCAGTCGTCGGCTCTCGGGTGGTGACCGCCACCCTCCCTGACGACTGAACTTGTCCGCTGCCACCGCGCCTTGCGCCCGCCTCCTCCCTGCCCCAATATTCCCGCCGGCTGGAGGGGCCAGGAGGAAGCGATGCCGGATACACGCGTCAATTTCGATCTCGCCGAGGCGCTGAAGGAGGCGGAGCGGCGCTACGCGGCCGCCAATCCCAAGAGCGAGGCCCGCGCCAGGCATGCCGCCGAGGCAATGCCCGGCGGCAACACCCGGACCGTGTTGCACTACAGCCCCTTTCCGGTGACGCTCCATGGCGGCGAGGCCCAGCGCCTCACCGACATCGACGGCCACGTCTATACCGACTTCCTCGGCGAATATTCCGCCGGCCTCTACGGCCATTCGCACCCGAAGATCATGGCGGCGGCGCGCGAGGCGCTGAAGGCCGGCCTGGTGCTGGGCGGCCCCAACGAGCACGAGGCGGAGCTCGCCCATCTGGTCAAGAGCCGCTTTCCCTCCATCGATCTCATCCGGTTCTGCAATTCCGGCACGGAATCGAACCTGATGGCGCTGGTGACCGCGCGCGCCGTCACCGGGCGCACCCATGTGATGGCGTTCCAGGGCGGCTATCACGGCGGCGTCCTCAAATTCGCCGACGGCCCCTCGGAAATCAACGCGCCCTTCCCCTATGTGATGGCGCCCTACAACGACAGCGAGAAGACCCTCGCCCTCATCGAGAAGCACAAGCACGAGCTCGCTGCCGTCATCTTGGAGCCGATGATGGGCGGCGGCGGCGCCATCCCCGCGGAGCGCGAGTTCCTGCAGTCGCTCCGCGACGCCACCGCCAGGCACGGCATCGTGCTGATCTTCGACGAGGTGATGACCTCGCGCCTCTCGCCCGGCGGGCTGCAGGAGGCACACGGCATCCGCCCCGATCTCACCACTTTCGGCAAATACCTGGGCGGCGGCTTCAGCTTCGGCGCCTTCGGCGGCGCGCGCCGCCTGATGGAGCGCTACGATCCGAACCGCCCCGACAGCCTTGCCCATGCCGGCACCTTCAACAACAACGTCATGAGCATGGCGGCGGGCAGCGTCGGCCTCCGGGAGATCTACACGCCCGAGGCGGCGAAGGCGCTCACGGCCACCGGCGAGGACCTCAAGGGCCGGCTCAACGCCCTCTTCGCCGAGAAGAAGGTAACGGCGCAGGCGACGGGGATCGGCTCGCTCCTCAACATCCACTTCCAGAAGGCGCCGATCCGCCGGCCGGCCGACGTGGTGCCGGCGAACGAGAAGCGCGCGCTCTTCCACCTGGAGATGCTGGGGCGCGGGTATTACCTGGCCCGGCGCGGCTACATGACGCTGTCGGTCGCGCTGGAGAAGCGCGACTACGACGGCTATCTCGCCGCCGTTGGCTCGCTCCTCGACGACTACGGCTCCGTGCTGCGCGACTGAACCTTCGACAACCGACGGGAGGATCTCCGATGGCGAGTTTCGTCAATCCGGCGCGCGAGCGCCTCAAGAAGGGCGAGCTCGCGCTGGGCGTCGGCATCCGCCTGTCGCGCACCATCGAGATCGCCAAGGCGATGGCGACCGGCGGCTTCGACTGGCTCTTCGTCGACATGGAGCACGGCACCATCGGCCTCGATACCGCGGCGCAGATGTGCGTCGCGGCACAGGATGCCGGCATCGCAGCGATCCCGCGGGTGCCGGCGAAGTCCTACACGCTGGCGACGCGGCTTTTGGACGGCGGCGCCGCCGGCATCGTCATGCCCCATGTGGACACGCCCGAGGAGGCGCGCGAGATCGTCGACCGGCTCAAGTATCCCCCGCAAGGCCACCGTTCGGTCGCCGGCGGCATGGCGCAGCTCGACTATCTGCCGGTGCCGCTCGGCGAGGCGACGCGCAATCTCAACGCCGAGACCTTGCTGGTGGTGATGATCGAGACGCCCCAGGCGGTGGAGAACGCCGAGGCGATCGCCGCCGTCCCCGGCATCGACGTGCTGCTGATGGGCACCAACGATCTCTCCATGGAGCTGGGTCATCCCGGCGAGCTCGGCCATCCCAAGGTGGTGGCGTCCTACGAGCGCATCATCGCCGCGACCAGGAAGCACGGCAAATGGGCCGGCATGGGCGGCGTCTACACCGAGGATCTCATGAGCCGCTACATCGGCATGGGCTGCCGCTTCATTCTGGGCGGCGCCGACTTCGCCTTCGTGCTGGCGGCGGCGGCGCAACGGACGAAGTTCCTGCGCGGACTGACGGGGTGACCGGCGGCGCCATCCGCCTGCCTTGACTTCGGGCCGACCGCATCTAGGAATACTAGGCGCAGCATCTTCGGCAGGACGTCGCCGTCTCGGCGAGGCTGGAAAAGCCGGGGAGGCCAGCGGCCGTGGCGCAACGCCGATACGCCCAGCGAGACAGCGCTTCCAGCATTCTTCCCGTCGCCGGCGCCGGTCCGCATCGCAGACCGGGCCTGCCGGTCGGCACCCCCGCCCTCGCGCGTCATCTCGGCTTCTGGTTTCCGGGCGGCCGGCAATCCGCCGTGGAAGATCTGCAGGCCCTGCGCGACCGCTGGAAATACGACATCGATCTCTTTCTTCTGCACCTGATCCGCATCGTCAGGACGGTCCGCTCCGACAACGCCACGCCGCTCGACGAGGATTTCAGCCACAACATCGCCGGCGGCGAGGTCTATCTCTTCGCGCACAAGGCCAGGCTCGACAGGATCGACCAGGTCGACGCGCGGAACCTGCTGGCGCTCGCCGACGAGAGCGAGCTCTTCTATGAGACGGTGTCGCTGAATTTCGAGTGGCAGGAGATCACGGCCCGCATCCGCGCCGAGCTGCGGAGCGAATACTTCACCCTCTCGGTGCATCTCGATTTCTCGAAGCGCGGAGCCGGACAGGCGGAGGGCGACGCCGATCCGGCCAACCTCTCCCGCAACCCCATGGTCGATTGCTTTCGCGCGCTTGATGGCGCCCTGACCAAGCGCCTGCAATCGCTGGCGCAGCGGGGGAAGCGGCCGTCCTGGGACGACGCCGTGGCCGACGACGCGGATCGTGACCGGCTGGCCACGGCGCATAACCAGCTTTATCTCGGCGTCTGGAGCGAGTTCGAAAGCGCCATTCTGGCACCGGCAGCGGCGGCGGCGGCCGAGACCGTCGCGGCCACCGGCAAGGCCGAGCCCGCCGACTACGCGCTCTTGGGCATGCGGGTCGCGCCCTTCACAATCGATCTCGCGAAGCCCTTCATCGATTTCCGAGGCGTGGTCCTCGGCAGCGCGCCACCCGCCTATTCAACCTTCCGCCTGCCCTTCTCCGAGCGGAGCAGCATCTTCGTTGAAGCGCCGGGCGCCATCGGCCAGCAGGAGGCGATCCGGGATCTTCAGCTGTTCTGGCCGTTCATCCGCTGCGGGGAGCCGCGCAGCGGACAGGCCACACCAACGCTGCCGCCGGAATATACCGCGAGCCTTTTCCAGGATCGCCGCACCATCTACTGCTCCTCTCTCGGCCTGCCGCTGCGCGGACATCTCTCGGTGTCGCCGGTGTTCTATTTCATCTTCACGCGCATCGAGAACCGCTGGCAGATCGGCCGCATCGTCGATCGCATTCACACCTTGGGGACGGTGCGCATCGCCGCCCTGATCGGCAGCCGCAATCTGCGGGAGCTCAGCGAGAAGCTGCAGGGGGTGGGCGACAAGCTCGCCAACCTGCAGACCGACGTGAACAAGATCAACGAGCGCAAGCTGCTCGATCCCGACGCCGCGCGCATCTACAACAATCCTCAGCTCTTCCGCGACCTGAACACCATCCAGACCCGGCTCAGCCAGATCTCCGACAGCGTCGGCTCGGGCGGACTCGCCTACCGGGTCGAGCGGTCCCGCTACTACGTGCAGCAGTTCCGCGAGCTGGTCCCGGCGCTGCGCATCCAGCGCATCGAGGGGTTCCAGCCCTATGACGAGTTCGTCATCCGGCGGATGTCGGGCATCTACGACGAGATCGACCGCCTCGGCATCCGCTTCGAGCGCGCTTACGGGCGGCTCAACAGCCTGCTCGCGCAGATCAACACGATGGATGCCATCGAGCGGCAGGAAGAGCTGATCAAGACCAATGTGAGGCTGACCGCGATCCAGGCATTCGGCGAGACGTTCCTGCTGGTCTTTCTCCTGCCCTATTACCTCGGCCACGTGCTGTTCGGCGCCTTGAACCTGGTCGGAGAGGGCGTCATGGGATTGACGGATCGTCTCTACCGGGAAGAGGCGGCGAACGCGTTCTGCATCCAGTCGAGCTGCCTTCGCGACGAGGCGGCGCAGGGAATTTGCTACGTGCTGGCCCTGCTGGTCGGCCTTGGAGTGTGGCTCTATCGCATCCGCGGCGAAAAGAAGCGGGCCACCACCGAGCGGGCCTGACGCCGCGGCGCGACTGCCCGCATCTAACCTGGACAGATGTACCCGGTCCCGCCCGGCGCCTTGAAGCAGCCGACGGATTCCGGCAGCACGTGCTTGGGCAGCCACAGCACCACCTCCGGAAAGAAGATGCAGAAGGCGATGGTGGCGAAGAAGACGATGTAGAGCGGCAGCGAGCGCACGAGCGCCACCGAGAACCTGACGTTGACGAACTTCGCCGCCATCAGCAGCGCGAGGCCGTAGGGCGGCGTGATCAGGCCGAAGGCGAGGGTCACGATGATGACCACGCCCATGTGCACGGGATTGATGCCGCCGATATCGGTCAGCTTGTTGATGATCGGCATGAAGATGATGATCGCCGGAATGGCGTCGACGAAGTCGCCGATGATGACGAAGGCCGCCACCAGCAGGAACATGATGGTGTAGGGGCTGGTGCCGGCGGCGTTGGTGATCCAGTCGGAAACGAGGTCGGGCCCGCGCAGATAGGCCAGCATCCAGCCGAAGGCCGAGGCCGCCGCCACGGTAATGAGCGGGATCGAGTAGAGGAGCCCCGCCTTGGCGAAATCGCGCGGCAGCTCGCGGACGTGGCGCCGGTTCAGAGCGGGGATCGCCACGATCAGGATATAGGCGACCGCCACCATGCCCGCCTCGGTCGGCGTGAACCAGCCGGTCAGGATACCGCCCATGATGATGACCGGGATCACCAGCGGGATCGCCGCGTCGGCCGCCGCGCCCGCGAGCGCACCGAATGTCGCCCGCGGCTTCAGGAAGCCCATTGGCCCGAAGAAATAGCTGTAGATCATCAGCCCGATGCCGACCAGCACCCCCGGCACCACGCCGCCGAGGAAGAGGCCGCCGATCGAGACGTTGCCGGTGGCGCCATAGACCACCGCCATGATGCTGGGCGGGATCAGGTTCGCCATCGTCGAGGCCGAGGCGATCAGCGCCGCGGTGAAGCCGGGGTCGTAGCCCTCCCGCGCCATCGAGGGGGCGAGCGTGCGCGAGAGCACCGCCACGTCCGCCGAGGAGGAGCCGGAGATGCCGGAGAAGAACATGCTGAAGAGCGTCACCACCTGGGCGAGGCCGCCGCGGAGGTGGCCGATCAGCGCCTGCGACAGGTTGATCATGCGCCCGACCACATTGGCCGAGGTCATCAGCTCGCCCACCAGCAGGAAGAACGGCACCGCCAGCAGCGCCTCGGAATCGACGCCATTGAAGAGCTGGCCGATGATCGAGGGCAGGCTGATCGGCGTCAGCAGGGTCGCCGCCAGCACGCCGGCGATGAGCGCGAAGGCGACCGGCACGCCGAGGTAGCCGAGGCCCAGGAATAGGCCGCCCATCAGCACCAGGATCCAGCCGTTGCTCATGCCCGGCCCTACTCGAAATGCATCTCGCGGCGCTCGAGCGCCGGCTCCTCGAAGCCGTAGCGCCAGCCGTTGACGAGCTGCTCCACGGTGAAGAGCGAGATCAGGGCGCCGGAGATCGGGATCGCCGCGTAGAGCGAGGCGATCGGCGTCATCGACGGCATGCGGAAGCTGCCGAAGCCCTGGAGGAAGTTGATGTAGCCGAAATAGACCATGCAGAGGGCGACGGCCAGCACGACGAAGCGGGCGAAACTCTCGAGCAGCATCCGCGGCGTGCCGGTCATCGTCTCGGCGATCGCCGCCAGATAGAGGTGATCGTTGCGCCGCGTCGCCGCCGCGGCGCCGATGAAGATGCCGTAGACGAAGAAGGTGGAGGTCACTTCCTGCAGCCAAAGCCAGGGATGGCCGATGGTGCGGGTCACCACGTCGAAGAACACGGACAAGGTGAAGCCGCCGAGACAGATGCCGGCCAGCACCATGGTGATGAGCTCGAGGAAATCGAGCGCGCGCCACTTGAGATGGCGCTGCTCCTGGAGGACGAGACCGCCCGGCTTCCGCACCGCTCCGCCCGCGCCGGGGCCGCCGGCAGGTGCGGAAAAGGCCGGCGCTGACACCGGCCTCTTCGCGTCAGTCGGCACGGTCGGCACCCAAACCGGCTATTTCACCTCGCGAACCAGCTTCAGGAGCTCGACCGCATGCGGCCCCAGCTGGGCCGCGATCTTGTCCTGGATCGGCTCGGCGATCTTGATGAAGCCGCTCTTGTCCACGTCCTTGACGAACTTCACCCCCATCTTCTCCAGCTTCGCCGCCGATTCGTGCTCGAGCTCGATCGCCCGGGTCGGCTCCAGCCGGTTGGTCTCGTCGGCGGCCGCCTGCACCCACTTCTTCTGCTCGTCGGAGAAGCTGTTCCAGGCCTTGTCGCTGACCCAGATGCAGTTGGCGTTCGCCTCGTGCTCCGACATCGACATGACGGGCGCCACTTCGTAGTGCTTGTTGGAGGCGTAGACGTTGACGCCGTTCTCGGCGACATCGACGACGCCGGTCTGCAGCGAGGTATAGACCTCGCCGAAGGGCATGTGCACGACCTGCGCGCCATAAGCGGTGAACAGCGTGTCCTCGGTCGGCGTCGCCTGCACGCGGACCTTCAGGCCCTTCAGATCGTTGATGTTGTGGATCTCTTTCTTGCTGTAGAAGTCGCGCAATCCCAGCGTGATGAGGGTCAGCACATGGGCGCCCTGCACCGTGTCGGTGATCATCTTGCGGAAGGCGGCGATCACCTTCGGATCGGTGATCGCCTTCTTGAGGTGGTCCTCGCCGCGGAAGATGAAGTGGATCGACAGCACGCCGGCCTCCGGAGCGACGGTAGCGGCGTTGGCGGTGGAGGAGATGATGAAGTCGATGTCGCCGGTGCGGACCTTCTGCAGCATCTGCGGCTCCTGGCCGAGCTGCGCGCCGGGGAACTGATCGATGATCATCGTCCCCTTGCTCAATTCATTGAGCTTGGCGGCGAAGGTATCACCGGCAAAGCCATAGGCAGTGGTGTGCGGCTGATCGTAGCCGAAGGTGAAGTGCTTGACGTCGGCCGCATCGGCGGCGGTCGTGCCGAGAGCGACGATGGCGCCGAAAGCGGCGCCCACCGATAGGCCAAGGGCTCTCTTGGTCAGCATGCGTTCCCCCCCTGTTGCGGCCGCGCTTCGCCGAGGGCGACGGTCGCGGCGTTATTTGTGTGGAACAACTCTAGGGGTGGCGGCAACGCTCGGCAAGGGCGCCGAGCAGCGGCGGAAGCTAGGCCGAGGCGGGGCCGGCAACCGCACCGAGGAGCCTGCGGCCGAGCTGCTGTGTCCAGCGTCGGCCCGGCTCCTCGATGGCCCGATAGGCGAGCGTGGCGGCCAGCAACAGCGCGCCATAGACCGCGACGTTGGCACCGACGTCGGCGCCGAGCGGCGAGAGCCGCGTCCGCAGCCAGGCATCGAGATCGGCTCGCGGGGCCACCAGATAGGGATGGAGGAGGTAGATCGAATAGGAGAGCACGCCCAGCCGATAGACCGGCCGGCTGCCGAAGCAACGGCCGACGATCCCGCGATTGCCGTAGAGGCCGAGCACCAGGACGGCGAAGAGCGGATAGATCAGCAGGTCGTGGCGGCTCTCGGCGAAGCCCAGGACCAGCAGCACCACCGCGGCGGCGATGGTCGCATCATGGCTGATGCAGGCGAGGAGGCGCGGGCTGCGCGCGGCGCGGCAGAGCACCAGGCCAAGGGTGAAACCGCCGAGACAGCGCAGCACCGGCTCCGCCGTGGTGCCGTCATAGGCGTCGAGCGGTCCGCTGTGATAGGCGCCGTCATGGTGGGTGAGGATGACGGTGGCTGCCGTCGCGGCGAGCGCCGTCAGCAGCGCGCCCCAGGCGAGCACCGGCCGCGCGAAGAGCGCCAGCGTCACCAGCACCGGAAACAGCAGATAGGCGCCCCACTCGGCACTGAGCGACCAGGCGGCACCGTTGATGCTCTGGGAGATGCCCCAGGACTGCACCATCAGCAGGTTGGCGGCGGTCATCTCGCCGCCGCTCGCGCGCGGCACCGCCGGCAGGTGGAGAGGCGTGAGCGCCAGCGCGAGGCCGGCGGCAGTCACCGCAAGGTAGAGCGGATAGACCCGCGCGAGCCGACGCAGCAGGAAGTCGCCCCAGGCGCGCGGCGACCAGCAGCCCGTCTCGAAAAGATGCGCGTAGTTGAGCGCCACCACGAAGCCGCTCAGCACGAAGAAGAGATCGACCCAGAGATAACCCTTGCCGACGAAGTGCACGACCGGGGACGCGCTGCCGCGATCCGGCGGATCGAGGTGATAGACCGAGACCAGCAGCGCCGCGATGCCACGCAAGCCGGTGAGCGCGGGGATCTGCGGACGCGGGCGCGCGGCGGACGCAGCGTTGATTTCCTCCCCCGCGCAAGCCCTCGTCATCCGATGCGCCTCTTACGTTCAATTATCGGTGGGGCGGGCGGCGCCGTCGTTCGCGCACTGGCTCAGGCGCAGCCGACCCTCGACGCCCGGCAACGAGCGCTTGAACGCGGCGTCGCCGTCAGGAGTTGCGCCGTGAAATCGATTGATTCAGGAACGAGTTAGGTGGACCCGCCGGCGGGACAACCAGGGCGCAAGCGCGCTCACCCCCGATAGCTCTGCCGACCCTCGCCGCGCAGCCAGAGGCGGGTCAGCAGGCGCTTCTCGTGGGGCGCCTCGCCGTCGACGAAGGCGGTGCGCATGTGGCCGGTGGTGCGGTTGTTGACGTACTGGATCTGGCCTGGCTTGAACTGCAGGTCGATGGCGAGGCCGGGCGTGCGCATCACCTGCTCCATCGCCTCGAGTGCCGCCTGCCCCTCGGCGTCCATCGCCTCGCCGCGGAGCGCGTAGCCGCCATGGATCTCCAGCAGAGCGAGCCGCGCGGTGAGCCGCGCGCCGTCGTAGTCGAAGACCGGCGCCGCGTGGGTCTCGGGCTCGCCGTCGAAGAACTCGCGGTGACGGTCGTACCAGAATGGCCGATAGAGCCGCGGCAGCAGGTTGCCGTGCCGCGCCAGCAGCTCGTTGTGCGCCGCGTAGAAGCTCATCACCCGGCTGGTGCCGCCTTCCCTGGATTGGCTGTGGCAGAGCAGCGCCACGTAGTGCGGCGGCGTCTCGTTGTAGGAATTGTCGTTGTGGAAGACGAGCTCGACGTTGGTCACCGTCGGGCGGATGCCGGAGCCGGGCTTCATCTGGGCGCCGGTGTCGCGCACCAGGTAGATCATGGTGCCGTCGATCTTCTGCGCCACCGGCCGCTCCAGCAGCGAGGAGAGGAGCCAGTAGAGCTTGGTCGCTTCCTCCTGGGTCATCTCCTCCACCGGCAGCCGGTCGAGGACGGCGAACATGAGACCGTCCTCGAGCTTCCCGCGCACCTCCGCCATCAGCGCGCGGCAGGCCCCGAGCTCGAAATCCTCGGGCCGCAGGAGGAAGAGCGGCAGCGGATGGGCGCGGAGCATCGCGAGCGCCCGGTCGAGCTCGTCGAGGCAGGGGCGCGGGATCGGCACCAGCCAGGAATTCGGGGCGATGGTAGCCCCGGTCCAGGCCTTGGGCCCGGTCACGACGTCGATCAGCATGGGTGTTTCCTCCGGTCTTTTTGCATTTCTAGCATCATTGCCGGCGCGCCGTCGCGGTGACGGGCGGCGCGGCCGCCCGCCACGGGATGCCGTCACAGCCGCGGCGCTGGCGATAACTTATTAATATCGAAGCGGAATAATCGGTTCCCGCCGGCCGCAGCCCTGCTATGCGGCAAAATCCTATCGATCGATTGACATCTTGGAAGCTTCCCAATATACGGACCCGCCATCATGGGGATGAAGAGATCGTGAGCGAGGCGAAGACCCGGCAGCGGCCCGGCACCTACCAGCGCGGCGAGGACACGCGGCGACGCATCCTCGATGTCGCGCTCGCCGCCTTTGCCGCCGACGGCTACGAGGGCGTCAGCACCCGCGGGCTCGCCGAGCAGGCCGGCATCAACCTGCCGGCGATCCAATACTACTTCGGCAGCAAGGAAGGCCTTTATCGCGCCGTCATCGATTCGATCGGGCGTCAGATCGAAGAGCAGATGGCGCCGATCAACGCGCGCATCCACCAGGCGCTCGCCCGCCCCGATTGCTCGCACGCGGAGCTCCTCGCGCTGCTGCACGAGCTGCTCGACGCTTTCGTCGTCATGGTGACATCCGGCGAGAACCTGGAGAGCCGGCGCATGCTGTTCGCGCGCGCCGAGATCGAGCGGACGGCGGCACTGGAGCTGCTGCACGAGACCGGACGCCGGCACGTCTTCGAGCCCTGCAGCCTGCTGATCGCGCGTCTCATCGGCCAACCGGTCATGTCCGAGGAAGTGCTGCTGCGCACCCTGATGATCGTCGGCGAGGTGGTGATCTTCTGCAACAAGGGCGCCCGGCGCGAGCTCGGCGCCTGCGCGCTCAGGGAGGATCGCGTGCTGGCGATCCAGGCGCTGGTCCGCGAGCACACCGCGGCGATCTTCCGCCCGACGAAAGGCAAGACCCGATGACCCCGTACATTTCCTCGCCCGCGCTCCGGGCCTTGGCGCTCGCCGCCAGTGTCGCCGCCCCGGCGCTGCTGACGGGCTGCGCCGTCGGACCCGATTTCCTGCGCCCCTCGCCGCCGGAGACCAAGACCTACACGCCGGAGGCGACGCTGCCGCCCACCACCGCCTCGCCCGGCCAGGGCGGCGAGGCGCAGCACTTCGTCCAGAACATGGACATTCCCGGCCAGTGGTGGACGCTCTTCCATTCGGCGCCGCTCAATGCGCTCATCGACCAGGCGCTCAAGACGAACCCCAACCTGCAGGCGGCGCAGGCAGCGCTCCGGCAGGCGCAGGAGAACGTAGCCGCCGCCCGCGGCCCGCTCTTCCCGCAGGTTGACGCTCAGTACAACGTCGCCCGCGAGAAGATCTCCGGCGCCTCTTTCGGCCAGGCCGGCAGCAATCCGATCTTCACCCTCAGCACGGCGCAGGTCAGCGTCTCCTACCTGGTCGACATCTGGGGCGGCACGCGCCGCCAGATCGAATCGGCGGAGGCGCTCGCCGAGGAGCAGGAATATCAGCTCGAGGCGACCTACCTGACGCTCACCTCCAACGTGGTGACCGCGGCGGTGCAGGAAGCCTCGCTCCGCGCGCAGATCGCCGCCACCGAGGACATCATCAGCGCCGAGACGCAGCAGCTCAACCTGCTGCAGCGCCAATTCGATCTCGGCGGCGCCTCCAAGGCCGCGGTGCTGGCGCAGGCGGCCACATTGGCCCAGGCGAAGGCCGGGCTGCCGGTGCTGCAGAAGCAGCTCGCCCAGCAGCGCAACCTGCTCGCGGTGCTGGCCGGACGCTTCCCGAGCGACGAGCCGAGCGAGAAATTCGAGCTCGCGAGCATGCAGCTGCCGCAGAACCTGCCGCTGAGCCTGCCCTCGAAGCTGGTGGAGCAGCGGCCGGATATCCGCGCCGCGGAGGCGGCGATGCACTCGGCCAGCGCCGAGATCGGCGTCGCCACCGCCAACATGCTGCCGCAGATCACGCTCACCGGCGCCTTCGGCGTCGAGGGCTCCGGCGTCGACTTCAATCCCTCGACCGGCGTCTGGAGCCTCGGCGCCGGGCTGCTGCAGCCGATCTTCCGAGGCGGCACGCTCCTGCATGAGAAGCGTGCCGCGGTCGCCGCCTATGACCAGACGGCGGCGCAGTATCGCGGCACCGTGCTGACCGCGTTCCAGAACGTGGCGGACGCGCTGCGCGCGCTGCAGTCCGACGCCGACGCCCTCAACGCGCAGGTGGCGGCCGAGCAGGCGGCCGCCGACAGCCTCGATCTGTCGGAGAAGCAGTTCCAGCTCGGCGCCATCAGCTACACCTCGCTGCTCGATGCCGAGCGCACCTATCTCCAGGCGCGCGTCAGCCGGGTGCAGGCGCAGGCTGCCCGCTACGCCGACACCGCGGCGCTGTTCCAGGCGCTGGGCGGCGGCTGGTGGAACCGGACCGACGTGACGGTGGCGCCGCCGAAGCAGTTCGATATCGACTGGCCCTGAGGCTGCGGGCCGGCGACGGCAGTTGTCCCTAATGCGACGGTTGTTTGTGGGAAGGAATCAGAAGCCATGATCAAGCGCTTCATCATCATGCTGCTCGGCGTCGGCCTGGTGCTCGGCGGCGTCTTCGCCTTCAAGGCTTTCGTCGCCGGCAAGATCAAGGAGTCGCTCGCCGCCTTCGCCACCATGCCGCAGACCGTCTCCACCACCACCGCCTCGGTGCAGGACTGGCAGCCGCGCCTGGAGGCGGTGGGCAGCCTGCGCGCCATGAACGGCGCCGACCTCAGCTCCCAGGTCTCCGGCATCGTCTCCGCCATCCATTTCGAATCCGGCGCCGACGTGAAGGAGGGCGATCTGCTGCTGGAGCTCGCCTCCGCCGACGACCTCGCCAAGCTGCAGGCGCTGAAGGCCTCGGCGGCGCTTGCCAAAATCACCTATGACCGCGACGAGCGGCAGCTGAAGGCGCAGGCGGTCTCGCAGCAGATCGTCGATACCGACGCGCAGAACCTGAAATCCGCCGAGGCGCAGGTGGCGCAGCAGCAGGCGACCCTCGACTACAAGTTCATCCGCGCGCCCTTCGACGGGCACCTGGGCATCCGCCAGGTCGATCTCGGCCAGTATCTGAGCGCTGGATCCACCATCGTGACGCTGCAGGCGCTCGATCCGATCTTCGTCGATTTCTTCCTGCCGCAGCAGGCGCTCGACCAGATCAAGACGGCGCAGAAGGTCTCGGTCAAGGTCGATACCTACCCGGGCCAGACCTTCGCCGGCACCATCGCGGCGATCAATCCCAAGGTCGATCCCAACACCCGCAACGTGCAGGTGCGCGCGCTCATCAAGAACCCGGATCACAAGCTGCTGCCGGGCATGTACGCCACCGTCGACATCGACACCGGTGCGCCGCAGCAATACGTGACGCTGCCCTCGACCGCGATCGCCTACAATCCCTACGGCGACACCGTCTATCTGGTCGAGGACCAGGGCAAGACCGAGCAGGGCAAGCAGAAGCTGGTGGCCAAGCAGACCTTCGTCACCACCGGCAGCCATCGCGGCGACCAGGTGGCGGTGCTGACCGGGATCAAGCCGGGCGATACCGTGGTCACCGCCGGCCAGAACAAGCTGCGCAACGGCTCGCCGCTTGCCATCAACAACTCCGTCATGCCCACCGCGGACGCCAGCCCCGTGCCGGTGGACCAGTAGGCAGCATCGACAGGAGCAGGAGTACGGGCGAATGAAATTCACCGACATCTTCATCCGTCGGCCGGTGCTGGCCGCGGTGGTGAGCCTGATGATCCTGGTGCTGGGCCTCCGCGCGGTGACCTCACTGCCGGTGCTGCAGTATCCCCGCACCGAGAACGCGGTGGTGACCGTCACCACCACCTATTACGGCGCCGACCCCGACGTGGTCGCGGGCTTCATCACCACGCCGCTGGAGCAGGCGATCGCCCAGGCGAACGGCATCGACTACATGACGTCGATCAGCCAGACCAGCCTCAGCACGATCACCGCAAACCTGCGGCTCAACTACGACGCCGACAAGGCGATGACCGAGATCAATTCCAAGATCACCTCGGTGCTGAACCAGCTGCCGCCGGGCTCGCAGCAGCCGGTGGTGACGGTGAAGATCGGCCAGACCTTCGACGCCATGTATATCGGCTTCAAGAGCACGGTGCTGCCGCCGAACAAGATCACCGACTATCTGGTCCGCGTGGTGCAGCCGCGGCTCCAGGCGGTGGAGGGCGTGCAGACCGCCGAGATCCTTGGCGGCAAGAACTTCGCGCTCCGCGCCTGGCTCGACCCCAAGAAGCTCGCCGCCTACAACCTGACCGCCGCCGATGTCAGCACGGCGCTCAGCCAGAACGACTACATCTCCGGCCTCGGCAACACCAAGGGCCAGATGGTGCAGGTGAACCTGGTCGCCTCCACCAGCCTGCACACGGTGGACGAGTTCAGGAACCTGGTCATCAAGCAGTCGGGCGGTGCCATCGTGCGCCTCAAGGACGTCGCCAACGTGACGCTCGGCTCCGACGATTACGAATCCGAGGTGGGATTCGACGGCCAGAAGGCGGTCTATATCGGCATCCAGGTGGCGCCCGCCGCCAACCTTCTCGACGTCACCAAGGCGGTGCGCGCGATCTTCCCTGACATCGTCTCGCAGCTGCCCCAGGGCCTCGAGGGCTACATCGTCTACGATTCTACCGAGTTCGTGAACAGCTCGATCATCGAGGTGGTGCGCACCCTGCTGGAGGCGCTCGTCATCGTGACGCTGGTGGTGTTCGCCTTCCTGGGCTCGCTGCGATCGGTCTTCATCCCGACAGTGGCGATCCCGCTGTCGCTGATCGGCACCTTCGTGATGATGCTGGCCTTCGGCTTCTCCATCAACCTCTTGACACTGCTGGCCCTGGTGCTGGCGATCGGCCTGGTGGTGGACGACGCCATCATCGTGGTGGAGAACGTCAACCGCCACCTCGAGGACGGCATGAAGCCGATCCCCGCCGCGATGCTGGCGGCGCGCGAGCTCGGCGGACCGATCATCGCCATGACCGTGGTGCTGGTGGCGGTCTATATTCCGATCGGTTTCCAGGGCGGGCTCACCGGCGCTCTCTTCACCGAGTTCGCCTTCACCCTGGTGGGCGCGGTGACGGTCTCGGCGGTGGTGGCGCTCACTCTCTCGCCGATGATGTGCTCGCGCCTCCTGAAGCCGCACGCGAAGGACGCGCACGGCTGGCAGGACTGGCTCATCGCCTTCATCGACCGCAATTTCGACCGGGTGCGCCGCCGCTACGAGCGCTGGCTGCACGGCAGCCTCAACTATCTGCCGGTGACCGTTGTCTTCGCGGCCATCATCCTCGGCAGTATCTACTTCCTCTACACGACGGCGAAAAGCGAGCTCACGCCGCAGGAGGATCAGGGCGTCATCATCACCAGCTCGACCCCGGCGCCGGATGCGACGCTGCAGCAGAAGCTTCTCTATGCCCAGCAGGTCTACAAGATCTTCGCCTCGTTTCCGGAGACGCAGCACGTCTTCCAGCTGGAGTCCCCCGGCCAATCGCTCGCCGGCATGGTGCTGAAGCCTTGGGATGAGCGCAGCCGCACCTCGAACCAGCTGCAGCCGATCGTGCAGCAGCAGCTCAACCAGATCGCCGGCGCCAAGATCGTGGCATTCCAGCCGCCGCCGCTGCCGGGCGCCTTCGGCCTTCCCGTGCAGTTCATCATCGGCACCACACAGGATTTCAATCAGCTCAACGAGGTGGCGCAGAAGTTCCTGCAGGACGCGCTGAAGAGCGGCCTCTTCATCTTCCTCGACAGCGACCTCAAGGTCGATCAGCCGCAATCGACCGTGGTGATTGATCGCGACAAGACCGCCCAGCTCGGGCTCAAAATGAGCGATGTCGGCGCCGCCATGTCGGCCATGCTGGGCGGCGGCTACGTCAACTACTTCAGCCTGGACGGCCGGTCCTACAAGGTGATCCCGCAGGTGCAGCAGCGCTATCGCCTCACCACGGATCAGCTCCTCAACTACTACATCAAGGCCGCCGACGGCACCGCGGTGCCGATCTCGACGGTGGCGCACATCGTCACCAAGGCGGTGCCGGAGTCGATCAACCACTTCCAGCAGCTCAACAGCGCCAACATCGAGGGCGTGATCGCGCCCGGCGTCGCCGAGAGCGACGCGCTCGCCTTCCTGCGCGATCTCGCCGCGAAGGAGCTGCCGCAAGGCTACACCGTCGACTACGGCGGCCCGATGCGGCAGTTCGTGCAGGAGTCCGGCGGCTTCCTGGTGACCATCACGCTGGCGATGATCATCATCTTCCTGGCGCTGGCCGCACTCTTCGAAAGCTTCCGCGATCCGCTCATCATCCTGATCTCGGTGCCGATGTCGATCGCCGGCGCGCTCCTGTTCATCAGCGTCGGCATCTTTCCGGGCACCAGCATCAACATCTACACCCAGGTGGGCCTGGTGACGCTGATGGGCCTCATCAGCAAGCACGGCATCCTGATGGTGGAGTTCGCCAACGAGCTGCAGGCCCAAGGCAAGTCGAAGCGCGAGGCGATCGAGCAGGCGGCGGCGATCCGGCTCCGACCGATCCTGATGACCACCGCCGCCATGGTGCTGGGCGTGATCCCGCTCCTTCTGGCGAGCGGCGCCGGCGCGCTCTCGCGCTTCAACATGGGCCTGGTGATCGCCAGCGGCATCTCGATCGGCACGCTCTTCACCCTCTTCGTGGTGCCGGGCGCCTATCTGCTGCTCGCCGCCGACCATCACCGCATCAAAATCGAGGAAGAAGATGCCCTCGACGCGGTGGCCCATGAGGTCGGGGACTGAGGTGACGCGGAAGCTCTTCTGGCAGGACCCCTACCGGACGCAGCTCGAGACCCGGGTCGCGTCCGTCGAGGGCGACCAGGTGACCCTGGCGGAGACCATCCTCTACGCGCTCTCCGGCGGCCAGGAGAGCGACCACGGCAGCATCGGCGGGCATCCGGTGCGGGAAGCGCGGAAGGATGGACGCGAGATCCGCTATCGGCTCGATCCCAACCATGGCCTTAGGCCCGGCGACCCCGTTGCCGTCGTCCTCGACTGGCCGCGCCGCCACCGGCTGATGCGGCTCCACTTCGCGGCGGAGATCGTGCTGGAGCTCGCCTATCGGAGCCTGGGGCCCATCCGCAAGATCGGCGCCCATATCGCCGCCGACAAGGCGCGGATCGATTTCGAATGGAGCGAGAACATCGCCGCGCATTTCCCCGCCCTCAGGCAGGCGGCGCAGGCGATCGTCGATGCCGACCGGCCGATCACCAGCGCCTACAGCGACGAGGCGGCGGAGCGCCGCTACTGGCAGATCTCCGACTTCGATCCCGTCCCCTGCGGCGGGACCCACCTCCACCGCACCGGCGAGATCGGCCGCATCGAGCTCAAGCGCAAGAACATCGGCAAGGGCAAGGAGCGGATCGAGATCACCGTCGACGAGCGGCCCACGCCTCCGGCGTCGCCCCAGGCGGTGTGACCTTATCGGGCGTCCCCCGTTTGTCACTCGCAATGCGGCGCCCGCCGAGGACCATGCTCGCGCGATCGCAGACAGGTCCCCGAGGGCGCGATAGATGAAACCGGTTGGGCATCGAATGCATTTTTCGGCACTGGCGGCCGGCGCTGTGCTGGCCGCGACACTCGGCGGCCTGCTGACGGCGGCGACGCCGGCGCGGGCCGACGACAACAACCGCTTCTCGCTCTTGGAAGAGAACGACTCCCTCTATTTCAACTCCGACAAGCACTACACCCAGGGCCTGCGCGCCGCGAACTTGTTCCCGGACCTCAAGCCCGACAGCGGCTGGAACGGCCCCTTCGACTTCTTCGGCAATGTTCCGACGGTCTTCCAGCCCGGCGCGTCGGAGGCGCCGATCGAGCGGCGCTATTCCGTCTTTCTCGGGCAGAGCCTGTTCACGCCGAAGAACCTGCAGCTGAAGCCGCCCGATCCCAAAGACCGTCCCTATGGCGGCTGGCTCTATGTCGGCACCAGCCTGATGCAGGACAACAACCAGCGCTCGCTCGAGAACCTGGAGCTCGATGTGGGCGCCGTCGGCCCGGTGGCCCTCGGCAAGCAGACGCAGAACGACTTCCATCAGCTGATCGGCGTCAAGCAGGCCCAGGGCTGGAGCAGCCAGATCCAGAACGAGCCCGGCATCATGGTGAGCTACGAGCGCTCCTGGCGCGTGCCGCTGATCGGCGACAACGACGGCGTCGACGTGGTGCCGCAGGTCGGCGGCACCGCCGGCAACGTCTTCACCTATGGCGACATCGGCGGGATGATCCGCTTCGGCCAAAACCTGCACGCGGATTACGGTCCGATCCGCATCCGGCCGGCGCTCTCCGGCACCGACTATTTCGATCCCGACCACATGGACGGCAAGCTCGGCTGGTATTTCTTCGCCGGCGCCCAGGGCCGCGCGGTCGGCCACAACATCTTCCTCGACGGCAACACCTTCCGCACCAGCCCCAACGTCAACAAGAAGACCTTCGTCGCCGACCTGCAGGCGGGCGCGTCGGTGTTCTGGTCGAGCGCCTTCCGCGTTGACTTCAGCGTCGTCCAGCGCACCGAGGAATTCGCCGGCCAGAAGACCCCCGACGACATCTGCACCGCCGCGCTTGCGTTCTCGTGGTAGACGCATGCGAGGTTGCGTCCTTCGACACACCCCTCGGATCGGCAGATCAGGCTGAGGGCAGAGTTCTCGGTCGTCAGTTTTCAGATGCCCGCCGCGCCATTTCTGGGAACTGAGAACTGACGACTGAGAACTTACTCCTCGGCCCTACTTCCCCAGCATTCTGCCACCTGATCGGCGGCGGCGAGGCCGGTGAGGTAGGCGCCGTGCGCCGTCGAGAAATCGTGCGGGGAGCAGGCCTCGCCGGCGAAGAACAGGCGCTGGTCGAGGGCCGCCGCCCAGACCGCGCGGTCGCCGGCATGGCCGGGAAGCGCGAAGGAATAGCTGCCCAACGCGAAGGGATCGCCGGCCCAGGCCGAGGCGCGGAGGGGCTTCATCGCCCCGCGGATGCGGTTGCCGAAGCGATGGGCGAGCTCGTCGCGGGCGAATTCCGCCATCGCCTCGATCCCGGCTTTCTCCAGCGCGCGGCCAAGCTCGCCGCCGACGAACATCTCGACGACGGCATGGCCGAGGGGCTTCATCTGATAGGCGGCGGTGGCGAGGCGCCCGACCGAACCCGCCACGTGCCAGTTGCTGCCGATCTCCGGCCACGTGCCATCGAGCGACAGGAAGAGCTTGTTGTCGACGCCGAGCGGCAACCCTTGCGCCGCCGCGCGCTTCGACGGCGGCAGCGCCGGCGCGAAGCGGATCTTCTCCGACGCCACCATGGTGGGCGGCACCGCCAGGATCGCGACGCGGCTTCTCACCGTGCCGACGGCAGTCTCCAGCGAGATCGACGGTCCACCCCAGTCGATCCGCGTCACCGCGGTCGAGAGCCGCACCGGGACACTGGCGCCGTAGCGCGCCACCAGGGCGCCATAACCTTCCCGGACGCGCCAGTTGGTGTCGGTGCTGTCGTAGTTGTTGTAGTCGTGGGCGGAGAGCCGCTCCAGCTCCACGCCGTTGGCATAGGTGCTGATGGCATTCAGCAGCGGGTTCCAGCGGTTGCCGGGCTCCAGCAGCTCGCTCGCCGGACGATCGGGCTTCGCGGCCGCTTCCTCCACTCGCTGATCGAATGCCTCGCGCGCGCGGATCCAGTCGTCCTGCTCCGCGCCGCTGTAGCCTGAGCGCGTGAGCCGCTCGCGCCAGCCGGGCAGCGTCTCGTCGATGCCGAAGCCGAGCGCGCGGGCGATCGCAACCCAGGGATTGCGCTCGGCGGAATGGAGCCAGCCGCAGCCGAGATCGGCCGGAAAGCCGTCACCGATGGCAACCGTATGGGCACGGCCGCCGATGCGGTCGCGCGCCTCCAGCACCACGACGCCGACGCCCTTCTCCTGGAGGCGTTGCGCGGCGGCGAGGCCCGCCGCCCCCGCGCCCACGACAGCGACATCCGCATCCACCACCGGCTCGGCCATGCGCCCGGTCTAAAGAGGTTTGCGGGCGTGGTCCAGCGGCGGCGAGCCGCAGGACGGTCGCATTCGCGGCTTGCCTGCGGGTGGCAATGGCGCAATGCTCACGCCGCCGTGAAGACATGCGGCGCCATACAGCATGATGGGAGGAGTTCGGTGAAGAAGACTCTATCGGCGAGGGCATTGACCGCCGGGGCGGCGCTCGCCGCGGCATTGGCGCTCGGCGCGCCGGCAGCGGCGAGCGCGGAGACCACGCTCAAATTCATTCCGCAGGCGGATCTGCGCATCCTCGATCCGATCTGGACCACGGCCTATATCACGCGCAACTACGGCTACATGGTCTACGACACGCTTCTGGGTCTCGATGACCATTTCAAGATCCAGCCGCAGATGGTCGAGGGCTGGAAGCTCAGCGACGACAAGCTCACCTACACTTTCACGCTCCGCGACGGGCTCAAATGGCATGACGGCCAGCCGGTGACGTCCGCCGACTGCGTCGCCTCGCTGAAGCGCTGGATGGCACGCGACGGCCTCGGCCAAGCGATCGCCGAGAACCTCGGCGAGATGAAGGTGATCGACCAGAAGACCTTCGCCATCACGATGAAGCGGCCCTTCCCGCTGCTGCTCGACGGACTCGCCAAGCTCTCGTCGAGCCCGGCCTTCATGATGCCCGAGCGCGTCGCCAAGACCGATCCCAATACCCAGATCACCGAAGTGATCGGCTCCGGCCCGTTCAAGTTCCTGAAGAGCGAATGGCGGCCCGGCGCCAAGGCAGTCTTCGTCAAGAACACCGACTACGTGCCGCGCAAGGAGCCGCCGAGCTGGACCGCGGGCGGCAAGGTGGTGAACGTCGACCGCGTCGAATGGGACGTCATCCCCGACACCCAGACCGCCGCCAACGCCATCGGCGCCGGCGAGGAGGATTGGTGGGAGCAGGTGCCGGGCGACCTGGTGCCGCTCCTGCAGAAGAACAAGGACGTGACCGTGGCGACGCCGGACCCGCTGGGCGCCGGCGGCATCCTGCGCTTCAACCAGCTGCAGCCGCCCTTCAACAATGTGAAGATGCGGCAGGCGATGCTCTACGCCGTCGACCAGAAGGAGTTCATGGAGGCGGCGGTGGGCAACCAGAAGTTCTGGCGCACCTGCTATTCCTTCTTCCCCTGCGGCACGCCGCTGGCGAGCGACGCCGGCAACGCCGCGCTCGCCGGCAAGCGCGACTTCGACAAGGCGAAGGCGCTCATCAAGGAGGCCGGCTACAAGGGCGAGCGCATCGTGGTGATGGCACCCACCGATCAGCCGGTGCTCTATCCCCAGGCGCTGGTCTTCGCCGACGTGCTGAAGAAGCTCGGCCTCAACGTCGATCTGCAGACCATGGACTGGAGCACGCTGATCACCCGGCGCTCGCTCAAGGATGGCGTCGACAAGAACGGCTGGAGCGCCTTCTTCACCTTCTCGGTGGCGCCCGACTTCTTGAGCCCGCCGCTCAACGCCTCGCTGCGCGCCAACGGCCAGAACGCCTGGTTCGGCTGGCCCACCGATCAGAAGCTCGAGGATCTGAGGACGCAGTGGATGGTGGCGCCCGACCAGGCCGCCCAGAAGAAGATCGCCGAGGAGATCCAGACCGAGGCCTTCCAGAGCGTGCCCTACATCCCGACCGGGCAGTTCGTCATTCCGACCGCCTACCGGAAGACCCTCAGCGGCGTCCTCAACGCGCCGATCGTTTTCTTCTGGAACGTGCATAAGTCCTGATGAAGGCGCGGAGCGGAGTCGCGAGGCTCCGCTCCTGCCAGAACTCAGAACGTGGCGCGGCCGCCGCTGATGTCGAAGGTGGCGCCGGTGGAAAACGAGCATTCCTCCGACGCGAGCCAGCAGATCAGCGCCGCCACTTCCTCCGGCTTGACGAAGCGATTCATCGGGATCTTCGACAGCATGTAGTCGATGTGCTGCTGGGTCATCTGGTCGAAGATCTCGGTGCGGGCGGCGGCCGGCGTCACGCAGTTGACCACGATGTTCCGGGTCGCGAGCTCCTTGCCCAGCGACTTGGTGAGCGCGATCAGCCCCGCCTTGGAGGCGCTGTAGTGGGAGGCGTTGGGATTGCCTTCCTTGCCGGCGACCGAGGCGACGTTGACGATCCGCCCATAACCCTGCGCCAGCATCTGCGGCACCACCGCGCGCGCGACGAGATAGGGCGCCACCAGATTGACGTCGATCACCCGCCGCCAGATCTCCGGCGAGAGCTCCCAGGTCGGCCCGTTGCCCCCGGTGATGCCGGCGTTGTTGACGAGGATGTCGATCTTGCCGAGCTTGGCGAGGGTCGCCTCCGTCGCCACCTTGACCGCGCGCTCGTCGGTGAGCTCCACGACCTCCGTCGCCACCTTGCCGAGCTTCCCGAGGCTCGCCGCCGCCTCCCGGAGCCGCCCGCCATCGACGTCCCAGATCGACACCGCGGCGCCGGAGCCGAGCGCGCGCTCGGCCACTGCATAGCCGATGCCGCGGGCGCCGCCGGTGACGATCGCGGCGCGGCCCGCCAGGTCCAGTCGGTTCATGGGAGTTCTCCTTCCGTGGTTGCGCCCCTCTGTGCCGCGCGCCGCCCGCGAAGTAAAGCCCGCATGCCATTCGACCGCGGCGCCGAAACCGGTGTAGGCTCGCCCATCCCCTGAGGAGGACCGCCCATGCCGCGCGTTAGGGATTACGCACCGTCGGGTGTCATTCCCGCCTGCCTGCTGCCCTTCGACGAGACTTTCGCCATCGACGCCCCCGCCTACCGCAAGCACCTGCGGGATCTCGGCGGCGTGCGCGGCGTCACCGCGGTCACCACCAATGCGCACGCCTCGGAGGTGCATGCCCTCAGTCTGGAGGAGCAGGCGCAGGTCCTCGACCTCACCCTCGACGAGATCGGCGACCGGCTGCCGGTGATCGCCGGCGTCTATGCCGACGGCAGCCTCACGGCGGCCAGGATCGCGGCGATGGCGGCGCGCGGCGGCGCCTCGGCGCTGCTGGTTTTCCCACCGAACAGCATGGCGATGGGCGGCCAGCTCCGGCCGGAGATGGCGCTCGCGCATTTCAAGCGCATTGCCGACGCCTCGGATCTGCCGATCATCCTGTTCCAGTATCCGATGGGCGGCGGGCTCGGTTACCCCCTGGAGACGCTGCTCCAGCTCCTCGAGGAGGTGCCGAGCATCCGCGCCATCAAGGACTGGTGCAACGACGGCATGCTGCATGAGCGCCACATCCGCACCCTCGCGACGCTGAGCCGGCCGGTCACCGTGCTCAGCACCCACAGCGCCTGGCTGATGAGCTCGCTGGTGCTGGGCTGCGGCGGCCTCCTCTCCGGCGCCGGGAGCGTCATCGCCGATCTGCAGGTCGCGCTCTTCGAGGCGGTGCAGGCGAAGGATCTCGCCCGTGCCGAGGCGGTCAACGACCGGATCTATCCACTGGTGCAGGCCTTCTACGCGCCGCCCTTCCTCGACATGCACAACCGCATGAAGGAGGCGCTGGTGCTGCTGGGCCGCATCCCGCGCGCGGTGGTGCGGCCGCCGCTGATGAAGCTGCCGGCGGCGGAGATCGTGCGGCTCAAGGAGGCGCTCGCCGCGGCGACGCTTGGCGCCGCCTTCGACCGCGCGGCGTGACAGAGACCCTCATTCAGGAAACAATTCGATGATCTCTGTGGACATGCATGGGACCCAGGTGCCGGCGCTCGGCTTCGGCACCTGGCAGCTCACCGGCAGCACCTGCGAGAAGGCGGTCCGGGCGGCGCTGGAGATCGGCTATCGCCACATCGACACCGCCCAGGTCTACGAGAACGAGACGGAAGTCGGGCGCGCCATCGTGGACTCGAAGCTCCCGCGCGGCGACATCTTCCTCACCACCAAGGTCTGGATGTCGAGCCTCGCCGGATCCAAGGTCGCGCCTTCGGTCGACCAGTCCCTGAAGAAGCTGCGCACCGACCACGTCGATCTCCTGCTGATCCACTGGCCCAGCAGCGAGATCCCGCTGGCGGAGACCCTCGACGCCTTCGCCAAGGTGAAGGCCGCCGGCAAGGCGCGCGCCATCGGCATCAGCAATTTCACCGTCGCGCTGATGGGAGAAGCGGTGGCGCATCTGGGCCAGGAGATCGCCTGCAACCAGGTGGAATATCACCTGCTGCTCTCGCAGAAGGCTGTTCTGGACTATGCCCGCAGGCACGGCATCGTCGTCACCGCCTATTGCCCGCTCGCCCGCGGCCGCCTCGCCGGCAACGCGGTCATCGAGCGCGTCGCCAGGAGACACGGCAAGAGCGTGAGCCAGGTGGCGCTGCGCTGGCTCCTGGAGCAGCAGGGCGTCGCCGCCATCCCCCGCACCTCTACCGAGAAGCACGCGCGGGAGAACTTCGCCGTCTTCGACTTCGCCCTCGACGCCGAGGATCGCCGCGCCCTCGATACGCTCCCCGGCGGCAGCCGCCTGGTCAATCCCGGCTGGTCGCCGGCCTGGGACGCCGCATGAGCACCGGGTCCGCGAAATGGCGCACCGACGGCGTCGTGGTGACGCGCGCCGATGCGCTGGACGAGGCGAAGCGCGGCTCCGGCAAGGGCCGCGCCACCGCCTTCGATTTCGCTGGGAGCGGCGGCAAGGAGACCTGGATCGGCGCCGTCTCGGTGCCGCCCGGCGCCAACACCGGCCCGCATCACCACGGCCGCCATGAAGTCGCGATCTATGTCGTGAAGGGCCGCAGCGAGATCCGCTGGGGCGAGCGGCTCGAGTTCAAGGCCGATATCGGCCCCGGGGACTTCGTCTACTTCGCGCCCTTCGTGCCGCACCAGGAAGCCAATCTCAGCAGCACCGAGACCGTCGATTTCGTGGTCGTGCGCAGCGACAACGAGCGCATCGCCATCGGCCTCGACTTCGTACCCGCCGCCGTGCCGGAGACCGTGTACTAGAGCGTGATCGTTTCAAGTTGGTCCATATCCGGCATGGCTGATGTAGCTGGTGCATTCAGCGGGGCTGAAGTGGTCGAGCAGTGAGCCGATGCGTTTCCAGACGGCATCGACGGAGCGCTCGTCCGCCTTGCGCAGCAGTGTCTTGAGCTTGGCGAAGACCTGCTCGATCGGGTTGAGGTCAGGGCTGTAGGGCGGCAGCAGAAGCCGGTGGGCGCCGGCATCGCGGATGGCACGGCGGACGCGTTGGCCTTTGTGACTGCCGAGATTGTCGAGCACGACGATGTCACCGGCGCGCAATGTCGGGACGAGGAATTGGACGACCCAGGCGAGGAAGATGGGTCCGTTGATGGGGCCGTCGATGACGCAGGGCGCGACGATGCCATCGGCGCGTAGCCCGGCCAGGAATGTCATCGTGGTCCAGCGGCCGTGCGGGACACGGCCGATCAGACGCTGACCGCGCGGCGCCCGGCCGTGCGTGCGGGTCATGTTGGTTTTGGTCCAGGTCTCATCGACGAAGACCAGGCGCTCGGGATCAATGCGCCCTTGATAGCGTCGCCACCGGGCGCGCTTGCGCGCGACGTCGGGCCGCTCCTGCTCGGCGGCGCACAGAGTTTTTTTTGAACGTCAGGCCTTCGGCGGCGAGGAATGCCCACAGCGCACCGTAGCTGACTTTGACGCCGCGCTCTTCCAGCTCGCGCCGCAGCCCACGCACCGTCAGATCCGGGGCCACGGAAAGCCGTGCCAGAAGCCAATCCCGCTCCGGCAGCAGGATCAGACGACGCCGGCCGCCCATCGGCTTAGCGGCGCATGTCCCGCTCGCGCGCTGCCGCTGGCACCAACGGACTACGCTCGAGACACCCACCTTGAACAGCTTCGCCACTTGGTGCCGCGATTGGCCGCCTTCAACCAAAGCTACGGCGCGCTCGCGAAGATCGGTCGAATAGGGTCGTGTCATGCAGGCCGGCCTCCAACCCCAGCCAGCAGTTTGAATCAGATTTCCTGCCCCAAGGGAATCCCCTATCGATTCATCTCGACCCGATCATGCTCTAG
>DATJOK010000082.1:0-10004 GCA_035507155.1 Allostellaceae bacterium
GGCGCCTCGGAAAGATAGAGGCGCCGGCGCGGCAGCCAGTCCGGATGCCGCTCCTGCAGGAAGGCGATCATCTTCTCGCGAAGCTCGCAGCGCAGGTCCCAGACCCGCGAGGCATCGCTAGCCGTCGCCAGGATGCGGAGCTGGATTGCCTTCTCGGTCGCCTCCACCACCTGAAGATTGACCACCTTCTGATCCCAGAGCTGGCTCTGGCGCACCAGCCGCTCGAGCTCCTGGCGCAGCTCCGCCACCGAGGCGCGGTAGTCCACGTAGATGTGCACCTGGCCGATGATGGTGGCGCTCTCGCGCGTCCAGTTCTGGATCGGCTGCTCGAGGAACCAGCTCAGCGGCACGATGAGGCGGCGCCAGTCCCAGGTCCGCACCACCAGATAGGTGCTGGTGATGTCCTCGACCCAGCCCCATTCGTTGTTGATCACCACGGAGTCCTCGATCTTCACCGGCTGGGTGACGGCGATCTGGATGCCCGCGAGCAGGTTGGAGAGCAGCGGCCGCGCCGCCAGACCGACGACGATGCCGGCGACGCCGGCGGAGGCGAAGAGGCTGACGCCGAACTGCCGGACGCCGGGAAGACTCATCAGCGCGGCGCCCGCCGCCACCAGCCCGATCAGCACCTGACCGGCTCGGCGCAGCAGGCGGACCTGGGTCACGTGCTTGCGGGTGAGCACATTCTCGAAGCCGGATTGGATGCGGCCGAGATAGAGCTCGCTCACGAGGCCCGCCGTGGCGATGAGGCTCCAGCCCACCAGCAGGAAGAAGACCGCCGTCAGCGGCGCCACCAGGGTCTGCTGGGTCGCGATCGAGAGACCGGAGACCGGGACCGATGCGGCGACCGCGAGGAGGATGAGCGCGAGACGAACGGGGTTCCGGCTGCGCATCAGCAGCAGGCGAAGGAACCCCTGGTTGGTGAAGCGAGAGCGCTGCGCGAACCTCAGCGCGACGCCATGCAGGCTGAGGGCGACCGCCGAGACGAGGGCGATCACGATGACGGCGGCGAGCCAGTTCGGCAGCCAGGAGAGCCAGCCCCTGATCCAGTCGATCGCGGCGGTGAAGTCTCCGTGCATCCCCTGTCCGTTCGCTTCGAAAGCGCAAGGCGTCCGGCCGCGGATCGCGGCCGGATTGCCACAGGGAAAGAACGGTTCCGCGGCCATTCGGCTCCCCTCGCCGTGCTGCGGGAGCACCGCCAAACCCAGACGCGAATTCGACCCGAGGCAACCCGCCATCGCGAGGGTCCTTGCTGCGGATGGGTCGGCAGCGGGAACCGGCATGCCGATCTGCCGTTGCACCGACGTCAGGTACCCACAACCCGATCCACGCCATGCGGCTTCGCTCGATCATCTTCTGGACCCTTGGCGTGCTGGCAGCGGTGCTCGTCGCCGCGGTGGCGGCGGTCTGGTTCGGCGGTGCGCCGGCGGTGGCCTGGGCGCTGCGGCATCCGGTCAGCGCGGCGATGGGGAGAGAGATCAGGCTGAGCGGGATCGCGATCCACTGGGGGGCCACGACGCGGATCGTGGTCAGCGATCTCCACGTCGCCAATGCGAGCTGGGGCAGCGGTCCCGACATGCTGGCGGCGAAGCGCGCCGAGCTCGACATCGTGCCGCAGACCCTGCTGTGGGGGCCGACGCGCCTGCCGCTGCTGGCGCTCGACGGCGCCGCGCTGCTGCTGGAGACATCGAAGCAGGGGCAGAAGAACTGGCAGATCGCCGCCGCCGCGTCGGCGCCCAAGAAGCGCGGTCAGTTCCCGTTTCTCCAGGAACTCAAGGTATCCCGGGGCGAACTCACCTACCGCAACGGCACGACCGGCGCGACCTCGGTGCTGGAGATGACCCGCCTCGATTTTACCGCCCCCGACGAGGCTGGGCCGGTCGCGGTCAGGATGGACGGGGCGTTTCAGCACCTGCCGCTGCGCTTCACCGCCGGCGGCGGCCCCATCGCCCAGCTGCGGCAGCCACAGAAGCCCTATCCGGTCAAGCTCGACGGCTTCCTCGGCGAGACCCATCTGGTTTTCGACGGTACCGTCGCCGAGCCGCTCGACGTCAACGGACTCAACCTGCGCCTCTCGATGGAAGGGAGGCGACTGGATCAGATTGCGGGCGCCCTTGGCGTTCCATTTCCGGCCCTGCCCGATTTCCGCGGCACCAGCGTGCTCAGCGGCGGGGACGGCGACTGGAAGCTGCAAGCGCTCTCCCTCAGCGTCGGCAAGAGCGATCTCGAGGGCGGACTCGAGGCCGATACACGGCCGAAGGTGCCGGAGGTGCAGATGAACCTCACCTCGCGGCACCTCGATCTGGCGGATTTCAAAGGCCTTTACGGCGGCGAGCCGGCGCATGCGTCAGGGTCGCAGCCGGTCGTCAAGCCGAAGGGCCAGGTGCTGCCCGACACGCCGATCGATACGGGCAAGCTGCCGGACATCAACATCGATCTGAGCTTCGATGGCACGCAGGTGACGCCCGTCGCCGGCGCGCCGATCGAGCGCGTCAGCCTCGGCCTCCACCTCAAGAACGGCGAGCTCACGCTGCAGCCTCTGCACTTCGAGATCGCCCATGGGGACGTCGACATCAAGTCCCACTTCACACCCTTCACCAAGAAATCGGCGCCGCGTCTCAGCGCGGAGGTCGACGTGCGGCATCTCGATCTCCGCGAGCTGCTGCAGGGGAGCGCCTCCAAGATGCTGAAGGAGAGCGCCGGGATCGTCGGCGGGTTCGCCAAGATCGACAGCACCGGCACTTCGATGCACGAGCTCGCCAGCCACATGAGCGGAGATGCCGGCTTCTTCATGCAAAATGGCCAGGTTAGCCATCTTCTGGAGGTGCTGGCGCCCCTCGACGTGCTGAAGGCGCTCGGCGTCTATATCTCGGGCGACCAGCCGGTGCCGATCGACTGCGCAATCCTCCGCTTCGCTCTCAAGGATGGCGTCGCCACCGCGCAGACGCTGCTGGTAAACACCCGGGACACGGTGGTGCAGGGCGGCGGCAGTCTCAATTTCGCCGACGAGAGCCTCGATCTCACCTTCACGCCGCTCAACAAGCACTTCACTCTGATCTCGCTGCGCGCGCCCATCAGCGTCCATGGCACCTTCGCGGCGCCGAAATACGACATCCATGCGGGTGTCGCGCTCGCGCGGCTGGGCGCGGCGGTGGTATTTCCGCCGGCGGCGGTGCTGACGCTGGTCGATCAGGGTCTCGGCGACAACAACGCGTGCTCGCGCGCCTACGCGAAGCAGCAGCCGAAGGGCAATCCCGAGCCCAAGCCGGAGGCGCCGCAATAGCTCAGTGGCGCTTGAAGTACTGCACCTGGCGTTCGTGCTTCAGCGCCGCCTCGCGGGTCGGGAAGGTGCCGAGATTCCGCCGCTTGCCGGTCGCGGGATTCTTCTTGCGCGAATAGAGGCGGTACTGTCCGGACTTCAGCTTGCGGATCATGGGATCGTCTCCCGGGGATGAGAGAACCGGTGAGCCTAGCGCGGATCGACGCCCTTGTCGGGGCTCTTCTCTGTGCCGGGCGGCGGGATGACGGGCGTGGCGCCGTTGCCGGCGCCAGGCTGCGGCGGCGTTACCACGCCGCCCTCGTCGCCGGTCGGCGGCGGATGCACCACCCCGTGCGCGGCGCCGTTGGCCGGGTCGGATGGCAAAGCATCGCCCGGGGCCGGAGGCATTGTCCGGGTGCCGTTGTCGGTGTCGCTGGGCGGTTGCGCCGGCGCCGGTTGCGGCTGCGCGGCCGCCGAGGCGGCGGCGGGCATCAGCAGGCAGAGCGTCATCCCCGCAACCGCGAGGATGCGGTGGCAGCCGGGCCGTGGGTAGGCGCTGAGGTCCATGCAATCGCTCGTTCAAAGGAGAACGGGATTCGTCGCTCCGGAATCGAATGGCGCCACCGGGCATTGGTTGCGTGAACGGCGGGTTGGCGCCGGAACGGCGCTTGATCGAAGCCATCCGGATGCGTCGCCTGGAGAATTCCCCTGTCAATCCGGCATGGCCTACCATGGCCGGGGCTTTGGCTATGGAGGGCTCGAGATCGCCCGTCCCGCGCACAAGGGGCCCGAAGCGCAAGCTGGAGGAGGCAAGCATGACCGGACGCCTGCAGGACAAGATCGCCATCATCACCGGCGCCGGCTGTGTCGGACCAGGCTGGGGCAACGGCCGCGCCGCCGCGGTGATCTTCGCCCGCGAGGGCGCCAAGATCTTCGCTGTCGACCGTGCCGCCGAGCCGATGGCGGAGACCCTGGCGCGGGTGCGCGAGGCCGGCGGCGCCATCGAGCCCCATCTCTGCGACGTCACCGAGGACGGCGCGGTTGCCGCGATGGTTGCCGCTTGCGTCAAGGCCTTCGGACGCATCGACATTCTCGTCAACAATGTCGGCGGCTCCGCCAAGGGTGGCGCCGCCGAGCTCAGCGAGGCGGACTGGGACCGGCAGATCGACTACAACCTCAAGAGCGTCTTCCTCACCTGCCGCCACGTCATCCCTGTCATGGCGAAGCAGGGCGGCGGCTCGATCGTGAACACGGCCTCGGTCTCCGGCATCCGCTGGACCGGCTCCGCGCAGATCGGCTACGCCACGTCCAAATCCGCGGTCATCCAGTTCTCCCGCGTCACCGCCGTGCAGTACGCGCCGCAGAAGATCCGCGTCAACACCGTGGTGCCGGGCCAGCTTCATACGCCCATGGTGGAGGCCCGCCTCGCTGGCCAGCGCGCTGGCGGTGACGTGGAGGCGCTGCTGAAGCAGCGTCAGGCCCGCATTCCCCTGGGCTTCGCCGGCGACGGTCGCGACACCGCCTATGCGGCGCTCTTCCTCGCCTCCGACGAGGCGCGCTTCGTCACCGGCACCGAGATCGTCGTCGACGGCGGCATGACCGTCCGCTGCGACTGAGGGAGAGACCATGACCACGAAACCCAGCGCCGGGCCCGGTTTCCCGCCGCCCAACCCCAATCCGTCGACGCCGCATCTCGCGCTGCCGCCGGGAAGCTGCGATTCGCACTGCCACGTCTTCGGCCCCTTCGCGCGCCATCCGCTGCCGGTGGATCGCCGCTTCACGCCGCACGAGACGCCGGAGACGGCGCTCCGCGCTCTGCAGCAGCGGCTCGGGCTTTCGCGCGCGGTGATCGTGCATTCGACAGGGCACGGCATGGATCATGGGCCGCTCCTCGACGCGCTCGCCGCCGGCAGGGGTCGGTATCGTGGTGTCGCCATCCTGAAGCCCAGCGCGACGGCGGCGGAGCTCCGCCGCTATCACGCCACCGGCATCCGCGGCGTCCGCTTCAACTTCCTCGCCCATCTCGGCGGTCGTCCCGACACCGGCGCCATGCAGGCGGTGTTCGATCTGGTACGGCCCTTCGGCTGGCACGTGGCGTTGCATGGAGCCGGGCGCGATCTCGTCGACTATCGCGACTTCATCGCCGGCATCGACCTGCCCGTCGTCATCGATCACATGGCGCGCCCCGATCTCCGTGAAGGGCTGGAGGGGCCGACCGTTCTCGCCCTGAAACGGCTCCTGGACGGCGGCCGGGTCTGGGTGAAGCTCAGCGGCGCCGACCGCGTCTCGCGCGAAGGGCCGCCTTACGGCGATGCCGTCCGCCTCGCCCGCGATCTCGCCGCCGATGCGCCCGAGCGCGTGCTCTGGGGCAGCGACTGGCCCCACGTGAACATCGAGGGGCCGATGCCCGATGACGGCAAGCTCGTCGACCTCATCGCCGAAATCGCCCCCGCCGAAGCGGCGCGCCGAAAGATGCTGGTGGAGAATCCCGCGGAATTCTTCGGCTTCGACCCACCCGTTTGAGCGGGGGACGGGATCAGCGCCTCAGCCGCTCGATCGTGCCCGCCATCAGCTCGATTTGCCGCGCGATGCGGGCGAGAGACTGGGCGCCGGGGCCGGGCGCATCCGGCGGGCGCGGCGGAGGCGCCGTGCCGCCGGTGGCGAGCGCCTCCAAACTGCCGACGATCCAGCGCCGCCAGGCGCGCCACACGTCCGGCGCACGCTCGTGGCCGAGTCCCGGCTCGAGCTGCATGGCGGAAAGCCGGCCGGCCAGACGCCGCAGCGCGGCGTCGATCACCATCGCCGCCTCCAGCCGATCGCGTCCGCCGGTTCCGGGCTCCAGCAATGCGCGGGAGATCGATGCCTCGGCGTTGTTCGAGGCAAGCCCGGCGCCGCGGCGGGCCTGCTCTACCGCTGCGGTCTCCGCGCTCTCCGTCAGCAGGGCGAAGACTGCCGCGGCGTAGCGGGCGTGGGCGGCGATCGCGGCGCGGATCTCGTCGGCAAGCCGGTTCGGCTCCCAGCTCGGCCAGAGCAGATAGCAGCCGGCGACCGCGACGAGGCCGCCGGCGACGGTGAAGAGCGCGCGGGCGCCGGCGATCATCCATTCGCTGACGCCCGGCTGGCCGAGCTCCACCAGCAGCACGATCATCGGCGTCAGCGCCGCCATGAAGAGGCCGAAGCTCACCGCGCGGACGGCGAGCGCCAGCACCGCGAGCGGGAACATCGCCCCGGCGATCGCCAGCTGCGAGGTGACGAGCAGGCTGAGGAGCGCCGCGATGAAGCCGCCGATGAGCGTGCCGGCGATGCGCTCCAGCGCCCGCGTGAAAGTGATGCCGAAATAGGGCTGCATGGTGGCGACGATGGTGATCGTCAGCCAGTGGTCATAAGGCGTGAACCAGACGAGGGTGAAGAGCAGCGCGGGCGCCATGACCGCAGTGGCGCGAAGCGAATGGCGAAAGGCCAGCGACTGCCAGTTGAGGTTGGCGAGCAGCGGATCACGGACGCGGCTCCAGAGCGGCGCCGACGGCCCACTGGTCGCGGGGACGAAGTTCTCCGGGATCGAGAGCGTCTGGGCGATCCGCAGCCGCTCCAGGATGGCAACCGTCGGCGCCCGCAGCGGCGATCCCGCCGGCAGCTGCTCGATGTCGCCGGCGACGGCGCCGATCGTGCGTCCGATTTTCTCGTTGGCGTCGCTGCGGTCGGTGAGCATGGCGCGGGCGAGCAGCCGCAGCAGGGGCCGCAGGCGTCGGAGAATGCGTGCCGCGATGGCGCGATCACGGGACCCGGCGGTCTCCAGGAGCTCGCTCAAGGCGATGAGGGCGCCGAAGAGCTGGTCGGCCGCCTCCAGTCGGATGACGCTCTGGGCGGCGCGGGCGCTCGCCGGTCCGCGGCTTCGCACCGTCTCTAGCACCGCACCGCGCGCCGTCTCGATCGCCTCCCGCACGGTGCGGCGGTGGGCGCGGGCATGGCGCTCCCAGTCCGCATCGGCGGTTCCCGCCCTGATCACCGCGCGCAGATCCTGGGTCAGCAGCGCCAGGCTGCGATAGGCTCCGGCCAGCGCCCGGCGAGCCGGGAGGTAGGGATGGAGGCGCCAGAGCCCCAAGGTCAGCAGCGTCGCCCAGAGGCCGCCGGCGAGGAAAGTGCCGCCGAGCGTGGCGGCGCTCGCCAGATCGGGCAGCGTGCGGTCGAGGGAGAGCACCAGCACGACGCAGAGCAGCGTGCCCACCTGCTGCGCTGCCTGGCCGTAGATGCGCACCAGCGTCGCGCAGAGAATTCCCGCCAGCGCCGCCGGCAGCGCGAATCCCAGGCCATGGGCGCGCAGCAGCCCGCCGCCGCCGATGACGAGCGCCCCCAACAGCGAGAAGCTGAGGAGCGCCGGCACCCGGCGGCGCATCGGCCCGCCGGCGTCGCAGAGGCAGGTGAGGAGGGCACCGAGCCCCGCCTCGAGCAGCTGTGGCCGGTGCAGCCACTCGCTCCCGGCGACGATCGCCGCGGTGGAAAGACCGGCGCGCAGCCCCTCGGCGATGCTGAGCGCCCGGAGATTGAAGACGATCGGCAACCGCGCGAGATCCGGCGCGGCGCCGCGCAGATCGGTTCGCCGCGAGGCTTCCATGCCAGATACCTAGCACAGGGTGCCGCCGACCGGGCGGCGCTTGCCGTGTCAGCCGGCGGCCGCGAAGCGGGAGATGCGGAAGGGCTCGATCGGCAGGTTGGTCCGGCCGGTGGTGACGAGCTCGGCGATGATGGCGCCGGAGATCGGCCCCAGCTGGAAGCCGTGCCCGCTGAAGCCGAAAGCATGGAAGGCGCCGTCTTGGGTCGCGCTCGGTCCGATGACGGGGATGTCGTCCGGCATGCGCGCTTCGATGCCGGCCCAGGCACGCACGATCTGCGATCCGCGCATCGCCGGGAAGAGGTCCCAGACCGTCCGCGCGCTCTCGGCGAGGCCGCGGAAATCGAGCTCGGTCCAGTTGGCATCGCGGTCGAGGGTGCCTTTGTAGCCGCCGCCGATCAGTACCGTGCCGTTGGCGAATTGCTTGAAGGAGAGCGGCCTGCCGGCGGCGCCCACCACCGGCTTGATGAAAGGCTCCAGCCGATTGCTGATCATCAGCATGAAGGCGGAGGGAATGATCGGCGCGCTCTCGCCGAGCCCGGCGGCGACACGGTCGGCCCAGGCGCCGGCGCAGTTGACGATCACCGCGGCCCGGTGCGCGGTGCCGTTCGCCGTCTCGACCCGCCAGCCCGCGCCCTCGCGCCGCACCGCTGTCACCCGCACGCCCTCGACGATATCGGCGCCGGCTCGCCCGGCGGCGCGGCGGAAGGCCAGGGTCGTGCGATAAGGGTTGGCGGCGCCGTCGGCGCGGCAATAGATGGCGCCGGTGCAATGCTCGGCCACTGCCGGCAGCACCTCGCGCAGCGCCTGGCGGTCGATCAGTTCCTCGTGGGTGAAGCCCAGCGCCCGCACCTCGGCGACGCGGCGCGCGAGAAGCTCCAGCTCCGTCTCGTTCTCGGCAACCTTCACCTGCCCGTGGCTCTCGAAACCGCAATCGTCGTCGACGAGATCGCGGATGCGATGCCAGAGCTCCATCGACGCAACCGAAAGCGGGATTTCCGCATAATGCCGTCCGAGCCGCCGGACCCCGCCGGCATTGACACCCGAGGCGTGGCGGCCCGAGTAGTCCTTCTCCAGCACCCGCACCGCGACGCCACGGCGCGCCAGATGGAGGGCCGCCGAGCAGCCATGCAGGCCGCCGCCGATGACGATGACGTCAGGGGAGGGCATCAGCGGAGGCGCAGAGCCGCAGATGACCCTCTCCGCCGCGAATCGCGGGGGAAAGGGCATTTCCGAGCTTGTGCAGGAGAGAAGTCACCCCCTTACCACCGCCTTCTCGGCGGCTTCGCCATGCGGCAGTGCGGCGAGCTCGGCGAGGGTGATCGGCTTCACCGGCGGGCGCAGGCGGTAGTAACCGACTACGTCGGGCGAGAGACCGCGCGCCTTGGCGATGAGTTCGGTGATGGTGAGGCCGCAGAGCCGGCCCTGGCACGGGCCCATGCCGCAGCGCAGGAAGGATTTGAGCTGGTTCGGCCCCTGCACCCCGAGGGCGATGGCGTCGAGTACCTGCCTGGCCGTCACCTCTTCGCAGCGGCAGGCCAGCGTCTCCGGCGCCGGCAGGCGGAAGCCCTCCGCAGGCCGGTAGAGGAGATCGAGGAAGCGTCGACCGCGCTCCGCCCTCGCGAGCGCCGCCGCGTGGGGGGCGGCGGCGCGGTCGCGCGCCTCCTCGTCGAGCTTGTCGAGGCGGCGCGCGGCGTCGAGGCCGGCGAGGCGGCCGCGCTGCTCCGCCGCCAGCGCGCCGGAGATGCCGGCGCCGTCGCCGGCAATCGCGATGCCGTCGAGGGAGCTCATGCCCCAGTCATCGACCTCGGGCCGGAAGCAGAGCTGTGCGGCATCCCAGCGATGGGCGCAGCCGATGGCGCTGGAGAGGTTGATGTTGGGAACGACGCCCTGATGCAGCAGCAGCGTGTCGGCGGGAATCCGCGTCTCGCTGTCGCCGAAGACTCGATAGGCGACGCCCTCGACGCGTTCGCGGCCGATGGCGGCGAGCGACATCACGCGGCCGATCACCGGGATCCGCCGCCTCACCTCGCGGATCAGGGTCAGTCCCTTGGCGAGATAGGAGGAGGCGAGGAAGCACGGCAGATGCGGCAGCGCCGCGGTCCAGTTGGCGGCGGGCGTGGTGTCGAGAAGCGC
>DATJOK010000083.1:0-26997 GCA_035507155.1 Allostellaceae bacterium
CGGCACCTTCCGCGCCAACCAGCAGGTGGCGGAGCGCGCCATGGACTCGAACGATCTGGAGCGCGAGCGCGGCATCACCATCCTCGCCAAGTGCACCTCGGTGCAGTGGAAGGAGACCCGCATCAACATCGTCGACACGCCGGGTCACGCCGATTTCGGCGGCGAGGTGGAGCGCATCCTCAGCATGGTGGACGGCTGCCTGGTGCTGGTGGACGCCGCCGAGGGGCCGATGCCGCAGACCAAGTTCGTGGTCTCGAAGGCGCTCGCCCGCGGGCTCAAGCCGATGGTGATGATCAACAAGACCGACCGCGCCGATGCGCGGCCGCACGAGGTGCATTCGGAGGTGTTCGACCTCTTCGCCGCCTTGGGCGCCAGCGACGAGCAGCTCGATTTCCCGACGCTTTACGGCTCCGGCCGCGCCGGCTGGGCCTCGCTCTCCGCCGAGCAGCCGACGGAGAATCTCGACCCGCTCTTCGACCTCATCCTCCACCACGTGGCGCCGCCCAAGGCCGACCGCGACGCACCCTTCGCGATGCTCGCCACCATCCTGGAGCGTGACTCCTACCTCGGCCGCGTGCTCACCGGCCGCATCGAGAGCGGCGTCGCCAAGGTCAACATGCCCCTGAAGGCGATCGCCTTCGACGGCCGCGTCATCGAGGAGGGGCGGCTCACCAAGCTTCTCGCCTTCCGCGGCCTGGAGCGGGTTCCTGTCGACGAGGCGGAAGCGGGCGACATCGTCGCGATCGCCGGCCTCACCGACGCGACTGTGGCCGACACGATCTGCGCTCTCGACATGGAAAAGCCGCTCTCGGCGACGCCGATCGATCCGCCGACCCTCGCCATGACCTTCTCGGTCAATGACAGCCCGCTCGCCGGCCGCGAGGGCAGCAAGGTCACCTCGCGCATGATCATCGAGCGCCTGCATCGCGAGGCCGAGGGCAACGTCGCGATCCGCGTGCGCGAGAGCGACGAGAAGGACGCGATGGAGGTGGCGGGGCGCGGCGAGCTGCAGCTCGGCGTCCTCATCGAGACCATGCGCCGCGAAGGCTACGAGCTCGCGATCTCGCGCCCGCGCGTCCTCTTCAAGAGCGATCCCGAGACCGGCCAGCGCCTGGAGCCGATCGAGGAAGTGCAGGTCGACGTCGACGAGGAGTTCTCCGGCGTCGTCGTCGACAAGATCTCGCGCCGCAAGGGCGAGCTCATGGACATGCGCCCCTCCGGCGGCGGCAAGCAGCGCCTCACCTTCCTGGCGCCGACCCGCGGCCTCATCGGCTATCAGGGCGAGTTCCTCACCGACACCCGCGGCACCGGCATCATGAGCCGGCTCTTCCACGGCTACGCCCCCTACAAGGGTCCGGTGGAGGGCCGGCGCAACGGCGTCTTGATCTCCACCGCGGATGGCGCCGCCGTCGCCTATGCCTTGTGGAACCTCGAGGACCGCGGCCCGATGTTCATCACGCCCGGCACGCAAGTGTACGAGGGCATGATCATCGGCCAGCACACCCGCGACAACGATCTCGAGGTGAACCCCATCAAGGGGAAGCAGCTCACCAACATCCGCACCACGGCGAAGGACGAGGCGGTGAGGCTGACGCCGCCGATCCTCATGACCCTCGAGCAGGCGATCGCCTACATCGCCAACGACGAGTTGGTCGAGGTGACGCCGAAATCGATCCGGCTCCGCAAGCGCCTCCTCGATCCCAACGCCCGCAAGCGCGCCCAGCGCGCCGCCGAGGCGGAAGCGGGCTGAACCACACGTATATCTCTGATCCACTTCCCCAACTGCTAGTAGGTCCGGGGTGGATAAAATGCCGGCTAAAATCGCCTAAACATGCGGGCAAAGCTCTGCCGGCAAAGGCGTTTTCGGCGATTCCGCGAAGTTCTCATTAACAATGTGTTTAGGAGTTGAGTCGCAAGGTCTGAGGCGAGACTGTATTCACGTACCAGGATTGCGAGCGGTCGATGCCGAGCGCCGACAGGCGAGCGAAACTGCTGTCCGGTCTGATGGGCGCCAAGGGCGCCCAGGACCCGGCCGAGTCCGAGCCGCCGCCGCCCGCCGAGCCGGCGGCATCACCGGAGCCCGCGCCGGCGGAGACCGAGCGGTCCGAGCGCTCGCCGATCGCCCGCATCGCCAGCCGCCGCGCCGCTGCCGCCGCGAACGCCGTCGCCGAAGAGCCGACGGCCTCGCCCAAGGCCGACACCGGCCAGGGCGTCCTCTACAGCAAGGGCGCCGCCACCGCTTCAACCTTCAAGCCCTGGTACTGGTCCTACGATCATAAGGACGAGGCGGGCTCCCCCGACGCCGAGACGGTGGTGACGCGCATTCCCGCTCCCGCGCCGCCGCCGAGCGAGCCGCCGCCGGTCGCCGTCGAGGCGCCGCGGCCGCTGGCGGCCTCGCCGCGCCCGGATTTCGCCCGCCAGGAAGAGCCGGCGCCGGTCCGTCCGGAGATGATCGACGACGACGAGGAGAAGCATCGGCGCGGCCTCTCGCGCATCGTGGTGCTGCTCGCCGCCAGCTGCGTGGCCTTGCTGGCCGCCGGCGGCGGCTTCGTCTATTGGCAGTCCGAGAGCCGCCAGACCTCCGCGCCGGCGACGGCGCAGGCGGAGCGGCCGGCGATGCAGCTTCCGGCGCCGACGCCCGTCCAGGAGACCGCGCCGCCGCCCGAGACGCCGAAGCCGGCGGTCACCGCGCTGAAAGCGCCACCGCCGCCCCCGGTGCCCCCGGTCACGGATGCGCAGCCGAAGCCCGCGGAGACTGCCGCAGCACCGGCCGTGCCGCCGCCCGCCGCCGCGCCCAAGACCGCGGCGCCGACGCCGGCAGCGCCTCCCGCGCCCGCAGCACCCTCGGCGCCGGCCGCCTCGACGCAGGAACTCGCCCAGCTTGTCACCCGCGGCGACGAGCTGCTGTCGACCGGCGACATCTCCGGCGCGCGCCTCTTCTACGAGCGGGCGGCGGAGCAGGGGAGTGCGCTGGCGATGACCGCGGTGGGCCAGACCTACGATCCGATCATTTTGCAGCAGGCGCGGGTGCGCGGCGTGCGCGGCGATGCCAAGCGCGCCGCCGAGTGGTATCGCAAGGCTGAGGCCGCCGGCGATCCGCAAGCGGAGGTCCGGTTGAAGCGGCTGCTGGCGAGGACCGGCGGCAACTGATCACGCCGGCGCGCGGGCGCGGCAGCAGCACATCCAACAGGAGGCAGCGCGCGAGCGGCTCTCGCGGCCGGAAGCGCGCCAAAGGGGGAAAGATGAGAGCGCAACGGAGCAAGGCCGTCGAGGAGCGGTGATCACCATGTCCCTGCACGTAACCCACAAGCGGCGCCTGCTGGCGGGTGCGCTGGCGGCGGCGGCGCTGCTGGCCTGGCGCCCGGTGCCGGCCTCGGCGCAGTCGCTGGCCGAGCGCGCCAACCGCGGCCTGGTGGAGATCGCCACCAGCAGCACCTTCGGCACCTCGGCGCGCATGGCGGAGGACCTCGCCGACGTGCTCGACGACGGCGCCACCCGCCGCATCGTGCCTGTCATCGGCAAGGGCTCGCTGCAGAACCTCGTCGACGTCAAGGTGATGCGCGGCATCGACATGGCGATCGTGCAGACCGACGTGCTGGAGTATGCGCGCCAGCAGCACAATCCGCCCGGCGTCGAGACCCTCACTTACATCGCCAAGCTCGGCAACGAGGAGTTCCACCTGCTGGCGCGCAGCGACGTGAAGAGCGTCAACGATCTCGCCGGCAAGAAGGTGAATTTCGGCGTCCAGGGCGACGGCACGCTGCTCACCGGCGCCAAGATCTTCGACTCCCTGAAGATCAAGGTCGAGGCCACCACCTTCGACCAGGCCCAGGCGCTGGAGAAGCTGCGGTCCGGCGAGATCGCGGCCATGGCCTATGTCTCGGGCAAGCCGGCGCCGCTGTTCCTCACGCTCCGCCCCCAGGACAACTTCCATTTCCTCTCGGTCCCGTTGAAGTCCGAGATGACGTCGATCTATCTGCCGGCGCGCCTCACCTCGGACGACTATCCCGGCCTCGTCGGCGTCGACGCGCCGGTCGATACGGTGGCGGTCGGCACCGTGCTGATGGCGGCGAACCTGACGCCCGACTCCGATCGCTATCGCAACGTCGCCAACTTCGTCGACGCCTTCTTCACCCAGTACAGCTCGCTGCTCGATCCCGGCCACCATCCGAAGTGGAAGGAGGTCAACCTGGCGGCGGAGCTGCCCAACTGGCACCGCTTCGGTCCGGCGGACGCCTGGATCAAGCGCAACGGCGGCGCCGCGCCGGCGGTGTCGATGAGCGACCAGCAGATGCGTGATATCTTCGCCAAATTCCTGGACGAGCGCAGCAAGGCCACCGGCCAGGCGATGAACTCGCAGCAGAAAGACGAATTGTTCGATCAGTTCAAGCGCTGGCAGGAGGGCAAGGTCCGATGATTGGCACCAGCTGCAGCCTGGGCTCGCGCATGCCGCCCGGCCTCCTGCACCTCATCGGCACGCTCGTGGCGCTGCTGGCGCTCGCCGGCGTCGCGCGCGCGGAGAGCAATCCCACGCCGAAGCGCGGCGGCGTGCTGGAATTCGCCGTCGACGCCGAGCCCGGCAACTACGACTGCCACGCCAACATCTCCTTCGCCTTCCTGCATCCGGTGGCGCCGCACTACTCGACGCTCCTGAAGTTCGACGGCGCCAACTATCCGCAGGTCAAGGGCGACCTCGCCGAATCCTGGAGCGTGTCGGCGGACAAGATGACCTACACCTTCAAGCTCCGTCCGAACGTGCTGTTCCATGACGGCACCCGGATGACCTCGGCGGACGTGAAGGCGAGCTACGAGCGGATCGCGCATCCGCCCCAGGGTGTCGTCTCGGCGCGCCAGGTGGACTATTCCTCGATCTCGGCGATCGACACGCCGGATCCGCTCACCGTGGTGTTCCACCTCAAATGGCCCGAGGCGGTGATGCTGGCGAATTTCGCCTCGCCCTGGAACTGCATCTACAGCGCGGCGAAGCTCGCCGAGGATCCGCAATTCCCGAAGACGCACATCCTGGGCACCGGCCCCTTCACCTTCGTCGAGCACGTCAAGGGCGACCACTGGACCGGCAAGCGCTTCGACAAGTACTTCCTGCCCGACCGTCCCTACCTCGACGGCTACCGCGCCGACTTCATGACCGGCAAGAAGGTCATCGACGGGCTCGAGAGCGGCAAGATCATGGCCGAGTTCCGCAGCGTCAGCCCGACCGAGCGCGACCAGCTCACCGAGGCGATGGGCGACAAGGTCTATATCGGCGAGACGCCCTGGATCCTCAACCTGCTGGTGGTCTTCAACACCAAGCAGAAGCCGTTCGACGACGCCCGTGTGCGCCGCGCCCTCTCGCTGGCGGTCGACCGCTGGAAGGCGGCGGACCAGCTTTCCGGTACCACCTATCTCAAGTTCGTCGGCGGGCTGATGCGGCCGGGCTACGCCATGGCGACGCCGGAGGCGGAGCTGACGGCGCTTCCCGGCTTCTCCCACGACATCCAGGCGTCGCGCGCCGAGGCGAGGAAGCTGCTCGCCGAGGCCGGCGTCCACGATCTCAAGGTCAAGCTCACCAACCGCGACATCCCGATCCCCTACGCGGCGGCGGCGGACTTCCTGGCGCAGTCCTGGAAGGAGATCGGCGTCACCATGACGCAGGAGCAGCTCAACACCAAGGACTGGCAGTCGAAGCTCGAGAGCCACGGCTTCGAGGTGGCGATCGATTTCGGCGCCGACTACATCGACGATCCGAGCCTGCAGCTCGCGAAATACGTCTCGACCGACCTCTCGCCGTCGAACTACTCGAACTCCACCGACCGCTTCCTCGACAGCCTCTATGTCGGCCAGGCGGTCACCACCGATCCGCGCCAGCGCAGCAAGATCGTGCGCGAGTTCGAGCGCCACGCCCTCATGGAGGCCAACACGGTGCCGTTCCTGTGGTGGAACCGCATCGTCGCCACCTCCTCGCGCCTCCACGGCTGGCACCTCACACCGAGCCACTACCTGGAGCAGGACCTGACCGAGGTCTGGCTCGATCCGAAGTAGAGAAAGCCAGGGCCGCGGCACAAAATCCGCGGCCCTTTTCTTTTCCCAGCGGACCCCGCGCGTCCTTCGACCCGTCCGCTCCGCGGACGGCTCAGGATGAGGACCATCGCGGGCGGAAAGAAGGGGCCTCATCCTGAGCCGGCGCGATACCCTCAGATCGCTTTGCTCCGCTCCCCCGATCGGCTAAGGTCGCGCACCCCTGATCCTGCGGAGCGCGCTTTATGTCCCTGTTGCTGCGTCGACTCTGGCTCATAGCCGCCCTGCTTCTCTGCATCCCCGGAGGTCCCGTGAGCGCAGCCGATCTCGACAACACCGTCTACCTCGATGTCCCCGCCGGGCGCGTCGTGATCGAATTGCGGCCCGACCTCGCGCCCCAGACCGTCGCGCGCTTCAAGGAGCTGGTGAAGCGCGGCTTCTACGACGGGCTCAAGTTCCACCGCGTCATCGCCGGGTTCATGGCGCAGACCGGCGATCCGCTCGGCAACGGCACCGGCGGCTCCGGCCAGAAGCTCAAGGCCGAGTTCAGCCAGGCGCATTTCGTCCGCGGCACCCTCGGCATGGCGCGCGCCAGCGATCCCGACAGCGCCGACAGCCAGTTCTTCATCTGCTTCGCGCCGGCGCCCTTCCTCGACGGCAAGTACACGATCTTCGGCCAGGTGACCAAGGGCATGGAGTTCGTCGACCAGATCAAGAAGGGCGATCCAGACCACAACGGCACGGTGGAGAATCCCGATCGCATCGTGAAGATGCAGATGGCGGCCGACGCGAAGAGCTGAGCGAGAGGGTGTCGATGCGCCAGCGCTGATCCCGCGATGGCGTCCTGGCGGGAGGCGCTCGAGGCCTATCGCGAGCCGCGGCTCGTCGCCATCCTGCTGATGGGCTTCTCGAGCGGCCTGCCGCTGCCGCTCACCGTCGGCACGCTCTCCTTCTGGCTGGCGGAGAGCGGCGTCTCGCGCACCGCGATCGGGCTCTTCGCCCTCATCGGCATCTCCTACAATTTCAAGTTCGTGTGGTCGCCGGTGATCGACCGGCTGCCGATCCCGCTGCTGACGCGGATGCTCGGGCGACGGCGGAGCTGGCTGCTCGCGATCCAGCTGCTGCTGGCAGCAGCGATCCTGGCGCTGGGCTTCACCAATCCGGCGACCGATCCGTTCGCCACTGTCATCGCCGCCGTGGTGGTGGCGTTTCTCTCGGCGAGCCAGGACATCGTCGTCGATGCCTACCGCATCGAGCTGTTGACCGCGGAAGAGCAGGGCGCCGGCGCCGCAGCGACGCAATGGGGCTATCGCTTCGGCCTGCTCGCCGCCGGCGCGGGCGCGCTCTATGCGGCGACCTTCGGCGGCTGGCATCTCGCCTATACCCTGATGGCGCTGCTGATGGGCGTCGGCATGGCGACGGTCTGGCTCACGCCGGAGCCGAAGGCGCCGTCGCTGCCGGCGCTGGTGGGCGCCAGCGCCGGCGAGCGGATCGCCCACTGGCTCGAGGGCGCGGTGGTGGCGCCGCTCGCCGATCTGCTGACCCGGCCCTACTGGGCGGCGATCCTGGGCTTCATCGTGCTCTACAAGTTCGGCGACGCGCTCGCCGGCGTGATGGCCAATCCGCTCTACGTGGCGCTTCACTTCAGCGGCGCCGAGGTCGCCAGCATCAGCAAGGTGTTCGGCGTCTTCGCGACGCTCGCAGGCGTCGCGGCGGGCGGCCTCGCGGTGGCGCGCTACGGGCTTTACGCGAGCCTCCTCATCTGCGGCGTGCTGCAGACGGTCGCCAATCTCATGTATGTCTGGCTCGCCGTCGCCGGCCACGATCTCGGCGTGCTCACCCTCTCGATCGCGATCGAGAACGTCACCGGCGGCATGGGCTCGGCGGCCTTCGTCGCCTATCTCTCCGGCCTCTGCAACCAGCGCTTCACCGCGACCCAGTATGCGCTCCTCTCCTCGCTGGCGGCGGTGGGGCGCACCGTGCTCTCGGCCTCCGGCGGCTGGCTCGCCGACAAGCTCGACTGGGTCCCGTTCTTCCTGGTGACCACCGCCGCCGGCGCGCCCGGCCTCCTGCTGCTGCTCTGGCTGATGAGCCGCGGCGTCAGCCCCGCCGCGGCTGCCGCCGAGCGCTAGCGCCATGAACGCTTTCGAAACCACTCTCCGCTAGAAGGGCGCCACCGCCGGCATCGATGAACGGTGAGACATGACGAGATCTGTCGTGAGATCATTGCGGGCCGTGGCGGCCTCTCTCGTCGCGGCCGCGTCGGCGCTGTCCTTCTTCTCGACGCTGGCTTGCGCCGATCCCGGGCTTTGGGTCGCCAGGGGTCCGAACGCCACCGTCTATCTCTTCGGCACCATCCATCTGCTGCGCAAGGGACAGGCGTGGGAAACGCCCGCGATCGCCGCCGCGCTCTCAAAGAGCCAGGAGCTCTGGCTTGAGGTGCCGGATCCGAACAACGCCCAGGAAGCCAAGGCGGCGATCCAGCAGCTCGGCTTCGATCCCGCGCATCCGCTGTCGAGCAAATTGCCGCCCGAGATGGTGATGCACGTGGACACCGCGGCGAAATCCCTCGGCATCCCCCAAGGCGAGAAGGCGTTCGAGCCGATGCGGCCGTGGCTCGTGACGCTGGCGCTCGGGAATGCGCTCGTGGTCCGCGCCGGCTACGACCCTGCGAGCGGCGTCGAGAACGCGCTGCTGCGCGACCCGGCTGCCGCCGGAAAACCGGTGCACGGCTTCGAGACCCTGGAACAGCAGATGCACTTCTTCGCCGATATGAAGCCCGCGGTGGAGCGCCAGCTGCTGGAGAACACGCTGGAGGATCTGGATCGCGGACCGGAGCAGCTCTCGAGCCTGATCGATGCGTGGCTCAGCGGCGACGACGCGGCGATCACCCGGCTGTTCGTGGACGAGATCAAGCAGCCCTTCCCCGCGCTCTACCGCGCTCTCCTGGTCGACCGCAACGAGGCCTGGGCCGCGAAGATCGCGACCCTGCTGAGGGGATCGGGCGTGCGCTTCGTCGCGGTCGGCGCGGCGCATCTTGCGGGTCCCGACAGCGTCCAGGTGGCGCTCGAGCGCCGCGGCGTCCATGTCGAGCGGATCATGACGGCACGCTGAGCGTCGGGACCTCGCAGGCGCTGCAGGTCAGGCTCCTTTATTTGGTCTGACAATATGTATTGACAGACAGAATCCTCGGGCGGAGAGTCGCCGGAAAGCCCGCGCGGCAAGCGGGCGCCTCTCCGGGAGGACGGCCTGAGCGATCTCGGCTTTGCCAACGGAATTGGCCGCGTGCATGTCCCCAAGGCGGCGGACGTGCTGGCGGAACGGCTGCGCGAGCAGATCCTCTCCGGCCGCCTGCGCGAGGGCGACCAGCTTCCCGCCGAGCGGGAGCTGGTGGAGCAGACCGGCCTCGGCCGCAGCTCCGTCCGCGAGGCGCTCCGCGTTCTCGAGAATCAGGGCCTGATCTCCAAGCGCACCGGCCGCAACGGCGGCTCGCTGATAAGGCGCCCCGACCGCGCCGCCATCGAGAGCTCGATCGATCTCTTCATCCGTGGCCGGAAGCTGCGCTTCCGCTCGCTGCTGGAGACCCGCGAGGCGATCGAGCCCGCCTCGGCGCGGCTCGCGGCGCTCCACCGCACCGACGAGGATCTCCGCGAGCTCCGCGATGCCCACCGCCAGCTCGAGGCGGTCTACGGCGACGTGCCGAGCTTCCTCGTCGCCAATGTGCGCTGGCATCTCGCGGTGGTGACCGCCACCCACAACGAGCTGCTGATCGCCTTCATGACGGCGATCTCCCACGCCATGCACGCCGGCACCGACCTCCAGGATTTCAACTCCGACGAGGTGCGCACCATCGTCACCAAGGCGCACCGCCGCATCATCGAGGCGATCGCCGACCGTGACGCGGACGCGGCGCGGCGGCGGATGGAGCGCCATGTGGGCGCCTATTGCGAGCAGGTGCGCAGCAAGGCGCCGGAAAGCGTCGAGGCCGGCGAGGTAGGGGAGGAATGATGGATCCCGTCACGCTCGCCGTGGTGCGCGGCGCCCTGGAGCAGATCGCCGACGAGATGGATCTCCATCTGATCCACGCCGCGATCTCGCCGATCATCTCCGAGACCAATGACTGCGCGCACGGGATCTTCCATCCCGACAACGGCGAGACGGTGGCGCAGGGCCGCTACGGCCTCCCCGTCTTCCTCGCCAACATGCAGTTCACCGTGCAGAAGGTGGTGGCGCTCGCCGCCGAGGACGGCGGCTTCCGGCCCGGTGACATCTGGATCCTGAACGATCCCTATCTGAGCGGGACCCACCTCCAGGACGTGGTGCTGGTGGCGCCCCACTTCGTCGACGGCAGGCTCTTCGCGCTTCTCGCCAGCACCGGCCACTGGATGGACATCGGCGGCAGCGTGCCCGGCGGCTGGGCGCCGAAGGCGCAGGAGATCCACCAGGAAGGCCTGATCATCCCGCCGGTGAAGCTCTACGAGGAGGGCCGCCTCAACAAGGCGCTGGTCAGGATGTTCACCGGCAACGTGCGGCTCCCGGACCAGATCGCCGGCGACCTCTCCGCCATGAGCAACGTCTTCACCGTGGGCCGCCGCGGCCTAGACAACCTCGTCGAGCGCTACGGCGCTGAGACGCTCCGCGGCTGCATCGACGAGATGATCCGGCGCTCCGAGCAGCAGATGCGCTCCTACATCGAGGAGATCCCCGACGGCGTCTACCGGATGGAGGACTACTTCGACAACGACGGCATCGGCGACCAGCCGATGAAGCTGGTGCTGACCCTCACCGTCGAGGGCTCGTCGCTCCACTTCGACTTCACCGGCACCGATCCCGTCTCCAAGGGACCGATCAACCTCGCGCGCACCACCACGCTCTCGAGCTGCTACGTCGCGCTGAAGCACATATTCCCGGAAGTGCCGGTCAACGGCGGCGCCTTCCGGCCGACCCGCTTCACCATTCCCGAGCGCTGCATCCTGGCGGCGGAATATCCGACGCCGGTGGGCGGCTACCTGGAGGTGGTGGGGCGCGTTATCGACGTGGTGTTCGGGGCGCTGGCGCAAGCGATCCCCGACCGCACGCCCGCCGCCTCCTTCGGCACCACCGGCGTCGCCACCGTGGGCGGACGGCATCCGGTCACCGGCCGCTACTACGTCGGCGTCTTCCCCTATCCCGGCGGCTATGGGGCGAGCCGCGAGAGCGACGGGCTCGTGCACGGCAACACGCCGCAGTCGATGGCGAATTTCATGTCCTTGGAGATGTCGGAGCACCGCTATCCCGTGCGCTTCGAGCATTTCTCGCTCCGCGAGGACAGCGGCGGCGCCGGCTGGCACCGCGGCGGCTGCGGCTCCGCCTATACCTTCACGGTCTGGTCCGACTGCGTGGTCTCGGTGCTGGGCGACCGCGTCGATCACCGGCCGTTCGGCATTGCCGGCGGCAGGGCGGCGGCGCCGAACTGGGTGCGCTTCCGCCTCGATGGCAAGGAGTGGATGCCGCCGCTCCGCAGCAAGTTCGAGAAGCAGCCACTGAAGCCCGGCGACGGCTTGAGCGCCGCCTCGCCGGGCGGCGGCGGCTTCGGCGATCCGCTGGAGCGCGACGTCGAGGCGGTCGAGCACGATTTGAACCTCGGCTACATCAGCCGCGAGACCGCCGAGACGGTCTACGGCGCCGTCATCGCCGAGGCGGTGCCCGTCGGCGAGCGCCGGCGCTTCCGTCTCGATCCCGATCGTACGCGGGAAAACCGCCGCGCGCTCGCCAAGGGCGGGCGCGTCCCCGTCAAAGCGTGAGGACATCATGAGCATGAGCCAGAACGCCAGCGGCAGCTGGGAGCTTCCCGAGGATCTGCGCATGCTGCAGGCGACCGTCCGCCGCTTCATGCAGAACGAGGTGAAGCCGGCGGAGGACAAGCTTCCCCACGACGCCACCAAGCTGCCGACCGAGGTGCTGAAGCCGCTGCAGAAGAAGGCGCGCGATCTCGGCCTCTGGCAGGTGGAATCGCCGGCGGAGTACGGCGGCGCGGGGCTGAGCCTCTTGGGTCAAGCGGTGGTCGCCGAGGAAAGCTCGAAGTGCCGGATGGGCGCCTATATCGCCGCCTGCCACGCCTTCGGCTGGGATCCGCCCAACGTGATCTTTAGGGGCAACAAGCAGCAGATCGAGACATACGCGATGCCGGTGATGGAGACCGGCGACAAGACCTTCGTCGCCATCACCGAGCCGAGCGGCGGCTCCGATCCCGGCCGCGCCATCCAGACCCGCGCCGAGCGCAAGGGCGACCGCTACGTGCTGAACGGCACCAAGATCTTCATCTCCGGCGCCAGCGAATCGAAATGGGGCATCGTCTTCGCCCGCACCGGCGGCAAGGACAGGAGCGGCGTCAGCTCCTTCATCGTCGAGAACGCCTACAAGGGCTTCAGCCAGAAGCCGATCCCGGTCATCCGCGCCTATTCGCCCTACGAGGTGCATCTCGAGGATTGCGAGGTGCCGGTGGAGAACCGGCTCGGCGAGGAGGGGCAGGGCTTCTCGCTGGCCGAGACCTGGCTGGTGCACGCCCGCATCCCCTATGCGGCGGCGGTGATCGGCATCGCCCAGGAGGCGCTCAGGCTCGCCATCGAATGGGCGCGCCAGCGCACCACCTTCCGCTCGCTCCTCGCCGACAAGCAGGCGATCCAGTGGATGATCGCCGACAGCGAGATCGAGCTGCGCGCCGCGCGCCTCCTGGTCTACCAGGCGGCCTGGCGCGGCGATCTCGGCTACGACATCAAGGTCGACGCCTCGGTCTGCAAGGTCTACGCCACCGAGATCGCCGGCAAGGTGGTGGACCGCTGCATCCAGATCTTCGGCGGCCTCGGCGTCTCCAAGGAGATGCCGCTCGAGCGCTGGTACCGCGAGCTCCGCATCAAGCGGATCGGCGAGGGCCCGTCGGAGGTGCATCGCATGGTGCTCGCCCGCGACCTCCTCGGCGGCCAGCCGAAGGCGCGCTGAGATGGCCCTCGATTTCGCCGTCGCCGACGGCATCGCCACCATCACCATCAACCGGCCCGAGCGGCTCAACGCCATGGACGGCGAGCATTACCGGCTGCTCTCCGAGGCCTGGACCCGGGTCCGCGACGACAACGCGATCCGCGTCGCCATCATCACCGGCGCCGGCGAGAAGTCGTTCACCACCGGCGCCGACATCAAGAGCTTCCTCACCCAGCCCGCCGGCCTCTCGGAGATGTGGCTGACCCAGCGCGACCAGCTCCTGAACCGCGGCCTCGAGATCTGGAAGCCGGTGATATCCGCCATCAACGGCTACTGCGTCGGCGGCGGCATGACGCTGATGCTGGCGACCGACATCCGGGTCGCCGCCGAGCACGCGATCTTCAGCCTGGCCGAGGTGAAGCGCGGCGTCGTCGCCGGCAACGGCGGGACCCAGCGCATGCTGGACCAGATCCCCTATGCGCTGGCGATGGAACTGCTGCTGACCGGCGACCAGATCGATGCCCAGACCGCGCTGCGCTGGGGCCTCATCAACAAGGTGGTGCCGGCCGGCGAGGTGATGGCGACCGCCCTCGACTATGCCCGCCGCATCGCCAAGAACGCGCCGCTCGCCGTCCAGGCGGCGAAGGAGCTGGCGATCCGCTCGCGGGAGATGGACCGGGTGACCGGCCTCCGGGTCGAGCAGCTGGTCAACCGCATGCTGCAGTTCAGCCAGGACGCCAAGGAAGGCCCGGCGGCCTTCGCCGAGAAGCGTCCGCCGCGCTTTAGGGGGGAGTGACGCCATGGCGGGCTATCCGCTCGAAGGCATCCGCGTCGTCGATCTGAGCCAGATCTACAACGGCCCCTACTGCACCTTCCTGATGGCGATGGCCGGCGCCGAGGTGATCAAGATCGAGCCGCTCACCGGCGAGCATCTGCGCCGGCGCGGCGTGGTGGGCGGTGCCGCGCTCCCCTTCGCCATGCTCAATGGCAACAAGCGCGACGTCACCCTCAACCTCAAATCGCCGCGCGGCCGCGAGCTGCTGATCGAGCTGGTGAAGCGCGCCGACATCCTGGTGGAGAACTTCGCGCCGGGGGTGATGGAGCGCCTCGATCTCGGCTACGAGTTCCTGCGCACGATCAATCCGCGCCTCATCTATGGCCAGAGCTCCGGCTACGGCCGCAGCGGGCCCAACCGCGACTATCCCGCCATGGACCTGACGGTGCAGGCGATGTCCGGCGTGATGAGCGTCACCGGCTTTCCCGACCGGCCGCCGGTCAAGGCCGGCCCGGCGCTCTGCGACTTCTTCGCCGGCGTCCACCTCTATGGCGCCGTGATGACCGCCCTCTACGAGCGCGAGAAGACCGGCGTGGGACGCCTCGTCGAGGTCGCCATGCAGGAAGCGGTCTATGCCTCCTTGAGCTCCAACCTCGGCCTCTATTACGGCTCCGGCGGCGAGGCGCCGCCACGCACCGGCAACCGCCACGGCGGCATGGCGGAGAGTCCCTACAACGTCTATCCGACGGCGGACGGCTACATCGCCATCATCTGCGTTGGCGAGCTCCATTGGAAGTCGCTGCTGACGGCGATGGGGCGCGAGGACCTGAAGGACGATCCGCGCTTCGCCGACCTCAGGACCCGGGTTGTCCACATGGAGGTGGTGGACGAGCTGGTCTCCGCCTGGACGGCGAAGCAGCAGAAACAGCCGCTCTTCGAGCACCTGATGAAGCATCACGTGCCCTGCGCGCCGGTGCGCGACCTCGCCGAGGTGGTGAACGACCCGCACATGCATCAGCGCGGCGCGCTGCAGTGGCAGCAGCATCCCGAGCTCGGCCGCATCCCGGTGCAGCACAGCCCGCTCCGCTTCGACGGCGTCGAACTGATGACGCTGACGCCCAGCGCCCGGCTCGGCGCGAACAACGCCGACGTCTATGGCGGCGAGCTCGGCCTCTCCGAGCGCGAGCTGGATCTCCTGAAAAAGGAGGGCGTCATCTGATGCGCGGCAAGATGGTCATCGCCGGCGTCGGCCACACCGCCTTCGGCAAGCACCCGGGCCGCGGCACCATCTCCCTCAACGTGGAGGCGATCCGCAAGGCGTTGGAAGACGCGCGCATCGAGAAATCGGTGGTGGACGCGCTCTTCGTCAAGGTGCCGACCTCGCGCTTCGAGGCGATGTACGGCCAGAAGCTCGCCGAGGCGATCGGCATCCAGCCGCGGGTCGGCGGTGTCTGGGACCAGGGCGGTGCTGCCAACATCAGCATGATCTCCTTCGCGGCGATGTCGATCGACGCGGGCTTGTGCGAGGTGGCGGTGGTGAGCCTCGCCGACAATCCGAAGACCGGCACCCGCCAGGCCTACGAGAAGGCCGGCGGCGACGATGCCGCCTATGGCTGGTTCGGCATTCCCGCCGGCTATGCCATGATCGCCCAGCGCCACATGGCGGAATTCGGCACCAGATCCGAGCAGCTGGGCGCCATCGCCATGGCCTGCCGCAACCACGGCGCAAAAAATCCGAACGCCCAGCTCCGCCTGCCGCTAACCCTCGACCGCTACCTGGACTCGCCTTACGTGGTCGAGCCGCTGCGGCGCGACGACATCTGCCTCGTTTCCGACGGCGCCGCCGCCGTGGTGGTGATGAGCGCCAAGCGCGCCCAGGAGCTCGGCGTCCCCGCGCCGGTGCCGATCCTGGGCTTCGGCCAGGGCCACACTTCCTGGGACGTGGCGCAGCGGCCGATCCTCACCTCCACCATCGCGGCGAGCTCGGCGAGGACCGCCTTCAAGATGGCGGGCTGCGGGCCGGAGCACATCGACGTGGCGCAGATCTACGACTGCTTCACCATCGCCGCGCTGATGACCCTCGAGGATTACGGCTTCTGCCGGAAGGGCGAGGGCGGAAGCTGGGTCGAGGGCGGCCGCATCGAGCATGGTGGCGAGCTTCCCATCAACACCTCGGGCGGCCTCCTCTCCGAGACCGGCATGCCCGGCATGCAGCTCATCATCGAGGGCGTCAGACAGATGCGCGGCACCGCCAATCTCCAGGTCGCCGGCGCGGAGAAATGCGTCGTCAGCAACCAGGGCGGCATGATGCACACCCACGCGACCCTGGTGCTGGGCCAATGACCGAGAATTTCCCCGCACCCGAGCCCACCGCCGTCAGCGCGCCCTATTGGGATGCGCTGAAAGCGGGCCATCTCCAATTCCAGCGCTGCCGGAAATGCCATCACGCCTGGCTGCCGCCGCGCGGCGAGTGCCCGAACTGCCTCGGCGACCAATGGTCCTGGGAGCGCGCCAGCGGCAAGGGCACGCTCGTCAGCTGGGTCGTCTATCACATCGCCTATCACCCGGCCTTCGCCGACAGGCTTCCCTACAACGTGGCGGTCGTCGAGCTGGCGGAGGGCCCGCGTCTCATCACCAACATCGTCAATCCCGCCGACGGCCTGAAAGCTGACCGGGCGGTCGACCTCGAGATCCAGCAGGAGCACGGCATTGCGCTGGCACGCTTCCGGCTGAGCTGAGCCGCGGCTGGCGCGCCAACAGCGCCGGCCGACAACGGAGAGAAAGTGGGAGGAGACCATGAGACTGTTGCGCACTTTGCTTGCCGCCGCCCTCCTGGCGACGGCGGTCGGCACCGTCGCCGGGGCCGACACGATCAAGATCGGCGCCATCAATCCCTATTCCGGTGCGCTCGCCCTTTACGGCGAGGAATGCGCGCGCGGCTATCAGCTGGCGATCGACGAGGCGAACGCCAAGGGCGGCGTGCTCGGCAAGCAGATCGAGCTGGTGAAGGGCGATGCCAGCAATCCGCAGCAGGCGATCGCCGCGGTGCAGCGGCTGGCGACTTCCGAAGGCGTCGACATCTTCACCGGCACCTATATCAGCGCCGTCTCCAACGCGGCGAGCGACGCCGCCGCGCAATACCAGAAGCTCTACTGGGACACCAACGCGCTGGCGGCGGAGCTGACCCAGCGCGGCTTGCCGAACTTCGTGCGCAGCGGGCCCTACGCCCTCAACTTCGCCGAGGTCTCCGCCAACGCGGTGACCGGCCTGATCGCGCCCGCGCTTGGGAAGCAGCCGGGCCAGATCACGGTCTGGATCGATCACGAGGATTCGATCTACGGCACCTCGATCGCCCAGAAGCAGAAGGAGCTCCTCGAGAAGGCCGGCGTCAAGGTGGCGGCGGTCGATGCCCACTCGGTAAAGGCGATCGACCTCACGGATTCGGTGCTGCGCGCCAAGCAGGCCAACCCCGACGTCTGGATCAACACCGGCTACGTCCCCGACAACAACCTGCTGCTGCGCACCATGCGCGATCAGGGCTTCAATCCGGCGGCGATCATCCTGGTCGGCACCGGCGATACCTTCGAGACCCGCGACGCGCTCGGCGCCGACATGCTGAACGGCATCCTCGTCGTGGGCTATCCCGAGCCTGACCAGTCCGAGGCCTATGGCCCCGGGGCGCATGCCTATCTCGCCGCCTACAAGAAGAAGTACGAGAAGGACCCGATCGCGCCCCAGAGCATGACGGCTTATGTCGGTCTCAAGATCCTGCTGGAGGCGGTGGCCTCGGCCGGCAGCACCGACATGGCGAAGGTGCGGGCGGCGGCGGCGAAGATGGACAAGCCGGTGAGCTCCTATGCCACCGGCTATGGCGTCAAGTTCGATGAGACTTTCCAGAACACCCGCGCCGCGCCCACCGTGAAGCAGTGGCAGGGCGGCAAGGTGGTGACGGTGTTCCCGACCGCCGCCGCCGCGGAAGGCACCAAGCTCGTCAACCTGCCGCGGAAGTAGAGGGGGAGCGGACGGCGCCATGGCCGAGCGCAAAGCCGCCATCGTGACGGGGGCCGGCACCGGCGTCGGTGCCGCCACCGCGCGCTGGCTCGCGGCGCGCGGCTATGGCGTCGTCGTCAATTACAGCCGCAGCCGCGCGGCGGCGGAGAAGGTCGCGGCGGACTGCGGCGACGCCGTCGCGATCGCCGGCGACGTCGCCGAGGATGCCGACTGCCGGCGGCTCGCTGCTGCCGCGGTGGAACGCTGGGGCCGCATCGACGCGGTGGTGAACTCGGCCGGAGCGACGCAATTCGTCGCCATGGCCGATCTCGACGGGCTCGACGCCGAGGATTTCCAGCGCGTCTTCGCCGTCAACACCATCGGCCCCTACCAGATGATCCGCGCCGCGGCGCCACATCTGAAACGAGCTCGTGGCGCGGTGGTGAACGTCTCCTCGATCGGCAGCCAGACCGGCAATGGCAGCTCCTACGCCTATGCGGCCTCGAAGGCGGCGCTCAACACCTTGACCCTGGCGCTCGCCCGCACCCTGGCGCCGGAAGTGCGCGTCAACGCGGTGCTGCCGGGCTTCGTCGAGGGCCGCTGGCTGCGCGACGGTCTCGGCGATGCGGCTTACGAGCGGATGAAGGCGCAGTGGCAGGCGAACGCGGCGCTCGGCCGCGTCTCGACGCCGGAGGAGATCGCCGGTGTCATCGGCTGGCTCGTCGCCGAGGCGCCCGTGGTGACGGGACAGCTCATCACCGCCGATGCCGGCATGGTGCTGGGCCGGCCGCCGCTGGTGACGCGGTAGCGATGCCCGCGACCCGCCACGAGCTCCACTACGGCGACCGCGTCGTGCGCTGCTTCGCGGAGCGGCCGCCGACCGTCGACGCGATGCTCCGGGCGGCGATGGCGCGCAATCCGGCCGGGACGGCGCTGGTGCTCGGCCAGACGCGGATCGCCTACGCCGAGCTCGGCTATATCGTCGAGCGGATCGCCGGCAACCTCGCTGCAAACGGCTTCGCCGCCGGCGATCGCCTCGCGCTGCTGCTCGGCAACCGCCTGGAATTCGCCTATCTCGCCCTGGCGGCGGCGCGGCTCGGCCTCATCGCGGTGCCGCTCAATCCGCGCCAGCGCCGGCCCGAGACCGAGTACATGCTGACCCAATCCGGCGCCAAGGGGCTGGTGTTCGATCCGGCGCTTGCCGAGCACATCCCGCCCGCCGATGCGGTGCCGGCGCTCGAGCAGCGGGTCGCTCTCGGCAGTGCGGCGTTCGCGGCGTTGCTGGCGCCGGCCGCGGCGCCGGCGCGCACGGTCGCGGAAGAGGATCCCTTCTGCATCGTCTACACCTCCGGCACCACCGGCCGGCCCAAAGGCGCGGTGCTGACCCATCTCGGCGCCATCCACGCGGCGATGCAGTACGAGGCCGGCATGGCGCTGGGATCCGGCGAGGTCTCGCTGATGGCGGTGCCGATCAACCACGTGACCGGCCTCCTGGCGAATTTCCTCACCATGCTGCGGGTCGCCGGCACCACGGTGTTCCTGCCGGAGTTCAAGGCGAGGCAATTCCTCGAAGTGGCCGAGCGGGAGCGCGTCACCCACACGGTGATCGTGCCGGCGATGTACAACCTCTGCCTGCTGCAGGTGGATTTCGCCCGCTTCGATCTCCGCCGCTGGCGGATCGGCGGCTTCGGCGGCGCGCCGATGCCAGAGGCGACCATCGCGCGCCTCGCGGCGCAGCTGCCGCAGATGAGCCTCGTCAATATATATGGCTCGACCGAGACCACCGGGCCGGTGACCCTGCTGCCGCCCGGCGACGTCACGCAGCATCCGCATTCGGTGGGGAAGGCGCTGCCCTGCGCCGACATCCTGATCGTCGACGACGAGGGCCGCGAGGTGCCGGCGGGCACCGCCGGCGAGGTCTGGGTCGGCGGACCGATGATCGTGCCCGGCTACTGGCAGAACGAGGAGGCGACGCGCACGGGATTCGCCGGCGGCTATTGGCGCTCGGGCGACATCGGCTCGGTCGATGCCGAGGGCTACCTCCGCATCTTCGACCGCAAGAAGGACATGATCAACCGCGCCGGCTACAAGGTCTACTGCATCGAGGTGGAGAACGTGCTGAGCCACCATCCGGGCGTGGTCGAATGCGCCGTGGTGGGAAAGCCCGATCCGGTGCTGGGCGAGCGCGTCCACGCCTTCGTGGTGCCGCGGTCTCCGCCGCCCGGCGATGCCGATCTCCGCGGCTTCTGCGCCGAGCGGCTCTCCGATTACAAGGTGCCGGACAGTTTCACCTTCCTCGACCAGGCGCTGCCGCGCAATGCTGCGGGCAAGCTGCAGAAGGGCACCCTTCGCGCGGCGATCCAGCAGGAAATGGCGAGGCAGGCATGAAGGCACTCATCTGCAAGGCCCATGGCGGGCCGGAGACGCTCGTGGTCGGCGAGATGCCGGCGCGCGAGCCGGGACCGAAGGAAGTGGCGATCCGCGTGATGGCGGCCGGGGTCAATTTCCCCGACACGCTGATGCTGCAGGACAAGTACCAGATCAAGCCGCCGCTCCCCTTCGTGCCGGGGAGCGAGGCGGCTGGCGTGGTGGCGCGCGTCGGAGCCGAGGTCCGCACGGTGAAGCCCGGCGACCGCGTGATGTCCTACATGAATTGGGGCGCCTTCGCCGAGGAGGCGGTGGTGGAGGCGGGGAACGTCCTGCCGATGCCGGCGGCGATGGATTTCGTGAGCGCCGCCGCCTTCACCATGACCTACGGCACCTCGCTCTATGCGCTGGAGGATCGCGCGCAGCTGCAGCGCGGCGAGAGCCTGCTGGTGCTGGGGGCGGCGGGCGGCGTGGGCCTCGCGGCGGTTGAGATCGGCGCCCTGATCGGCGCCCGCGTCATCGCCGCGGCCTCCTCCGAGGAGAAGCTCGCGCTCTGCCGCCAGCATGGCGCCGTCGAGACCATCAACTACGCCCGCGAGAGCCTGCGCGAGCGCATCCGCCAGCTCACCGGCGACCAGGGCGTCGACGTCGTCTACGACCCCGTGGGCGGCGGCTTCTCCGAGCAGGCGCTGCGCGGGACCGCCTGGGGCGGGCGTTTCCTGGTGATCGGCTTCGCCGGCGGCGAGATCGCCCGCGTGCCGCTCAATCTGCCGCTCCTAAAGGGCTGCGCCATCGTCGGCGTCTCCTGGGGCGGCCTCCTGCGCCGCGAGATGCCCGGCAAGCAGAAGCATCTGCAGTCGCTCGCCCGGCTCGCCGAAAAGCTCAAGCCGCATGTCTCGGCGACATATCCGCTGGCGCGCGGCGGCGAGGCGATCGCCGCGGTGGCGGAGCGGCGCGCCCAGGGCAAGGTGGTGATCACGGTGGCGGCGCCGTGACCGGTCTTCTCAGTCAGCGAGGGTGAGGTCATGGCAGGCGTGGTCGGCATCGACGTGGGCGGCACCTTCACCGATCTCTTCTATTCCGAGGATGGGATCCGCGCCCACACCGTGCTCAAGGTGCCGTCGACGCCGCAGGATCCCTCGACCGGGCTGGTGGACGCGCTGGTGACGGCGAAGCTCGATCCCGCCGCGCTCGATCTCATCATCCACGGCACCACCATCGCCACCAACGCGGTGATCGAGCGCCGCGGTGCCCGCTGCGCCCTCGTCACCACGCGGGGCTTCCGCGACGTCCTGGAGCTCGGCCGCCGCGACCGGCCCAGCATGTATGGCCTGACCGGCGTGCAGAACCCGCTGATCCCGCGCGACCGCCGCTGGGAGGTCGACGAGCGCGTCGATTATCGGGGCGAGGTGCTGAAGGCGCTGGACGAGGCGGCGGTGCGGAAACTCGCCGGCGTGCTGCGGCAGCAGGACGTCGAGGCTGTCGTGATCTCGCTGATGCACTCCTATGCAAACCCCAGCCACGAGGAGCGCATCGCCGAGATCCTCCGCGAGGTCGAGCCGGCGTGGGAGGTCGTCACCTCCAGCGGCGTCATCCGCGAATACTACGAGTTCGAGCGCACCAGCACCGCGGCGGTGCAGGGCTATCTGCAGCCGCTGATCTCGCGCTATTCGCGGAACCTGCTGGCAAAGCTCGGCGGCTGGGGCTTCAAGCGGCAGACGCTGATCATGCAGTCGAACGGCGGCGTGGTGCCGGTGAAGCAGCTCCCTGGCCGCGCGGCCTATGTGGTGCGCTCGGGGCCGGCGGCGGGGGTGATGGCGGCGGCGCGGCTCGCCGCCGAGGCGGGCTTCCCGCGCATCATCACCGGCGACATGGGCGGCACCAGCTTCGACGTCGCCGTGGTGGTGGACGGCGAGCCCCGCATCGCCGAGACCACCAACCTCGATTTCCGCGTGCCGCTGCGCCTTCCCATGATCGACGTCCACACCATCGGCGCCGGCGGCGGCAGCATCGCCCACGTCGACCGCGGCGGCATCCTGCAGGTGGGACCGCGCAGCGCCGGCGCGCGGCCGGGCCCGGTCTGCTACGGCCATGGCGGCACCGAGCCCACGGTGACCGACGCCAACGTGGTGCTGTCGCGGATCAATCCCCGGGATCCGATCGGCCTCAAGGGCCGCGACTCTCTCGACCTCGCGGCGGCGCGGGCGGCGGTGGGAAAGCTCGGCGAGCAGCTCGGGCTCGGCGTCGAGGCGACGGCGGAGGCGATCCTCGCCGTCGTCAACCAGAACATGGCCGGGCGCACGCGGCTCCTCTCGATCGAGCGGGGGTATGACCCGCGCGACTTCGCCCTGGTGATCTTCGGCGGCGCCGGGCCGCTGCACGGCGCCGCCATCATGCGCGACGTCGGCATCAAGACCATGCTGGTGCCGCCGAGCCCGGGCGTGCTCTGCGCCATGGGCTGCGTCATCGCCGACATCCGCTACGACCTCTCGCAGACCGTGGAGCGCCGCGCCGACGAATTCGATCCGGCGATGCTGGCGAAGATCCTCGGCGGCCAGCGCGAGGAGGGCGAGGCACGGCTCCGCGACAGCGAGGCGCGGGTCGATCACGTGGTGGTCTCTCACGTCGCCGACATGGCCTATCTCGGCCAGATCCACACGCTGCGGGTCCCGATCGAGCGCGACTGGTCGCCGGCGCGCATCGCGCAAGCCTTCGCCGAGATCTACCGGCGCGAATACGGCAACACGCTGGGCGATATCCCCGCCGTGATCGTCAGCCTCAAGACGGTGGTGCAGGGGACCCGCGAGCATCCGAAGCGGCACCTCGCCGCGCCCGCCGCGGCGCAGCCGCCGAAACCCCTGACCGAGCGCCAGGTGCATTTCGGCAAGTGGTACGCGACGCCGGTCTATCGCCGGCGCGATCTCCTGCCGGGGATGGCGCTCCGCGGCCCCGCCGTCGTCGAGCAGCCCGACACCACCACGGTGATCGAGCCCGACATGGCCGGCCGCGTCGACGCCTACGGCAACCTGCTGGTGGAGCTGGCGTGACCGGCTTCCTCAACGTGCTGCTGGTGGGGCTGCTGCTGGGGGGCATCTACAGCCTGATCAGCATCGGGCTCAACCTGATCTTCGGCGTGCTGCGCGTCGTCAACTTCGCCCAGGGCGCGCTGGTGATGATCGGCATGTACAGCACGGTCTTTCTCTATTACCGGCTCGGCCTCGATCCCTATGTCGCGCTCTTCCTGGTGACGCCCGCCATGTTCCTCCTCGGCATGGTGCTCTACCGCCTCATCCTGCAGCCGCTGCAGAACGAGCCGATGATGCAGATCTTCGCCACCTTCGGCCTGCTGATCGTGGCGGAGAACGTGATCCTGGGCTTCACCCGCGGCGAGGGCTTCAGCGTCGCCACATCCTTCTCCCGCGTCGTCTTCCCGGTGGGGCCCCTCAACGTGAGCGCGGTGCGCTTGGGCGCGCTGGTGGCGGCGACCCTCATCACCATCGGCCTCACCCTCTTCCTCCGCACCACCATGGCCGGCAAGTCGATCCGCGCGGTGATCCAGGACCGCCAGGCGGCGCGCATGATGGGGATCAACGTCGAGCGCACATATCTCCTCACCTTCGGCCTGGGATCCGCCTTTGCCGGCATGGCGGCGGCGCTCTTGACGCCGATCTACACGCTCTCGCCGGGCCTCGGCGACAACTTCATCCTGCCGGCCTTCGCGGTCGTCGTGCTGGGCGGGCTCGGCAGCGTCACCGGCGCCTATCTCGGCGGCCTCCTGGTGGGGATCGTCGAGTCCTTCGCCGGCTTCTACATCGACCCCAGCCTCAAGCAGGCGATCTGGTTCGTGATCCTGATCGTGGTGCTGATCCTCAGGCCCCAGGGCCTGATGGGTCAGGTCGGCGCCGAGGAAGTGGGATTGCGGGAGCAGCGATGACCGACAAGAGCATCGCCCTCGATGACAGCCGCGCCATCCCGGCGCCGCGCCGCCGCGCGCCCGCTGCCCGCGCGACGCCGCTCTGGCACCTCGCCGGCCTCGTGCTGCTGGGCCTGCCGCTGCTGCTGCTGCACGGCAGCGCCTATTGGGTGAACGTGCTCGCCTACGCCTATCTCTTCGGCGGGCTCGCCGCCGCCTGGAACATCATCGGCGGCTTCGGCGGCCAGTTCTCCCTGGCGCACGGCGTCTTCTTCGGCATCGGCGCCTACATGGCGGCGCTCTTCTTCACCAAATGGGGGATCTCGCCCTGGATCACCCTGATCCCGGCGGCGGCGGTGGGCGCGGCAGCGGCGGCGCTCATCTCCTGGCCGACCTTTCGCCTCCGCGGTCCCTTCTTCGCCATCGCCACCATGGCGGTGAACGAGGTCGCCTTCGTCGTCGCCAACTATTTCGACGGCATCACCGGCGGTCCGCGCGGCGTGCTGGTGCCGTTCCGCGCCGGGCTTGCCAACATGATCTTCCTCTATCCCTGGCAATACGCGCTCCTCAACCTCAGCTTCCTGGTGCTGGCGGTGGCGGTGAGCGTGCTCCTGATGCGCTCCAGGCTCGGCTACTACCTGCTGGCGGTGCGCGAGGACGAGGACGCCGCGCGCTCCGCCGGCATCGCCGTGCTGGCGGTGAAGATCAAGGGCATGGCGCTCTCGGCGGGATTGACCGCGGTGGGCGGCGCGCTCTTCGCCATGTTCATCCGCGTGATCGACCCGCCGACGCTGTTCTCGCTGCAGGACGTCGGCGTCAAGTTCGCGCTCCTCACCTTGATCGGCGGCCTCGGCACGATCTGGGGGCCGGTGGTGGGCGCCCTCGTGATCGTGCCGATCGAGAACATGCTGCGGGCGACCTTGACCGGCCTCTGGCCCGGCGCCCATCTCGCCATCCTCGGCACCGTCATGATCCTCTCGGCGCTCTTCATGAAGCGCGGGATCGTCGGCAGCGTGATCGCGCTCCGCCGCCGCCTCGCGAGGCCGGCATGAGCGAGACCATCCTCAGCATCGCCGGCGTCAGCCGCCGCTTCGTGGGCCTCCTCGCCGTCGATCAGGTGAGCTTCGCGGTCACCCGCGGCGAGATCCTCAGCATCATCGGCCCGAACGGCGCCGGCAAGACCACCCTCTTCAATCTCCTCACCGGCCAGCTCCGCCCCAGCGCCGGCACCGTCACCTACCGCGGCGAGGTGGTGAACCGCCTGCCGCCGGAGCAGCGGGCGCGCCGCGGCATGGGCCGCACCTTCCAGATCGCCAAGCCCTTCCTGGCGCTCTCGGCGCTGGAGAACGTGATGATCGGCGCTTTCCTCCGCGACCGCGCCATGGCGGCGGCGCGCGAGCGAGCCTTTGCGGTGCTGGAGGAGGTGGGGCTCGCGGAGCGCGCCGAGGTGCCGGCGGCCGAGCTCACCCTCAGCGAGCGCCGCCGCCTGGAGGTCGCCCGCGCGCTTGCCCTCAAGCCCGATCTCATCCTTCTCGACGAGGTGATGGCCGGCCTCAACCCCACCGAGGTGCAGCAGCAGATCGACCTCGTGCATCAGCTCAACCGCCAGGGCCTGACGCTGCTGGTGATCGAGCACAATCTCAAGGTGGTGCGCAGCTTCGCGCGCCGCGTCCTCGTGCTGGCGCGCGGCGCCCTCATCGCCGACGGCGCCGCCGAGACGGTGCTGGAGACGCCGGCGGTGGTCGAGGCCTATCTCGGGAGCCGCCGGCGATGACGATGCTGAAAGTGGAGAATGTCTCCGCCGGCTACGGTCAGGTACTCGCCATCGGCGACATCAGCCTCGAGGTGGGGCAGGGCGAGATCGTCTCGGTGGTGGGCGCCAACGGCGCCGGGAAATCGACGCTCTTGCGCGCGATCGCCGGCCTGGTCGAGGCGCGCACCGGCAGCATCACCTTCGACGGCAAGGTGATCTCCCGGCTTCCGGCCCACGCGGTGGTCAGCGAGGGCGTGGCGCTGGTGGCGGAGGGCGGAAGGCTCTTTCCCTTCATGACGGTGCAGGAGAACCTGGAGCTCGGCGCCTTCCACGCCGCCGCGCGCAAGCGCCTCAAGCAGTCGCTCTCGGAGGTGATGGAACTCTTCCCGATCCTGGCGGAGCGTCGCCGCCAGCTCGCCGGACGGCTCTCCGGCGGCGAGCGGCAGATGTGCGCCATCGCCCGCGCGGTCATGAGCGGGCCGAAGCTCCTGATGCTGGATGAGCCATCCCTCGGTCTCGCCCCCATCATGATCGAGCGCGTCTTCGCGCTGGTGCGCGCGCTGGTGCAGGCCAAGGGATTGACCGTGCTGCTGGTGGAGCAGAACGTCGCCGATGCGCTCGAAATGTGCGGCCACGGCTACATCCTGGAGCGCGGCCGCATCGTGAAGCGCGGACTGGGGAGCGCGCTGATCGAGGACGCGGACGTGCAGCGGGCGTATATGGGGTTGTGATGGCGGCGGTCATTGAGTCCTGCAACTCCCCCCTCCCTGACCTCCCCCTCAAGGGGGGAGGGGCCAGCTGTGGAAGCGGCTCACTTCCCCCTCCCCCCTTGAGGGGGAGGGTTGGGGTGGGGGGTGATCTCTCGATGCTGCGGAACATCGCTCCGCCATGACCCCGATCCGCACCATCGCCTGCGGGGCGGGCTTTGCCGGGGATCGCGTGGAGCCCGCCGTCGAGCTCGCGGCCTCCGGCGAGGTCGACGCCGTCGTTCTCGAATGCCTCGCCGAGCGGACGCTGGTGCCGGGGCTGCGCGCGCGGCGGAGCGATCCCGAGGCGGGCGCCGATCCGCGGCTCCGGCGGCGGCTGACGCCGCTCTTGCCGGTGGCGCGCGCCAACGACTGCCGCGTCATCTCCAACCTGGGCGCCGCCAACCCCGCCGCCGCCGGCCGCGCGATCGCGAAGCTTGCGGGCGAGCTGGGCCTCGCGGGCCTCCGCGTCGCCGCCGTC
>DATJOK010000084.1:0-10942 GCA_035507155.1 Allostellaceae bacterium
ATACCCGGCGTTTCGTGCAGGGATGACTTGCGGCCGATGCGGCTTCCGCAATTACGCGGGATCGCTATCTTGCGCCGCAGCAAAGGTTGATCCCGAATTCCCATGCGCATGCCCACCCTCGCCGAGACGCGACCCGAGACCGCCCCGCCCGCCTCCGCCGCGCCGCCGCCCGCCCGTCACGACGACCAGGGGCTGCCGACGCCGCGGCGCTACGTGGCGATCGCGGCGGTGCTGACGGCGATCGTGCTGGTCGTGCTGGACGGCGCCATCGCCAACGTGGCGCTCCCCACCATCGCCGAGAGCCTCGGCGTCTCGCCCAGCCGATCGGTCTGGGTGGTGACCGCCTATCAGCTGGCGCTGGTGATGTTCCTGCTGCCGGGCGCGGCGCTGGGCGAGAGCCTCGGCTACAAGCGCGTCTATACGGCGGGCGTCACGCTCTTCACCCTGGCCTCGGCGCTTTGCGCCTTCGCGCCCTCGCTCCCCTGGCTTGCCGGCGCGCGCTTCGTGCAGGGGCTGGGAAGCGCGGCGGTGATGCCGCTGGGACTGGCGCTCCTCCGCTTCGTCTATCCGACCAAGCAGCTCGGCGTCGCCATCGGCTGGAATGCGCTGGTGGTGGCGCTCTCGGGCGCGGCGGGGCCGACGATCGGCGCCACCATCCTCTCGGTGGCGAGCTGGCCCTGGCTCTTCGCCGTCAACATTCCCGTGGGCATCCTGGTGCTGCTCCTCGGCCGCGCGCTGCCGACGCCGGCGGGGAACGGCCGCAAGCTCGACCGCATGAGCGTCGCCCTCAACGCGATGGCGTTCGGGCCGCTGGTGGTGGGCGTCGATCTCACCTCGAGCGAGCGCGCGCTGGGTTTCGCGCTGATCGTGCTCGGCCTCGCGAGCTTCGCGGCGCTGATCCGCCGCGAGCTGCCGCAGGAGGCGCCGCTGATCCCGCTCGACCTCTTGCGCCGACGCTCCTTCAGCCTCTCGGTCGTCGCCTCGATCTGCTGCTTCACCGCGCAGATGGGAAGCTACGTGGCGCTCCCGTTCTATCTCGAGCACGGGCTCGGCCAGGACGCCTTCACCACCGGCCTCTACATGACGCCCTGGCCGCTCACCGTGGCGCTGGCGGCGCCGATCTCGGCCAGGCTCGCCAACCGCTACTCGACCGGCTGGCTCTGCGCCGCGGGCGGCATCGCGCTCGCCCTGGGGTTGACGCTGGCGGCGCTCTGGCCGCTCCACGATCACCTGCTGCCGCTCGTCCTCTTCGCCATGCTGGCCGGCGCCGGCTTCGGCCTCTTCCAGACGCCCAACAACCGCAACATGCTGCTCTCCGCGCCGCGCGAGCGGAGCGGCGCCGCCGGCGGCATGCAGGGAACTGCGCGCCTCGTCGGCCAGACCACCGGCGCCGTCATCATGTCGCTGCTCTTCGCCTTCCTGCCGACGGCGGCGGCGCCGCGCCTCGGCCTCGGCGTCGCCGCGGTGCTGGCGCTCGCCGGCGGCCTCGTCAGCACGCTGCGCGCGGGGACGGATCTGCGCTGAACCGCGGCTCGCGCTCGCACGAGGAGATCAGGAGGATCGCCATGGCCGAGAAGCAGCATCGCTACCACGTCCATCTCCGCTGGACCGGCAACCAGGGCACCGGCACCAGCGGCTACAAGGCCTACAATCGTGCCCACGATCTCCTCGCCGAGGGAAAGCCGGCGATCGCCGCCTCCTCGGATCCCGCCTTCCGCGGCGACCCCGCGCGCTGGAATCCGGAGGAGCTGCTGGTGGCCTCCCTCGCCTCCTGTCATCAGCTCTGGTACCTCCATCTCTGCGCCGTCAATGGCGTGGTGGTGACCGCCTACGAGGACCGGCCCGAGGGCGTGATGCAGGAGGAGGCGGGCGGCGCCGGGCAGTTCGTGAGCGTGGTTCTGCGGCCGCAGGTGACGGTGACGGCGGGCTCCGACCTCGCCAAGGCGCGGGCGCTCCACCACGAGGCGCATGAAAAATGTTTCATCGCCCGCTCGATGAATTTCCCGGTGACCCACGCGCCCACCGTCACCGTGGCAGGCTGAGGAGCGGCTGTCCGGTTCAAGTTCTGTTGCTACGAGACCGACTCAGTGCAGCGGGCCTGAACCACCAGAGGTCGTCATGGCCGGGCTTGTCCCGGCAATCCACGTCGTGCCGTTGCGCGGTTGCAAGCCGTGGATGCCCGGCTCAAGGCGGGCACGACGATGGAGAGGCGTATCGATCTATCACTCCCACAATCGATCTCGCTCAACCGGACAGCCGCGGGTCGAGCCTGCGCATGACGAGTCCGGGAGCATCAACAACCCACCGCTCGATGGCGTAGAACGGGGACGCACCGCGCCCTCACGCCCTATCACTGAGCGAGACCCGCCGCGCACGCGCGCGTCGGTAGAACGGCGCGTCCTCCTTTCCGCTCTCGCCGGGAACTCTTCGCCCCGCTCCCCGTTTCTCGCGCTGAGATCCCCATGCTCGCCACCCTCCTCTCGGCGGTCATCGCCGCCAACCCCTTCGTCCAGACCGGGCTCATCATCGCGGCGACCTTCATCCTCGAGGATCCCGCGACGGTGATGGTCGGCATGATGAGCGCCGACCGCCTGATCGCAATGCCGACGGCGCTGGTGGCGCTCTATCTCGGCATCATCCTCGGCGATCTCGGCCTCTACGGTCTCGGCTTCCTCGCCGCGCGGCAGCGCTGGGCGCGTCGCCTGGTGCCGGTCGCGACACATGATTCGGTGCGCGGCTGGCTCGGTCCCCGCTTGGTCACGACGGTGGCGACCTGCCGCTTCCTGCCGGGACTCCGGCTGCCGGTCTACACCGCCTGCGGCTTCTTCCGCATGCCGCTCGCGCGCTTCGCTGCCGCGGTGGTCGGCGCGACGCTGGTGTGGACGACGCTGCTGTTCGGCGCCGCCTACGCCTTCGGCGCCGCGACGGCGGAGCGGCTCGGCCTCTGGCGCTGGCCGCTCGGCATCGCGCTGGCCCTGGCGGCGATCCTGCTGAGCCGCGCCCTCGCCCGCCGCCGCGTGCCCGAGCTGGCGCGATGACGGCGCTCGCGCTTCGCCGCGCCGCCCGCGCGCTCTCGGCAGCGTTTCCATCGCAGGAGCGCGCGCCCCGCGCCTTCTCGGTCTTCGAGCTCTGGCCGCCAGCGCTTTTCTATATCCCGGTGGCGCTCTACTGGGCCGGGCTCGCGCTCCGCTTCCGCTCGCCGACGCTGCCGACGGCGGCCAATCCCGGAATCGAGGCGGGCGGGCTCTGCGGCGAATCGAAGCGCTCGATCCTCGATCAGCTCGGTCCGCTGGGCCGCGCCTGCGTCGCCCGCTACGCCTCGATCGAGGCCGGCATTCCGGGTCCGCGCGCGGCGGCGCTTGCCGACGGCGCCATCGCCGCCGCCGGGCTCCGCTATCCGCTGGTGGCGAAGCCCGACATCTCCTGCAAGGGGACCGGCGTCCGCGTGGTCAGGAGCGAGGCGGAGCTCGGCGCCTATCTCCAGGAATTCCCGGCGGGCGCGCGGCTCATCCTGCAGGAGCTGATCGAGTTCGAGGGCGAGGCCGGCATCTTCTATGTGCGCCGGCCGGGCGAGGCCGAGGGCCGCATCGTCTCGGTGACGCTCAAGTACTTCCCTCGGGTCGTCGGCGACGGGCGCTCGACCCTTCGCGAGCTGATCCTCGCCGATCCGCGCGCGGCGCGGCTCGCGCACCTCTATCTCGCCCGCCACCCGGGCGAGCGCGTGCTCGCCAAGGGCGAGACACTGCGCCTGGTCTTCGTCGGCAACCATTGCAAGGGAGCGATCTTCCGGGACGGCCGGCACATCGTGACGCCGGCGATGGAGCGCGTCTTCGACGCCATCGCCCGGGAGATTCCCGAGTTCCATTTCGGTCGCCTCGACCTGCGCTTCCGCTCCCTCGGCGAGCTGCGGCGCGGCGAGGGCTTCCGCCTCATCGAGGTCAACGGCGCCGGCAGCGAGGCGACCCATATCTGGGACCGCAAGACCCGGCTCGTCGAGGCCTACCGCACCCTCTTCGAGCATCTGCGCCTGCTGTTCGAGATCGGCGACGCCAACCGGCGCCGCGGCTTCAGGCCGCTGCCGATCCTGGCGCTCCTCGGCAGCTTCCGCCGCCAGCAGCGCCTGATGCGCCGCTACCCGCGCGGGGACTAAGAGAATTTTCCGCCGAAGCGGAAACCGGTTCGGCGCAGAAAATGCGACAGACCGATGATTTCAACGCAAAAAAAATGGCCCCGCCGGGGCGGGCGGGGCCAGTGGGTGGGAATACAGGAAAAGCCTGCACTCTGGGGACCGCCTTGGAACTCCCTCACGGGGACAGAGGGAACGTCGATGTCAGGGGGAGACAAGCATCAGACGGTTCCGCCGCGGTCACGGGCAGAACCGCGCGGGCCCGCCGGAGGTTGCGTCGGGTTGCCCAAGGTCCCGATAAGGTCACCGGCCGGGCGGGGCGGCGCTTTTCTTGCAGGCGGCTGTCGGCTCCGCCCATAGTCCTCCGTCCTAGGGATGAGGAAACCCGAGCCGGGAGCCGTGCCGCATGCAATACGCCATCCTCTGCTACAACGAAGAAGACGTCGTCTGGTCCTGGAGCAAGGAGGAAGATCAAGCGGTTATGGACCGGCTGATGGTGGTGCAAGAGCGCCTGGTGAAGGAGGGGAAGATGGGGACCTCGCTCCGCCTGCTGCCGACCACCGCCGCCACCACGCTGCGCAAGGGCAAGGGCGAAGAGGCGCTGGTGGTCGACGGCCCCTTCGCCGAGACCAAGGAGCAGCTCCTCGGGTTCTTCCTCATCGACGTGGAGACGCTCGACGACGCCGTCGCCGTCGCCCGCGAGCTCGCCGCCTGCAAGACCGGCAGCACCTACGAGCTCCGCCCGGTGGCGCTCTTTCTCCCGGACCAGCGCGCCGGCCGCCGATGACCGATCTCGCCTGGATCGAGGCGGCGCTGACGGCGGCGCGGCCCCAGGCGGTGGCGGCGCTGCTGCGCTATTTCCGCGACCTCGACACCGCCGAGGAGGCGTACCAGGAGGCATGCCTGCGCGCGCTCCGCTCCTGGCCGGAGAACGGGCCGCCGCGGGACGCGACGTCCTGGCTGATCCTGGTGGGCCGGAACGCCGCCCTCGACGGCCTGCGCCGGCAGAGCCGGCAGGAGCCGCTGCCGGACGAGGAGCAGCTCTCCGATCTCGGCGACGCCGAGGCGGCGATCGCCGAGCGCCTCGACGACAGCCATTACCGCGACGACGTGCTGCGTCTCCTCTTCATGTGCTGCCATCCGAGCCTGCCGGCGACGCAGCAGATCGCGCTGGCGCTGCGCATCGTCTGCGGCCTCTCGGTGCGGGAGATCGCCCGCGCCTTCCTCGCCAAGGATGCCACGATCGAGCAGCGCATCACCCGCGCCAAGGCGCGGGTGGCCGCGGCGAGCCTCCCCTTCGAGGCGCCCGCCGCCGCCGAGCGCGCCGAGCGCCTGGCCGCGGTCGCCGCCATGATCTACCTCCTCTTCAACGAGGGCTATTCCGCGGGACCGGACTCGGCGCGGACCGAGCTCGCAGGCGAAGCGATAAGGCTCGCCCGCCTGCTGCTGCGCCTCTTCCCGGCCGAGCCCGAGATCATGGGGCTCGCGGCGCTGATGCTGCTGCAGCATGCGCGCTCGCCAGCGCGCTTCGACAGCGCCGGCGAGATCATCCTGCTGGAGGACCAGGACCGCGGCCGCTGGGACCAGAAGCGCATCGCCGAGGGGCTCGCCCTCGTCGACAAGGCGGTGCGCCACCAGCTTCCCGGCCCCTACCAGATCCAGGCGGCGATCGCCGCCGTCCATGCGCGCGCCCTCCGCGCCGCGGACACCGACTGGGCGCAGATCGACGGGCTCTACACGGCGCTGGAGCGCATGCAGCCCTCGCCCGTGGTGACCCTCAACCGCGCCGTCGCGGTCGGCAAGGTCGCGGGACCGGCGGCGGCGCTGGCGATGATCGAGCCGCTGGCGGACCGCCTCGGCGGATACTTCCACTTCCACGGCGCCCGCGGCGCCTTCCTGCTGCAGCTCGGCCGCAAGGACGAGGCGCGCGCCGCCTTCGACCGCGCGATCGCGCTGGCCGCCACGCCGGCCCAGGCCGCCCACATCCGGCAGCATCTCGATCGGCTGATGCAGGAAAGCGAAGGTTCTGCAGAGGCATCTCGCGTCCTTCGAGACGCGCGCTGACGCGCGCTCCTCAGGACGAGGCGGATCGGTGATGGCATAAAGAACATCGCCTCGTCCTGAGGAGGCCGCGCAGCGGCCGTCTCGAAGGACGCACCGCATGGCTCCGGCACTCCGATAAAAATCCTCCGACCGCTGTCGAAACGCGCCCGGCTCCCGCGTCCTAGAAGCGAGACCCAATGAAGGAGCCGCACCCATGTTCTCCCGCTCGCATGATGACACCCTCGAGAGTTCGAGCCTCGCGCTCTGGATCGGCCGCGGGCTGAGCGGGATCTTCGCCCTCTTCATGGCGCTCGACACCGCCATCAAGCTGCTGCAGCTCAAGGTGGTCGAGCAGAGCATGGCGGCGCTCGGATACCCGCCCGGCATGGGGCTGCCGATCGGCGGCATCGAGGCGATCCTGCTGGTGCTCTACCTGGTGCGGCGCACCTCGGTGCTGGGGGCGGTGCTCTTCATGGCGATCTTCGGCGGTGCCATCGCGAGCCACCTTCGCGCCGGCGATCCGCTCCTCACCCATGTGCTCTTCGGCGTCTATCTGGGATGCTTCGCCTGGGGCGGGCTCTGGCTGCGCGATCCCGCGCTCCGCGCCGTCTTCCCGCTGCGCCGGCGGGAGCGTGCCTGAAAATTTTTCACTGGCCATCGTCGGCCCGCCGCCGGCAGCCTCGTCCTAGGGACGACACGCAACCAAGGGAGAGTATGATGAGCGAGACCCCCGCGAAAGTCCCGGTGAAAGGCGGCGTCGTCGCCTATCTGCAGGTGGACGGCGCCCTCAAGATGGTCGAGTTCTACAAGCGCGCCTTCGGCGCCGAGGTGGCGATGGCGATGCCACCCGACGACAAGGGCCGCATCATGCACGTCCATCTCTACATCAACGGCAGCTCGGTGATGCTGAGCGATCCCTTTCCCGAGCACGGCCATCCGCTGCAGACGCCGCAGGCCTTCAACTTGACGATCATGGCGCCGGACGTCGACGCGGCGTTCCGGCGCGCGGTCGAAGCCGGCGCCGAGCCGGTGCTGCCGCCGCAGGACATGTTCTGGGGCGACCGCTATGCTCAGCTCCGCGATCCCGCCGGCGTCCTCTGGGCGCTCAACGGTCCGAAGCGCGCCTGATCCGAGGCAGGAGGAGAGCATCCATGCAGAAGATCACCACCTTTCTCTGGTTCGACGACAAGGCCGAGGAAGCCGCAACGTTCTACACCTCGATCTTCGCGAGGTCGCGGATCACCAACGTCGCGCGCTACAGCGCCGGCGCGCCGCGCCCCGAGGGCTCGGTGATGACCGTGAGCTTCGAGCTCGACGGACAGGAGTTCATCGCCCTCAATGGCGGTCCGCATTACCACTTCACGCCGGCGATCTCGCTCTTCGTCAATTGCGAGACGCAGGCCGAGGTGGACGCCTACTGGGAGAAGCTCGGCGCCGGCGGCAAGCCGATCCAATGCGGCTGGATCGAGGACAGATACGGTCTCTGCTGGCAGATCGTGCCGAGGCAGCTCCTCGAGATGCTGCAGGACAGCGATCGCGCCCGCGCCAACCGCACCATGCAGGCGATGCTGGAGATGGTGAAGCTCGACCTCGTCGAGCTCAGACGCGCCTACGACGGAGTCTGACTGCGGAGAAGAGCTCGGCGGTCGGGCCTAGAGCGCCGGCCCGACCGCCGCCGCGATCAGCAGCATGTCGACGGCGATCGCGAAGTGCCGCTTGCGGCGGCGGTCGAGGATGGCGCGAAGGCACCGGGCACCGAGGCGCACCGGGAGCGCCAGCATCCGCGCGATGGCGGCGGCGCGCATCGATCTCGCCCGCTCCAGCAGCGCCGCGGCCTCCTCGGCGCTGAGCCCGCCGCGCCGCGGCGGACACACGCGAGGGCGCGGCGGGATCACCACCCTGTCGCCTTCCATGGCCTCAGCGCTCGTCGGCGACGTGGAGCAGCGGCGCCTGCGTCGCGATCGGATAGGCGACAGCGCCGGCGAGCAGCGTCAGCGCGAGGAGCACCGCCACCACGCCCCAGCGGACCGGGATCGACTCCGGCGTGCGCGGCTGCACCGCGCCGGTCGCGGGGTCGTAGAGATAGCCGTCGGTGCCGGGCGGCGTCGGATATTCGATGCCGTGATCGTAGATCATTTCCAAAACTGCCTCATGGTTCCGACCTGGCGGCAATGCTAGGCGCGACCGGCGTCGAGACCTGTGACGCGCCTCACCGTGCCCGCGCCCTTCTAGGGCCTGGCCTGAGCGGCGCGGATCAAGTGAGCGTGATGATCAAGTGATCAACTGAGGCGGCATTGGCGCGCGAATTGGCGTGATTTTCTTCGGGGCGAACGCGGCATCCATCGGTGGCCGCTGGCATCGCCGCCGTGATCGGCTATCCTGATCGCGCCATTTTCAGAGGGGGCTCCCCATTTCACCGTCTGTCGATCCCGTTGAAAGCGACACGACGCTGCCGAAATCCGCCGATGTCGTGATCATCGGCGCCGGCATCATCGGCGTCACCACGGCCTATTTCCTCGCCCGCAAGGGCCTCTCGGTGGCGCTGGTCGAGAAGGGCCGCGTCGGCGGCGAGCAGTCGAGCCGCAACTGGGGCTGGTGCCGCCAGCAGGACCGCGACAAGGCGGAGATTCCCCTGATCAAGGAGGCGCTGCGGCTCTGGGGCGAGCTCGGCCCCGAGATGGGCGTCGATCTTGGCTTCCGCCGCACCGGCATCCTCTACGTCACCGACAGGCCCGAGGAGCTCGCCAAGTGGGAGCGCTGGATGGAGCATGCGCGGACATACCAGCTCCATTCGCGGCTGCTGAGCGCCGCGGAGGCGCAGGCGATGACGCCGGGCTGCGAGACCAAATGGATCGGCGGCCTGCACACGCCGAGCGACGGCCGCGGCGAGCCCTCGATGGCGGCACCCGCCATCGCCGAGGCAGCGCGCCGCGCCGGCGCCACCATCCATCAGAACTGCGCCGCCCGAGGCATCGAGACCGAGGGCGGCAAGGTCGCCGCTCTCGTCACCGAGCAGGGCACGATCAAGACGAGCCGCGTGCTCTGCGCCGGCGGCGCCTGGTCGAGCCTGTTCTGCCGCCGGCACGGCATCGACCTGCCGCAGCTCACGGTGCGCGCCTCGGTGCTGCGCACCGACGCGCAGCCCGAAGTGTTCGACAGCGCGCTGGGCTCGCCCGCCTTCGGCCTGCGCCGTCGCCTCGACGGCGGCTTCACCATCGGCTACCGCGGCCAGGTGAGCTTCCACGTCACGCCGGACGCCTTCCGCTACATGCGCAAGTTCTGGCCGGCCTTCCAGTTCGAGCGGCAGAACATCAAGATCGAGTTCGGCGCCGATTTCTTCCGCGCGCTCCGGACGCCGAAGCACTGGCGCCTCGACGAGCCCTCGCCCTTCGAGGCGGTGCGCGTCCTCGATCCGCCGCCCGACCGCAAGCTCCTCGATTTCGCGCTCGGCAATTTCAAATCGGTCTACCCGGCAGTGCGCGGCGCCAGGATCGCCGACGCCTGGGCCGGCATGATCGACATGACGCCGGACGCGATCCCGGTGATCTCGCCGGTGCAGCAGCTGCCGGGCTTCTTCCTTGCCACCGGCTTCAGCGGCCACGGCTTCGGCATCGGCCCCGGCGCCGGCCGGCTCGCCGCCGATCTCATCGCCGGCGATCCGCCGATCGTCGACCCCGATCCCTTCCGCTATTCGCGCCTGATCGACGGCACCAGGCTGGCGCCGGAATCGCGGATCTAGCGCCGCGGTGGCGCGTCGAAGTTCCCAGTCGTCAGTTTTCAGACCAGTTCCGAGATAACTGATAACCGAGAACTATCCCTTCCGCGCGACGATGTGGAAGATGTGCCAGTGCTTGGGCTTGCCGCGGGCGGTGAGGCTGTCGCGCTCCTCCTCCTCGAAGAGCTCGACCGCCATCCCGTCCAGCAGGCACTCGGCGGCGGTGCGGTCCATGTGGGTGATGCCGGGCCGGCCGACCCATTGGTCGCGCTCGCCATAGAGCTGGCCGGCAAAGCGCCCGCCCGGCTTCAGCGACTGGACGATCCGCGCCCAGAGATCGAGGAAGCGCTCCGGCGGACAGAGCGGCAGCGAGAAGCTCGCATTGACGAGATCGGCCGCCGGCCAGCTGGCATCCTCGAAGCGCTGGCAAAGCGTGGCAAGCCGCGCGCCCTTCGGCAGATCGGGCCGCGCCGCGAGCCGCGCGATCGCCTCGGGCTCGGCGTCGATCGCCAACACGCTCCAGCCGCGCCGCAGCAGCTCGATCGCGTCGCGTCCGTCGCCGCAGCCGAGATCGACGGCGAAGCGCGGCGCCGCCGTCTCGCCGAAGCGGTCGAGCGCCCCCAGCAGCGTCCCGCGCGGCGGCCGGTTCGCCACCGCGTCGTAATATTCGCCCCAGTCCCGGCCCTCGCCCTTTTTGCTCATCGCCGGCGAGCCTAGCTTCTTGGATGGCGCGCGGCCAGGACCCGCTTTTGGTCTCTTGCGCCGATGCGCCGACGGTACCAGCCTCGAGCGGCAACCAAGGAGGTGAGTGATGAGCGGTGACGAGAGCAAGCCCAGCGGCCCCGATCTTGCAGCGGGCATTCCGCTCGCCGCGCTCGCCGACGGCGCGATGCTGCTGGGCCACGTCGCGGGCGAGCCGGTGCTGCTGGCGCGGCAGGGCGACGAGATCTTCGCCGTCGGCGCCACCTGCACCCACTACAGCGGGCCGCTCGCCGAGGGGCTGCTGGTGAACGATACCGTGCGCTGTCCCTGGCATCACGCCTGCTTCAGCCTGCGCA
>DATJOK010000085.1:0-24304 GCA_035507155.1 Allostellaceae bacterium
CGGTGCTGCTGGCGCGGCAGGGCGACGAGATCTTCGCCGTCGGCGCCACCTGCACCCACTACAGCGGGCCGCTCGCCGAGGGGCTGCTGGTGAACGATACCGTGCGCTGTCCCTGGCATCACGCCTGCTTCAGCCTGCGCACGGGCGCCGCGCTCCGCGCGCCGGCGCTCAACCCGATCCCGTGCTGGCGGGTCGAGCGCCAGGGCGCCACCCTCTCCGTGCGGGAGAAAATCGCCGATGCGCTCCCGAAGCCGAAAGCGCCGGCCGAGGCGCCGAAGTCGATCGTCATCATCGGCGGCGGCGCCGCGGGGAATGCGGCGGCGGAGACCCTGCGCAACGAGGGCTACGGCGGTTCCATCACGATGCTGAGCGCGGACGCGGCGCCGCCGGTCGATCGCCCCAACCTCTCCAAGGACTATCTCGCCGGCACCGCCCCGGAGGACTGGATCCCGCTCCGCCCGCCGGAGTTCTATCGCGAGCACCGGATCGATCTCCGCCTCGGCACCCGCGCCGTCGGCCTCGACACCACCGCGCGGTCGGTGCAGCTTGCGAGCGACGAGCGCGTCGCCTACGACGGGCTGCTGCTGACCACCGGCGCCGATCCCGTGCAGCTCAGCGTTCCCGGCGCCGACGGCTCGGGCCTCCGCTATCTCCGCACCCTCGCCGACAGCCGCGCCATCATCGCCGGGGCGGCGACGGCAAAGCGCGCGGTCGTCATCGGCGCGAGCTTCATCGGCCTCGAGGTGGCGGCGGCGCTCCGCGCGCGCGGGATCGAGGTGCATGTGGTGGCGCCGGACCGGGCGCCGCTCGAACGCGTGATGGGTCCGGAGATCGCCGGCGCCGTCCGCGCCATCCACGAGGAGCACGGCGTCCGCTTCCATCTGGAGCAGTCGGTCGCCGCCATCGAGGAAGGCGGCGTCACCCTCAAGAGCGGCGACAAGATCGCGGGCGATCTCGTCATCGCCGGCATCGGCGTCCGGCCGGCGCTCTCGCTGGCGGAGCAGGCCGGACTCGCGACGGAGCGCGGGCTGCTGGTCGACGAGTATCTGCAGACGAGCGTCCCCGGCATCTTCGCCGCCGGCGACATCGCCCGCTGGCCCGACCGCCTCACCGGCGAGAAGATCCGCGTCGAGCACTGGGTGGTGGCCGAGCGCCAGGGCCAGACCGCCGCCCGCAACATGCTGGGCCGACGCGAGCGCTTCGACACGGTCCCGTTCTTCTGGAGCCAGCACTACGACATGCAGATCTCCTACGTCGGCCACGCCGAGACGTGGGACAAGGCCGAGGTCGAAGGCGATCCCGCGGCGCGCGATTGCAAGGTGACCCTGCTCCGCAGCGCGCGGCCGCTCGCCGTCATCACCATCGGCCGCGACCTCGAGAGCCTGCGCTCGGAGGTCGAGCTGGAGAAGATCGTCGCGGGGTGAGCCGATGGTGATGGCCCCTCGCCCGGGAAGCGGGAGAGGGAGGGACCCGGCGCGAAGCGGCGGGAGGGTGAGGGCTACTTGCCGCGAAAGACCGGTTTGCGCTTCTCGTTGAAGGCGCGGATGCCTTCCATGCGGTCCTCGGTGGGGACGAGGCGGTTGTAGGCCTCGATCTCGAAGCGGAAGGCGGTCTTCAAATCCATCTGCATGCCGTAGGCCATCGACTTCTTCGCCTGGCGCACCGAGAGCGGCGCGTTGCCGGCGATCGCCGTCGCGGTCTCCATCGCCTCGGGCATCAGCGTCTCGGCCTCGCAGAGCCGGTTGAGCACGCCCCACTCATAGGCCTGCTCGGCGCTGAACGGCTTCCCTGTGAGGACGATCTCCTTGGCGCGGCGCTCGCCCACCGCGCGCGGCAGGAACTGGGTGCCGCCGGCGCCCGGCATGATGCCGAGGGTCACCTCGGTCAAGGCGAAGCGCGCGGTCCTGACCGCGTAGGCGAAATCGCAGGCGAGCAGGAACTCGAGCCCGCCTGCATAGGCGTGGCCGTTGATGGCGGCGATGACCGGCATCGGGCAGTCGAGGAGCGTCCAGTACTGCCGCTCGAAGATCTCGTGCTGCGCCTGCCACTGCGCGTCGGTCATGCCGTTGCGCTCCCTAAGGTCGCCGCCGGCGCAGAAGACGCGGCCGCCGGCGCCGGTCACCACCACGCATCTGATATCGCCGGGCTCGGCGACGAGGCGGGTCCAGAGATCGAGGAGGTCGCGCCCCATCTGGGTGTTGAAGGCATTCGCCACCTCCGGCCGGTTGAGCGTCACCAGCAGCACATGGGGCGCGGGTGTCTCGGTCTTGATCGTCGCGTAGTCGGGGATCATCGGGATGCCTTCTTGGAAGAATAGGGACCGAGCACCGCCTCGGTGTCGGCGCCGAGCTCGGGCGCGCTCGCGCGCAGGCCCGGCCGCACGCCGTCGAAGGAGAGCGGCAGGCCCATGAGGTTGAACTTGCCGTCGGCGCTCTGCTGCAGCATGCCGAGCGCCGCGGTCTGCGGATGCGCCAGCACCTGGTCCATGGTCTGCATCGGCGCGCAGGGGACGCCGGCTTCGTCGAGGATCTGCTGCCACTCGGCGGAGGATCTCCGCGCCACGATCTCCTCGATGAGCTGGTAGAGGATGTCGCGGTGCTTGACGCGCTCGGGATTGCTGCGGAAGCGCGGATCTTCCGCCCATTCCGCATGGCCGAGCGCCTTCGCCATCAGCGCGAAGAGCTTGTCGTTGCCGGCGCCGATGACGATGAAGCCGTCGCGGGTGACATAGCCGCGATAGGGCGCGATCTGCGGCGCGCCCGATCCCTGGGGCACCGGCGGTACGCCGGAGGCCTGCGTCGTCGCCGCGTGATAGGTCATCCAGCCGAGCGCCACCTCGTAGAGCGAGGTGTCGATGGTGGCGCCTTGGCCGGTGGCGGCGCGGGTCATCAGCGCCGAGAGGACGCCGATCACCGACCACATGCCCGCCCCCATGTCGATGACCGAGACGCCGACCCTGACCGGCGGCCGGCCGGGCTCGCCGGTGACGCTCATGATGCCGCCGAAGGCCTGCATCAGCGGATCGTAGCCGGGCCGATCCCTAAGCGGCCCCGCCTTGCCGAAGGCGCCGATGGTGCAGCAGATGAGCTCGGGCTTGGTCTTGCGGAGCGTCGCCGCGTCGAGGCCGAGCTCCTGGGCGCCGCCGGGCCTGAGGTTCTGGATCACCACGTCGGCGCGCTCCTGGATCAGCGCCTTCAAGCGCCGCACCTCCTCGTCGCTCCGGAGATCCACCACCACCGACTGCTTGTTGCGGTTCAAACTCTGGAAGAGGGCCGACATGCCGTGCCAGTAGGGCGGCGCCCATTTCCGCGCGTCGTCGCCGTCGCGCTTCTCCACCTTGATGACGGTGGCGCCGAGATCGCCGAGGATCTCGGCGGCATAAGGCGCCGCCACGCTGTGGCCGAGCTCCACCACGGTAATGCCCTTGAGCGGCGCGTCCGCTGCCATCGCGTCCCCTTCCCACGTCCTGTCGCCGCACGCTACCGACGCAGGGAAAGAGCGTCAATCGACGGGGGAATCGAGCATCCCCATGCACGTCATCCCCGGGCTTGACCCACGACCGTCCGGTTCGGGTTTCTGTGCCGCGAGACGGAGTCCGTGCAGTGGATCTCAACTACCAGAGGTCGTCATGGCCGGGCTTGTCCCGGCCATCCACGTCTTGCCGTCGCGCGGTGGCAAGCCGTGGATGCCCCGGCTCAAGGCCGGGCATGACGATGGAGAGGCGCACCGATCCACCACCTCGACAACCGATTTCACTGAACCGGACAGCCGTGGGACAAGCCCGGCCATGACGATCTCCGGAAATTCCGAGTTTGGCTCTATCGAGCGTGACTCAAGGCGCGACCGGCGGTGGCGGCAGCGGCGCTGGCGGCGGCGGCTGGACCGTGTAGGGCGGGCCGCAGTTCTCGGTGAGGCCGTCCACCATCTCCTGCCGCGCCTCGAGCTCGGTGCGGCTCAGATAGCCGTTGCCGAGCGCCGCGGCGGCCAGCATCGGGCCGTCGATAACGCCGGTGCCGACGCAGGCCGGCACCTTGCCGATCAGGTAGAAAGGCGTCGCAAAGGCATCCGCTGTCTCTTCGCGCCCTGCCGGCGACTGGCCGCAGGCGGCGAGAACGAGAGCAAGACCGAGAACAAGGATCCTGGATTTCATCGCGACACTCCTCCCCCGCACGCTAGCGGCGGAGTGTTGCAGATCGGAGGCAGCGGCCTCCAAGGCATTTACCAAAAGGCGCTCCACGAAAGTCGACTTCCCTCTCGTCGCCCTCTTGAACCGGAAAATCCCAATTCCCAAATCGCCTGCCGCCAGGCGCCGGAAGGGCCTGGCGACAGTCTTTTCCATGTTGCTCGAAAGGAGGACGTGGCGATGAAAGTCGATAAGGCGACGGCGCCCGGGAGGGCGCTCTGGTCCGACCGGCTCGAGACCTGGCTGAAGTACCAGGAGCGCGGCCAAGGACCGACTGCCAAGCCGGACAGCGGAGCGCCGGAGGAGGCGCCCGAGGCGCCGATGCTGGCGCCGCCGCCGGCCTGGCCACGGGTCTTCCCCAGCCTCTAAGGACGGCACGCCGCCGCCGGTTTCGCGACCGGCGGCGCTCTGCCGTTACCCCACCGGCGGCCGCTTCGGGTCCGCCCATGAACAGCAGGAGGTCAGCGATGTCGATAACCTATACCGATCCCTTCCACGCCCTGTTCCAGTTCCAGCAGGCGCTCGATTCCTTCCGCGCCAGCAACTGGCTGCAATCGAGCCTGAGCGGAACCGGCACGTTTCCGCCGATCAACGTGTTCCGCAAGGGCGACGACGTCGTCATCATCACCGAGGTGCCGGGCATCCCGAAGGAGAAGCTCAGCATCGACGTCAAGGGCAACACCATCCGCATCGCCGGCAGCAAAGACGCCGGCTACGGCGACAAGGCGAGCGTGCATCGGCGCGAGCGGCTCTCCGGCAGCTTCGACCGCGCCGTCACCGTGCCGGTGGAGATCGACGCAGACCGCGTCAAGGCGGAGTGCCGCGACGGCATCCTCGCCCTCTATCTGCCGCGCGCCGAGCGCGACAAGCCGCGCTCGATCAAAATCTCTTAAGCCCGAGGAACCGACCCATGGCACAGGACAAGGAACTCCAGGTCCGCGAGAAGAAGGAGCTGGTGAGCAAGGAGGAGAAGACCGCCCCGGCGCGCTACTACGTGCCGACGACCGACATCTACGAGACTGCCGACGCGCTCACCGTGGTGATGGAGCTGCCCGGCGTCGAGAAGGAGGATCTCGACGTCAAGCTGGAGGAGGACGTGCTGCGCGTCGAGGCGCGCATCGACTTCTCGAAATACGAGGGGCTGGAGCCGCTCTACACCGAGTACAATGTCGGCCACTTCGCCCGCAGCTTCACGCTCTCCGACAGGATCGACCAGCAGGAGATTGCCGCCCAGCTCGACGATGGCGTGCTGACCCTGACGCTGAAGAAGGCGAAGGCCGCCCAGCCGCGCAAGATCGCGATCACCTGATCCGCCAGCGCGCGCAGAGCCACGGGGGCACGGAGAGCACGGAGGTCAAAGCCACGGGCCTTCTCGGGCTCCGCCATGCCTCCGCGCCTCCGTGGTGAACCCGTGCTCAGGCCGCCTGATCGGCGCGCAGGATCCCGCCGCGGAGCGCGCCCGCTTCGATGCGGCGCCAGAGCACCTCCTGCCCCTCGGGGAGCGCGCGGCTGTTCGGCATCGCGAGCCAGAGGCGGAGCAGCAGGCGGTCGCGGCCGCTGGTGCGGTCGTCCTCGAAGGGTGTGCGCGCGTGATAGGTCACGTGCGAGTTCAGGAACTGGATGTCGCCCGGCGCGAAGGTCATCTCGAAGGCGAGCTCGTGGGCGAGATCGGCCAGCATGGCGATCGCCTCCTTCTGCGCCGACGTGAGCTTCGGCACGCCCGGCACCATCTGCGCCGCCTCGATGTAGGTGAGCGAATAGTGGCTGGTGAAGCGGCCGTCCAGCTGATCGAAGACCGGGAGCGCGTAGATGCTCTCGGCGCTGTTCGATTCCTCGCCGAGCCGGCTGCGATGGATCGGCCGGTAGAGCTCCTCGGCAAGATCGGGGCGGCGGCGCAGCATCTCGTTCATCACCGCGACCGAGCTGCAGATCATGCTGACGCCGCCCTTCGCCGCCTGGCGCACGCAGAGCAGCGCCACCACGTCGGTGCGGTCGGTGTGGAAGCGGAGCGCGCCGTTGGAGAGCGTCCGCGCATAGGAGGAGAGGAAGGGCTTGCCGCTCTCCGTGCGCTCGGCCTCGATCTGGCCGTAGCGCGATCCGAGATCGCCGCCCTCGTCGCGGATCGCCCGCATCATCTCGCCGCTGCGGTTCTGCGACACCGGCGTGCCGAGATTGGATCCGAGCCCGAAATAGAGCTTGCGCAGCTGCTCCTCGCTGTAGCGGTGAACCGGCAGCCCGCGCAGCTTCAGCATGCCGGAGCCGTTCTCCAGCTCCTCGCGCATGTCGTCGAGAAGCGCCGCCATCCCCGGCAGCGGGAAATCCGTGCGCGTGATGCCGTGCCAGGCGAGGCCGCGGCGCTCCACATCGGCGAGCGCCGCGTCGATCTCCGCGAGATGCGCCGGCGCGAGGTCGCGCAGCCAGCGCCCGGAGTGCCGCATCTCGCCGCCGTTCCAGGCGCAGGCGCCGGTGATGGGCATGTGGTTCGACATTGGAAAACCTCCCCGCGAGGACTGCATCCGACGCTAGTCTGCGCCAGCCGATCTCGTCAATGTGACGGCGATCCCGCGCGGCCGCACCTAATTCTCTCTGAGCACGCGAAGCAAGGCGCATGTCTTTAAACCGGCTGTCATTTTTTCGAGGAGGAGGCCGCCCCGAATGTCCGCTCTCCTGCGCACGATGAGCCTGCTGGCGGCGCTGGCGCCGCTCGCCGCCTGCAATCTGCCGCCGGCCTCGCCGGAGGATCAGGCGGCCTATCACCGCTTCCAGACCGGCTGCCGGCCGGAGGACGCCAACGGCTACGAGAACCAGAAGGAGTACTGCGGCGGCGGTGGTGGCGGCGGCAACATGCACTGACCGCGGCAACACCCCGCGGAATGGTGGCGTCTTGCGCTGAGCGAGGGCGGGTCCTAGGCTCCTGGGAACGTTTCACAGACCCTCGGGAGGATCTCGCCATGCCGGCTCCGCTCACCCGCACGCTCGGCCAGTTCGTCTCCAGCCTCACCTTCGATCAGCTGCCGCCGGAAGCGGTGGGCGTGGTGCGCCTGGGATTCACCGATTGCATCGCCACCATGCTGGCGGGCGCCGCCGAGCCGGTGGCACGCATCACCCGCGAGCAGCTGGGGACCCGCGGTGCCAAGGGCGAGGCGCGGCTCGTCTTCGGCAGCGAGCGCGCCAGCGCGCCGGACGCGGCGCTTGCCAACGGCGCCGCCGGCCACGCGCTCGACTATGACGACGTGGCGCTCGCCGGCCATCCGAGCGTGGTGCTGGTGCCGGCGGTGCTCGCCGAGGCGGAAGCAATCGGCGCCGACGGCAAGGCGGCGATCGCCGCTTATGTCGCGGGCTACGAGACCTGGGCCCATCTCATCGAGCGCGATCCCGATCCCTATCACCGCAAGGGCTGGCATCCGACCGCCGTCATGGGCCCGGTGGCCGCCGCCGCGGCGATCGCCAATCTGCGCAAGCTCGACGCCGAGAAGGCGACGATGGCGCTGGCGCTCGCCGCCTCGATGTCGGCGGGCGTCGTCGCCAATTTCGGTACCATGACGAAGCCGTTCCAGGCCGGCCGCGCGGCGCAGTCGGGCGTGCTGGCGGCGCGACTCGCCGGCGCCGGCATGACCGCCTCGCCCGATGCGCTCGAGCATCCGATCGGGCTCATGCAGGCGCTCTCGCCCAGAGGCAAGGTCGATACCGAGACGCCGCTCGACAGCCTCGGCAAGACCTGGCGCATCATCGAGACCGGCCTCAACGTGAAGAAGTATCCCATGTGCTACGGCGTCCATCGTGCCCTCGACGGCATGCTGGATCTGGTGAAGCAGCATAAATTGACCGCCGACGCGGTGAAGGAGATCGCGGTCACCACCGGCAAGACGCAGGCGACGATGCTGCGCAATCATCGCCCGCAGACCGGCCTCGAGGCGAAGTTCAGCATGGAGTTCGCCATGGCGAGCGCGCTCACCGCCGGCCGCGCCGGACTGGGCGAGCTCAGCGACGGCTTCGTGCGCCGGCCGGACGTGCAGGCGGCCATGGGCAAGGTCTCGATCGCCACCGTCGACACGGTGGCCGCCGACGATCCCGTCTTCGCCGAGTTCGACCGCGTCGCGGTGAAGCTCGCCGACGGGCGCCAGATCGAGAGCCCGGAGATGCGCTTCGCCCGTGGCCACTGGGCGCTGCCGCTCAGCACCGAGGAACTCTGGACCAAGTTCCGCGATTGCACCGCGACGACGCTGCAGGAGAACGGCGCCCACTCGCTCTTCGACGGGCTGCAGGCACTGGAGCGCCAGGGCAACCTGCGCGAGCTCGGCGCGCGGTGAGACTCGAAACTGGCATCCCCTCACCCTGCCATCGCTGTGCGCTGGGTCCCTCCCTCTCCCGCTACCACGGGAGAGGGGTTATTTGAGGCCCCTCGCCCACGCCAGCGGCAGAGGGAGGGACCCGCGCGTAGCGCGGGAGGGTGAGGGCGTCTCCGGCCCATGATCACCCTCATCCCCTGGTCCTCCGGCCTCAAGACCCAGGCCGAGCTTTTCGGCGACCTCGTTGCCGTCAGCGACGGCGAGCGCACGCTCAGCTATCGCGAGCTCGCCGAAAAAGCCGCCGCGGTGGCCGAGCGGCTCCTCGCGATGGGAACGAAGCCCGGCGAGCCCGTCGCGACGTTTCTCCGCAACGGCATCCCCGCCACCTGGGCGAGCTACGGCGTCAAGATCTCCGGCGCCGCCGAGACGCCGCTCAATCCCGCGCTCACCGCCGACGAGCGGCGCTATTGCGCCGGGCTTGCCGGCGTCACCCGCGTCGTCACCACCGAGAAGGAGGCGCCCTTCTTCGCCGATCTCGGCATCGCGACGGTGACGGTCGAGAGCCTCGCCGACGCCAGCGGCGATCCCGCGCGGATTCCGCCGGTGCCGACGCAGAAATGGGGCCGCATCATCTTCACCTCGGGCACCACCGGGCGGCCGAAGGCGATCGTCCACACCCACGAGGCGCGCTGGATCGCCAACCTGCTGCAGCGCGCGACTTTCCCCTACGCGCCGGCGCCGGGCACGCGCTGCCTCCTGATGACGCCCTACACCCATGGCGCCGCGCTCATCGCCACCGCCTTCTTCGATCACGGCGCCGGCGTCGTGCTGCTGGACGGCGTCGATCTGCCGAAGGTCGAGCGCGCGCTCGAAGACGGCGTCGATCACGTCTTCGCGCCACCCACCGTGCTGGCAAAGCTGGCATCCGCCTTCGAGGGACGACAATTTCCTAAGGTGCGCCTCGTCTTCTGCGGCACCTCGACCCTGACGCCGGCGCTCTACGGGAAAGCGCGCGCGATCTTCGGGCCGACGGTGCGCATCACCTACGGCAAGTCCGAGGTCGTGAACCCGATCACCGTGCTGCCGCCCCCCGCCACCGAGCAGTACTACCGCGACGAGCCCGCGGGCGACGGCGCCTGCGTCGGCTGGCCCGGCCCCGGCGTCGAAGTGGAGATCCGGAGCGAGGACGGCAGCCGTTGCGGCCCCGACGGGATCGGCGAGGTGCATCTGCGCGCCCGCCACATGCTTGCGGGCCATATCGACGGCAGCGGCTTCCACCCGCTTCCCGTCGACGGCTGGCATGCGACCGGCGACCTCGGCCGCGTCGACGGGCGCGGACGGCTCCATCTCGTCGGCCGCACCGCCGACGTCATCAAGTCCGGCGGCTACAGGATCCATCCCGAGGAGATCGAGCGCGCGCTGGCGCCGACCGCCGGCACGGTGGCGGTGACGACGCTCCCCTCCGAGTATTGGGGCGAGGTGATCGTCGCCGTCGCCGAGAACGCGCCCGCGGACTGGGAGGCGAAGGCGCGCGCCGCCGCGGAATGCCTCGCCAAGTACAAATGCCCGCGCGCCTTCCTCACCGTCGCGGCGCTGCCGCGCAATCCCCAGGGCAAGGTGCCGCGCGCCAAGGTGCGGGCGGAGATCCTGGAGCGCTACGAACTCAAGGACGGCCCGCGGCCGGAGCTGGTGAAGCGGTAGGCATCCTCGCCTGAACAGCCCCTCTCCCGCAGATTGCGGCAGAGGGAGCGACCGGTCGCGTCAGCGACGGGAGGGTGAGGGCCGCGGTATACTGCCGCAATCGGGGCCCCTTCTGAGCAATTCCGCCACTCTGCCCATGGGAAGCAGAATGGCACACCATCCCCGAGCGACGGTTCGAGGCCGAGGAGCAATGGCACAAGAGCAGGCAGCAGTCGAAGTGGCGCGCGGGCCGACACCCGCCGGCGCGGCACCGGGCGTTGCCGCGCCGGCGGCGCCGAAACCGCGCGTCCGCGCCGGTCTTCTCATCCGCATCGTGATCGTGGCGGCGGCGCTCGGCCTCTGCGTGCTCTTCGTCACCCGCTGGGACGTCTGGACCGGCGCCTGGACCCGGCAGACCACCGACGATGCCTATGTGCGCGCCGACATCACGCCGCTCAGCGCCCAGGTCGAGGGCTACGTGCTCCGCGTGCCGGTCAACGACTTCCAGCTCGTCAAGGCGGGCGATCTCCTGGTGCAGATCGACGACCGCGACTATCAGGCGCGCGTCGCCCAGGCGGAGGCGGATCTGCTGGGCGCCCAGGCGGCGATCGAGAACCTGAAATCGCGCAAGGAGCTGCAGCACGCCCTGGTCTCCCAAGCGGAGGACGTCATCACCGCGACCCAGGCCGACGTGGTGCGCACCACCCTGGAAGCGAACCGGCAGCGCGCGCTGCTCGCCACCACCTTCGGCACGCCGCAGAAGGTGGAGCAGGCGGTCGCCGACGCGAAGCGCTTCGAGGCGACGCTCGAGCGCAACAAGGCCGAGCTCGAGGCGGCGCGCCGGCAGATGGCGGTGCTCGATACCCAGGAATCCCAGCTCCGCGCCGACGCCAAGGCGAAACAGGCGATGCTCGATCTCGCCAAGATCAATGTCGGCTACACCCGAATCACGGCCCCGGTGGACGGCATGGTGAGCGAGCGCGGCGTGCGCGAGGGCCAGTACGTCCATGCGGGCACCCAGGTGATCTCGGTGGTGCCGCTGAAAAATGTCTGGGTGATCGCCAACTACAAGGAGACCCAGCTCACCCACATGGCGATCGGCGAGAAGGCGGAGGTGACCGTCGACAGCTTCCCCGGCGTCGTCGTCACCGGCCACGTCAACAGCATCTCGCCGGCGAGCGGCTCGCAGTTCAGCCTGCTGCCGCCGGACAACGCCACCGGCAACTTCACCAAGGTGGTGCAGCGCATCCCCGTCAAGATCGTGCTCGATCCCGACAATCCGCTCGCCGGCAAGCTCCGGCCCGGCATGTCGGTGGAGGCGACTGTCCTCACCAATACGGCGCCGAAGCCCGCGCCATGACCGCGCTCGCCGCCGCCCACGGCCCGCCGCTGCCGCTCTCGCACGGACCGGCGACGACGCCGGCGGCGAGTTGCAACCGGCCTCTCCTCGGCGTCGCCGCGGTGCTGATCGGCGCCTTCGTCTCCACTCTCAACACCCGCGTCACCAGCTTCGGCCTCGCCGACATCCGCGGCGGCCTCGGCCTCGGATTCGACGAGGGCTCCTGGATCACCACCGTCTTCACCGCCGCACAGATGGTGGTGGCGCCGGGCGCCGCCTGGATGAGCGTGGTGCTGGGCGCGCGGCGCTTCGTCCTGTGGTCGGCCGCGATCTTCACCCTCTCCTCGCTGCTGCTGCCGCTTGCCAGCGACTACGACACGGTGATCGCGCTGCAGATCCTGCGCGGCCTCTCGGTCGGCACCTTCATCCCGGCGGCGCTGGGCTTCATCCTCAGGAGCCTGCCGCCCCACTGGTGGATCTGGGGCATCGCCGCCTATTCCTTCCGCTTCGTCTTCTCGCAGAACATCGGCGGCTCGCTGGAGGCGGTCTGGTCGGAGAGCGGGAACTGGCAGTGGATCTTCTGGGAGAACGTGGTCCTGACGCCGGTCATGATCCTGCTGGTCTGGTTCGGGATCCCGCGCCAGCCGGTCGACCGCGAGCTCATGCGACGCACCGACTGGCACGGCATCCTGCTCTCCGGGCTCGGATTCGGGCTCATCTATGCCGCGTTCGACCAGGGCAATCGCCTGGACTGGCTCAGCTCCGGCGTGGTGAGCGGGCTCCTCGCCGCGGGCGGCCTCCTGGTGCTGGCCTTCCTCGTCAACGAGACGGTGGTGCCCTTCCCGCTCATCCACCTCAAGGTCGCCGCCCAGCGCAACGTGCTGATCCCGGCGCTGCTGATCGGCATCTACGGCTTTGGATCCTCGGCGACCGCCTTCATCCTGCCGGACTATCTGACGCGGGTGCAGGGGCTGCGCGACCTGCAGATCGGCGACGTCCTCGACTGGATCGCGCTGCCGCAATTCGTGCTGGTGCCGCTGACCGCGCTGATGCTGAAGCGGGTCGACGCCCGGCTGCTGCTCGCGCTCGGCTTCGCCGTCATCGCGGTCGGCAGCTGGATGGATACCGGCCTCACCCATGACTGGGCGAGCCCCGACTTCCTGCCCTCACAGATCGTCGAGGCGGTCGGGCTCGCGGTCGCCATCACCGCCCTCATCACCTTCGCGGTCGCCAACATCACGCCGCCGCAGGCCGCCGCCATCGCCGCCACCATCCAGACCGCGCGGCTGTTCGGCAACGAGATCGGCACGTCTTTCATCCAGACCTTCGTGCGGGTGCGCGAGCAGATCCATTCGAACTTCGTCGGCCAGCATCTCGCCATCGGATCCGACGCCGCCGAGCGCGCCATCGCCGCCTTCGCGGCGCCCTTCGCCGCCCGCGCCGTCGGCGCCGGTGACCCCACCAGCCAGGGCACGGGCATCGTCGCCGAGCTGGTGCAGCACGAGGCCTATGTGCTCGCCTATATCGACGGGTTCTGGATCATCGCCTGGGTGCTGACGGCGGCGCTGCTGCTGCTCCTGCTGCTGCGGCCGCCGCCGCCCAACCCGCTGACGCCGCCGCGGGTGGCGCCGCCCTGAAAAGAAAACCCCTCACCCTCCCGCTGCAGGGAGGATGAGGGGCCGTGCCGGTAGTGCCCGGCGGTCTTGTGCCTACTCGATGGACTCGAGCAGCTCGTTGGCCTGGTGGATCAGGAACTCGGCCTGGAAGATGTTGACCGGCTGGTTGCCGAAGGCGGCGCCTTCCAGGATGCTGATCATCTGGCCGGCGATCGCGTTCCGCTTGTTGGTGATGTCGACGATCTGCTGCTCCACCTGATTGTAGACGGTGGGGCTGCTGCCGAGGCCAAGCGTCGAGAGGCGGAGCGTCAGCTGGCCCAGCGCGCCGCGCGGCGCGTTGATCTGCTTGTAGGCCTCCGCCAGCTTGGAGAGGACATCCTGGTGGTCGACCAGGGCATCCGGCAGCGCGTCCTCGTCGAGCACCTCGAAGATCACCCGGCCGTCATGGGCGTAGTCGTCCTTGAGATGGGCGAGGCTCAAGATGGTGGGACGGACGTCGGTGTGGTCGGTGAAGACGCGGTCGAACCGACCGCGGTTCAGAACGCCGGGACCCACCATGCCGAGCCAGGTATGGGTGATCTGGTTCTGGAAGTCGCCGTGGTTCCAGGCGAAGCCGGCTCCCTCGGAGAAGCAGCTCGCCGAGTTGTTGGCGGGCGTGCAGAGCGGCGAGGTGTGGCCGGAGGCGCTCAGGAAGTAGTCGTCGTTGCCGAACAGGACGAAGTTCGGCGTCCGGTTCGGATCGACGGTGATCATGTGCAGGAACGCCAGCTCCGCGTGGTCGGCGAGCGCCGCCGTCACGTGGTTGGTGGCGCCGGCGCCGTTCGCCGCCACCGTGTCGAAGCCCAGCATCGCCGCCGCCTGCTGCTCCAGCGTGCGGGTGGTGCTGTCGGTCTGGCCGGTGGGATCGCCGCTGATATAGAAAGTGGGCGCGCTGTCGCTGTGCACGCGGAACGGCGTCGTGTTGCCGAACTCGGTGGCATAGACCAGGCTGAGGTCGCCGTCGATCTCGCCCTTCTTCGCATAAGTGCAGGGCGTGGTGACACCGTCGCACTTGGCGGGCGACGGCGGGCCGCCGACGAAGTGGTCGTTCTCGTCGGCGGTGATCACGAAGAGCGTGTTGTCCTTGGTGATGCCGTCCTTCTTGAGGCGGGCGAAGAACTGGCTGAAGGCCTTGTCATAGGCCTTGAGCTGGGTCACGTAGCCCGCCTCGCCGGGGCCGAAGGTGCCGGCGGTCGAGCTCGGCACGCCCGAGAGGCCGGGATCGTTGTCGTGCGCGTCCTCGATATAGAAGTAGACCACCGGCACGCCGGCCTCGAGCATCTGGGCGACGTAGCCCAGCGACTGGGACGGCCGCGGATCGAAACCGGGGAAGCCGAAATTGCCGTGGCTGTCGGCGACCGGATTGCCGTCGAGGTCGTTGACGAAGGCCTGGCCGTTGTTGATCGCCGGCGCCACGCTCACGTTGCCGTAGAGCGCCTGGAAGCCGGCATAGCCGCCGGGCTCGTCCGGCAGCAGGTCGGGCGCGCCGTTCTTGGCGCAGAGCGGGCTGTTGAAGGCGCAGTGGACGATGATGCCCTCGAAGTCCGCCACCGCCTTGGTGGAATTGCTCTTCGCCTCGGCGGCCTGCGGCGAGTTCGGACCGAAGACGTTGTTGACGTCGCTGGTGACGTTCTCGAACTCGAGGTTGGCGAGCGAGAAGGCGCCGACGTCGCAGCCGGCGCGGGTGAAGGGGACCCAGGGCGCCGGCGCGTTCTTGCCCTGCTGGTCGACCATCTCGTAGAGGCCGTCCGAGAGCTTGTCGGTCCAGTAGGTGAAGGAGGCCGGAAAGCTCGAGGCGACGCCGGTGCTGTCGAAAAGGCCGAAGCTGTTGCCGATGGTGACGCCGAACTTCTCGCCGTAGACGCCGGTGAGTGCGGTCAGGATGTCGACCGAGGTATGCGAGATCAGCGGCGTGTGATGGTTGCCGAGCATGGTGCCGTTGTCCTGGATGAAGTTCAGGAGGCTCGGGATCTGCTCGAGATCCGACGGCACATTGGGATTGTCGCGGCGGAGATGCACATTGTCGAACTGCAGGTAGACGATGTGCTTGATCCGGCTGTGCGGCTGCGAGAGCTGGCAGCTGCTGCCGGTCGGATGGTTGTTCTGCACCTGATTGCCCATCGCGAGAGCCGATCCCGCGCCGAAAAGCGACAGCGCCACTGCGGCGCCGATCGCGCAAGACGTCACCTTCCTCATGTCAAGGACCCCCTCCAGAGATCGCGTTCAGCCGAAGCCGACGCGACTCTCTCCCGCCGTGTCGGCAGGGTGAGGCTACGCACCAACGGCGACAACCCGGGGGCACGGAGATGACCGGCGAATGACGCGACGGTGACGGATCCGTCACGGCTCCGTCACGATCGCGGCCGCGCCGCACGCGAAGTGCGGCGCAACGGGGATCCGCGCGCTAGATTTCCTCGTCCTTGAGATGCCGGCGGAGGCTCGCGGCGTAGCGCGGCATCACCTCTGGCATCAGGCTCTCGCCCTCGGCCGGGCGCTCGACGCCGAAGACGAACCGCGGGAAGTCGAGCGCCTTTTGGATGCTCCAGATGCGCTCGTGCTGGTCGGGCGGCAGGATCTCGGCGGGATCACCGACCGCGATCCAGCCGAGCGGCACCACCGCGTCCGGCGGCAGCACGGAGCGGAGATGGACGATGCCGTTGATGCGCACCTCGGCGCGGGCGCCGATCCTGGCGCCGTTGAAGACGGTGGCGCCGGTGGCGATGAAGGCGCTGTCGGCGACCTCGCAGCCGGTGAGATAGGCGTGCGGCCCCACCAGCACGTTGTCGCCGATCCGCACGGGGCTGCGCCGGACGCCGCGGATGACGGCGGTATCCATGATGACGCAGTTGGCGCCGATCGTGATCGCTCCGCTCTCCGCCGTCAGCACGGCGCCGAAGCCCACCGAGCAGTTGGCGCCGACGGTGACGTCGCCGCAGAGGACCGCGTTGGGCGCGATCCGCGCCGAGGGATCGATGCTGGGGCGCTTGCCGTCATGGACGAGCAGCATGGGTCCGCCTCCGGATTGCCGGTGAATGCCGGCCTCCACCATAGGCCAGACCCGGCGCCCGGTGAACTTCGCCGCGTCAGTGGCCGAAGACGGCGTTCGGCAGCCAGAGCGTCATGACCGGGACGTAGGTGATGAGGCCGAGCACGATCAGCAGCAGGATCAGGAACGGCAGGATGCCGCGGATCACCTCGCCCACCGGCGCGTCGGAGATGGTCGAGAGCACATAGAGATTGAGCCCGACCGGCGGGTGCACCAGGCCGACCTCCATGTTGTGGGTGAAGATGATGCCGAAATGCACGGCATCGACGCCGAGCGGCACCAGGGCGGGCGCCAGGATCGGCATCACCAGCAGGAGCGTGCTCACCACCTCGAGGAAGCAGCCGATGATCAGCAGCAGGATGTTGATCGCCAGCAGGAACTCCCAGGTGGTGAAGCCCTGGTGGGCGGCGAACTGCACCAGCTTGGCCGGGATGCCGGACTGCGTCATCCAGTGCCCGAAGACGAGGGCGGTGGCGATGATCAGCATGATGACGCCGGCGCTGGAGAACGCCTCGGCGATGACGTCGAGGGTACGCGTCCAGGTGAAGCCGCGGTAGACGATCACGCTCACCAGGAAGGCGGTGACCGCGGCGAGCGCCGCCGCCTCGGTGACGGTGACGATGCCGCCATAGATGCCGCCCAGCACCACCGCCGGCACCAGCATCGCCGGGAGCGCGCGCCAGGTGACCCGGAGCCTCGTCCCGAAGGGCATGGCGGGCTCGGCCGGGAAATCCTTGCGGCGCGCGTAGTAGAGCACCCAGAGGAAGAAGGCGCCGGCCTGCAGCAGGCCGGGCAGGATGCCGGCGAGGAAGAGCCGCGGCACCGACTGCTCGGTCACGATGCCGTAGAGGATGAGCGCCAGCGACGGCGGGATCACCACGCCGATGGTACCGGAGGCGCCGAGCACGCCGAGGGCAAAGGAGCGCGGATAGCCGCGCTCCAGCATCGCCGGCAGCAGGATCGTCCCCATGGCGAGCGCGGTTGCCACCGAGGAGCCGGAGATCGCCGCGAAGAGCGCGCAGGAGACCACCGCCACCAGGCCAAGCGAGCCCTTGATGCCGCCGAGCCAGGCAGTGGAGAGATCGACCAGCGCCTGCGCCACCCCGCCCCGCCGCATGAAGGCCGCCGCCATGACGAAGAGCGGCAGCGACATCAGCGTCGTCGAGTTGAGCTGGTCGATCATGTTCTGCGCCACGCCGACCATCGGCTGGTCGGAGACGAAGTAGAGGATCGCGGCGCAGGCGCCGAGCACCAGGAAGATCGGCATGCCCGCCGCGAGCAGGCCGAAGAACATCAGCAGGAAGCCGATCGTCCACATCGGGGGAGCGCCTGCGGCCTATTCCGGGGTCGCGATGAGCCCGGCCGAGGCCTCGCGGGCGAGGCTGTGACCGACGGTCATGGTCGCGGGATCGAAGAAGAAGGCGTAGCGGACGAGCCGGATCACGTAGCGCGCCAGCATCAGCGCGCCGCCCGCCGGGAGCGCCGCGTAGTAGATCCACATCGGGAACTGCAGGTCGGTGGAGCTGCGCTGGTCCAGCAGCAGGGCGGTGTCCACCACCTCCCAGCCGTACCAGACCATGCCGGTGACGAAGGCGATCGCCACCAGGCAGTTGAACATCTCGACCCAGCGCTGCGCGCCGGCCGGCAGCAGGCGCAGCACCAGATCGGGGCGGACATGGCCGTCGGTGCGGACGAGCTGGCTTGCGATCAGCATCACCGCCCAGACGGCGATGTAGACGATCACCTCCTCCGCCCAGTTGATCGCCTCGGCGGGATCGATGTAGCGGCCGAACACCTGGATCACGGCGATGATCAGCGCGGCGGCGCCGAGCAGACCCACCAGGGTCCGCTCGACGCGGTCCCACGCCGCCATCAGCCGATCGATGCGGGTCCGCCCGCGGGCGCCCTCAGGCGCCGACATCCGCCATGACCAGCTGGACCAGCTTCGGCGAGATGTGCGCGTCCTCGGCCGCCTTCTCCTGCTCGGCCAGCATCTTCTTGTGCGTCTGGTCGAGCTCGGTCTGCGGCACGTCGACGAACATCACGCCCTGCTTGGTGAGCTCGGCGCGGCCGTTTTCCTGCGCCTTCGCGGTGTTGGCGCGGTAGCCGCCGATGTTATCCGCCCAGAGCTTGCCCATCGTCGTCCGCAGGTCGGCGGGCAGCTTCTTCCAGAACGCCTGGTTCACCAGCGGGATGTAGAGGCCCATCGCCTGGTGGTCCTGCAGCGAGTGGCGGAGCCCCGAATCGAACAGCTTGGAGCTGTTGGCGCTCTCGTTGGTGGTGATGAGGCCGTCGAAAGTACCCTGTGACATGGCGAGCGGCACGTCAGGCCAGGCGGTCACGTTGGCGATGCCGCCGAAGTAGCGGATGCGCCACGAGTTCAGCACGCCGCCCGGACTGCGCAGCTTCATCCCCTTGAGATCGGCGAGGCTGTTGATCGGCTTGCTGGTGGAGTACCAGTTGTTGTAGCCGAGATCGAACCAGGGGCCGAGCACCTCGACGCCGAGCTTGTCCGCGATCTCGCTGTTGACGAACTTGCCGCCGGCGCCGTCGGTCGCCTTGTGCACGGTGTCGATCGGCCGGCCGTAGAAGGCCGGCAGGGCGGAGAAATCCGCATCCGGCACGAAGCCGGTGACGGTCCAGGTGCCGGGACAGCACATCTCCACCTGCCCCTGCACCAGCGCCTTCAGCACCTGGAGGTCGGGAAACAGCGAGCCGCTCTCGAAGAGCTTGGTGGTGAGGCGCCCGCCGGAGGCTTTCTCCACCTTCTCGAGATAGTCGCGGAACGCCACGTTGCGGGGGTGCGATGGCGCCGTATCGAGCGAGCAGCGCAGCTCCAACGGCTCCGCGGCCTCGGGCCGGCGGATGAAGGGCGCTGCCAATGCAACCGTCGCCGCCGCGGCGCCAAAGGCCCGGCGGCTCAATATTTTCGGCATCTGATGCCTCCCTGATGAGCAGTCATTTTATTGTTGTCCTACTAGACCTTGCCTCATTCGCGCCGTCAAGCAAGGTTTGGAATAGATCACACGCGCGTGCGGGCGCCGACAGGGAGGAGCACACCATGCCATCCAGCGTCTTCGATTCCATCCTGCTGCGCGACAGCTGGAGCACCGAGGAGATGCGCTGCGTGTTCTCCGACGAGAACCGGGTGCAGAAGTGGTACGACGTCGAGGCGGCGCTGGCGCAGGAGCAGGCGGCGCTCGGCATCGTGCCGCAGGCGGCGGCCGACGAGATCGGGCGGCGCGCCCGGGTCGCCGACGTGGACCTGGAGGCGATCGCCCGCGAGATGGCGACCGCGAAGCATCCCCTGGTGCCGGCGCTCCGGGCGCTGCAGCGGCTCTGCGCGCCCGCCCTTGGCGAGTGGCTGCACTACGGCCCCACCACCCAGGACATCCTCGACACCGGCATGGCGCTGCAGCTCCGGGAAGCGCACGGCATCATCCTCCGCGATCTCCGCGCCGTCGGCCGCGCGCTCTATGCCCTCGCCGAGAAATACCGCGCGACGCCGATGGTGGGACGCACCCACGGCGTCCAGGCGCTCCCCGTCACCTTCGGGCACAAATGCGCGATCTGGCTGCGCGAGGTGTCGCGCCACCATCAGCGCCTCATGGAGGCGCAGGCCCGCGTCTTCGTCGGCGGCCTCGTCGGCGCCGTCGGCACCATGGCGAGCTTCGGGCCCAAGGCGGTGGAGCTCGAGGCGCGGGTGATGCACCGGCTCGGCCTCATGCAGGCCGACATCTCCTGGCAGCCCGCCCGCGACCGCTTCGCGGAGTATGCCGCAATCCTCGGCCTCGTCGCGGCGACGCTCACCAAGATTGCCAGCGAGGTGTTCAACCTCCAGCGCAACGAGGTGGACGAGGTGGAGGAGCCCTTCAACCCTGGCAAGGTCGGCTCCTCCACCATGCCGCACAAGCGCAACCCCGCGATCTGCGAGACCATGATCACGGTCGGCCGCTCGCTCCGCTATCACGTCGCCGCCATGCAGGAGGCGATGATCCAGGTGCACGAGCGCGACAGCGCGATCTGGAAGATGGAATGGAAGGCGCTGCCCGAGCTCTGCCTCGGCACCGCGCTGCTGCTGAAGCTCGGCGGTCACGTGCTGGAGCACCTCACGGTCAACACCGGGAGGATGCGGGAGAACCTCGACCTCCTCGGCGGTCTCCTGCTCTCCGAGCGGGTCATGTTCCATCTCGCTGAAAAGCTCGGCAAGCAGACCGCCCACGAGGTGGTCTACGAGGCCGCCATGCACGCCCAGGAGCACGGCACCACGCTGGAAGCCGCACTCGCCCGCGACCCGCGCCTCAAGGGTGCCATCTCCGGCAACGAGCTCGGCGCCCTCCTCGACCCCACCACCTATGTGGGCCTGGCGCCGGAGCTGGTGGACCGCGCCCTGGCGCAGACGCGGGCCGAGGGGTGGCTGAGTGACCCCGGGCACGATGTAGACACAAAGTAGATACAGAGGTATATTCCCGGTATCTACATGGAGAACACCAGTGAAGACGAATGTCGCGAAATGGGGCAACAGCCTAGCGGTGAGACTGCCCCGGGACGTGGTCGAGGAGATCCATCTCGAGGAGGGCAGCCCGGTCGATATCAGGGTCGAGAACGGCGCCCTGGTGCTGCGGCCTTCGCGTCCCCGCTATGCGCTGGAGGATCTGCTGGCCGGCATCACGCCCAAGAGAATGCGGGAGGCTTGGAAGTGGGGGCCGGAGAAGGGCCGCGAGGTCGTGGACGACTAGCATGGCGTACGAGCCAGAGGCCGGCGACCTCATCTGGACCGATTTCGCTCCTCGGACCGGCCGAGAACAAAGCGGTCGCCGGCCGGCGCTGATCGTATCGCCGCATCCGTTCTGGAAGGCGAGCCACTTCGCGATCGTGTGCCCCATCACCGCGCGGGTGCGCGGTTTCAGAACCAGCACGATCCTTCCGGAGGGATCGGCGATCTCCGGCGAGATACTCAACAGCCACGTGCGCAGCATCGACACCGAGGCTCGGCCGATCCGATTTGCTGGAAAAGTTCCGGACGCGATCCTTGCCGAGGTCCGCGCAAAGCTCGCAGCCCTGATCGGTTTGGGCTGAGGTTCCGCCCTGCTCGCCGGGGGTGGCCGTCGGCGGCCAAACCCCCTATCCTCTTAGAACGATCTAAGGGAGGAAGGAACCGCATGGGCGAGCAACGCCTCGGCATCATCATGAACGGCGTCACCGGCCGGATGGGGACGATCCAGCATCTCGTCCGCTCGGTGCTGGCGATCCGCGCCGCGGGCGGATTGGTGCTCGAGAACGGCATCCGGGTGATGCCGGACCCGATCCTGGTCGGCCGCAATCCCGAGAAGCTGGCGGCGCTGGCCTCCGCGCACGGTATCGCGCGCACCACGACCGATCTCGACCGCGCGCTCGCCAGCAAGGACGACACCGTCTATTTCGACGCGGTGACGACGGCCGAGCGCAAGCGCAACGTCGAGAAGGCGATCGCAGCCGGCAAGCACATCTATTGCGAGAAGCCGACCGCGACCAACCTCGCCGACGCCCTCGACCTCTACCGCCAGGCGCGCCGCGCCGGCGTCAAGCACGGCGTGGTGCAGGACAAGCTGTTCCTGCCCGGCCTCGTGAAGCTGAAGCGCCTCATCGACAGCGGCTTCTTCGGCCGCGTCCTCACCGTCAAAGGCGACTTCGGCTACTGGGTGTTCGAGGGCGGCTGGCAGGCGGCGCAGCGCCCGTCCTGGAATTATCGCAAGGCGGAGGGCGGCGGCATCATCCTCGATATGCTCTGCCACTGGCGCTACGTGCTGGACGGGCTCTTCGGGCCGGTGAAAGCGGTCTCCTGCCTCGGCGCCACCCTCATTCCCGAGCGCGTCGACGAGCAGGGCAACACCTATCGCCCCGACACCGACGACCACTGCTTCGCGCATTTCCAGATCGAGGGCGGCCCCATCGTACAGATGGCGAGCTCGTGGGTGACGCGGGTGCGCCGCGACGATCTCGTCACCTTCCAGGTGGACGGCACGCACGGCTCCGCCGTCGCCGGACTCCACCGCTGCTTCATCCAGCCGCGCAACGCCACGCCGAAGCCGGTCTGGAATCCCGACGAGCCGCGCACCACCGACTTCTTTTCCCAGTGGCAGGAAGTGCCCGACAACGACCCCTATCCCAACGGCTTCCGCGCCCAGTGGGAGCGCTTCATCCGCCACCTGATGGAGGATGCGCCCTTCCCCTGGGACCTGCTCGCCGGCGCCCGCGGCGTGCAGCTTGCCGAGCTCGCGCTGCAGAGCTGGCGCGAGCGCCGCTGGTTCGACATTCCCAACCTCGAGGCCTGATCGATGCCGACCCTCTCGCTCCCCACATCCGACCGCCGCCTCCAGCCCTACACGACGCGGGCGCCGCGCAGCTGGCCGACGAAGCCCGCCAATCCCTTCAATCGCGTGGCAATCGCCGCCGCCCATGTGGTGGCGGATCCGCTGGCGGACTGCGATCCCTGGATCGAGCCGCGGCTCGATTGGGACGCGACCCTCGCCTATCGCCGCCATCTCTGGAAGCTCGGCTTCGGCGTCGCCGAGGCGATGGACACCGCCCAGCGCGGCATGGGGCTCGACTGGAAGACCTCGCTGGAGCTGATCCGCCGCTCGGTCGAGGCGGCGAAGGCGGAAGGCGCCATGGTGTTCTCCGGCGCCGGCACCGATCACCTGGCACTCGGCACTTATTCCGTCGATCAGGTGATCGGCGCCTATGAGGAGCAGATCGAGGCGATCGAGAAGCTGGGCGGCCGCGTCATCCTGATGGCGAGCCGGGCGCTCGCCGCTTCCGCCAGGGGACCGGAGGACTACGCCAAGGTCTACGACCGCATCCTCGGCGGCCTCCGGGAGAAGGCGATCATCCACTGGCTCGGCGATATGTTCGATCCGGCGCTCGGGGGCTACTGGGGCCATCGCGATCTCGACGCGGCGAGCGAGGTCGCCGTCGAAGTCATCCAGCGCAACGCCGCCAAGGTCGAGGGCATCAAGGTCTCGCTCCTCGACAAGGACCGCGAGATCACCATGCGCCGGCGGCTGCCCAGGGACGTCCGCATGTACAGCGGCGACGATTTCAACTTCGCGGAGCTGATCGCCGGCGACGAGCAGGGCTACAGCGACGCTCTCCTCGGCATCCTCGACGCCATCGCGCCGGCGGCCTCCGCGGCGCTCGCCGCGCTCGCCCGCGGCAGCCGCAACGAGTTCCACGACATGCTGGCGCCGACGGTGCCGCTCTCCCGCCACATCTTCCGGGCACCCACCCGCTTCTACAAGACCGGTATCGTGTTCATGGCCTATTTGAACGGCCACCAGCAGCATTTCGTCATGGTGGGCGGCCAGCAGAGCGCGCGCTCGATCCTGCATCTCGCGGAGCTTTTCCGGCTTGCCGACCAGGCGGGACTGCTGGTCGATCCCGATCGGGCGGCGCGGCGGATGGCGACAGTGCTGCAGAGCCACGGCATCGGCTGATGCGCGACCTCGCGCGCCATCCGCGGCTCCTCTCGATCAACGGCGCCACCGTCCGCAAGCAGGGAACGCTCGCCGAGATCATCGAGGCGGTGGCGGCGCGCGGGATCGGCGGCATCGCGCCCTGGCGCGACCAGCTGCAGGCGACCGGGCTCAAGGAGGCGGCGAAGCTCATCGAGGGCGCGGGGCTGGTGGTGACCGGCGTCTGCCGCGCCGGCCTCTTCACCAGCGAGGGCCGCGTGGGCCTCGCGAAAGTGCTCGACGACAACCGCCGCGCCATCGACGAAGCGGCGGCGGTGAAGGCGCGTTGTCTCATCATGATCGGCGGCGGCCTGCCGCCGGGCTCGCGCGACCTCGGCGGCGCCCATTCACTTGTGCGTGATGCCCTCGGCGAGCTGCTGCCGCATGCCCGCGCCGCCGGCGTGCCGCTCGCCATCGAGCCCTTGCATCCGATGTATGCCGCCGACCGCGCCTGCATCAACACGCTGGCGCATGCCAACGACCTCTGCGACCAGCTCGGCGACGGGGTGGGTGTCGCCGTCGACGTCTATCATCTCTGGTGGGACCCGGCGCTCGAGCGCGAGATCGCGCGCGCGGGGAGGCGCATCCTCGGTTTCCACATCTGCGACTGGCTCGTCCC
>DATJOK010000086.1:0-46474 GCA_035507155.1 Allostellaceae bacterium
GCCGCCAGCGCAATCCCGATCGTCAGAGTGAGGTCCATGGTCCCCTGTGTCTCATCTACCTGTGTGTCCCCCGGTGCGGCCCATCCTAGCAGGACGAAACGGGAACGCGGCAGAATCCCATCGGCTTTTGACTCTTTAAAGAGGGGCCTTTTAGTGAAGTAGGCGAGACCGCCGGTTGCGCCAGTCCGCGCCGACCGTCCCAGTATTGACGGGGAGGGCCGGGGGTCCTACCTAAAGGGCCGGTTCCACAGGGATTCTGGCATGGCAATCCTGCCGATCATCACGGCTCCCGATCCGCGTCTCAAGCTCAAGGCGAAGCCCGTCGCGACGGTCGACGACGAGATCCGCCGGCTGATGGACGACATGCTGGAGACCATGTACCTGGCGCCGGGCATCGGTCTCGCGGCGCCCCAGGTCGGCGTAGCCAAGCGGGTTCTGGTGGTCGACGTCGCCGGCGAGGATCAGCAGCGCAATCCCCTCCGGATGGCCAATCCGGAGATCCTCTGGCGCTCCGAGGAGCTTGCCACCTACAGCGAGGGCTGCCTGTCGCTCCCCGAGCACTACGCCGATGTCAGCCGCTCGGCGGAGATCAAGGTGCGCTACCTCGACTATCAGAACGAGGTGCGCGAGCTGCACGCCACCGGCCTCCTCGCCACCTGCATCCAGCACGAGATGGATCACCTCGAGGGCGTGCTGTTCGTCGATCACATCTCCTCGCTGAAGCGCAACATCATCCTGCGCAAGCTCACCAAGGCAAAGCGGCAAGCGGTGCCCGCCTGAGGCTTGCCTGCCGGGGCTCCGGCGCCTAAGCCTCTCCTCCATGACCCTTCGCCTCGCTTTCATGGGGACGCCGGATTTCGCCGTCCCGATCCTGGCCGCGCTCACCGCCGCCGGGCACCAGGTGGTCTGCGTCTATTCGCAGCCGCCGCGCCCCGCCGGTCGCGGCCACAAGGAGCAGGTCTCGCCGGTGCAGCGCGCCGCCGAAGCCGCCGGCATCGAGGTCAGGACGCCGGCGAAGCTCACCGGCGAGGAGGTCGAGCGCTTCCGCGCCCTCGGTCTCGACGCTGCGGTGGTGGCGGCTTACGGCCTCATCCTGCCGAAAGCGGTGCTGACCGCGCCGCGGCTCGGCTGCCTCAATGTCCACGCCTCGCTGCTGCCGCGCTGGCGCGGGGCGGCGCCGATGCAGCGCGCGATCCTCGCCGGCGACAGCGAGACCGGCGTCACCATCATGCAGATGGACGAGGGCCTCGACACCGGTCCGATGCTGCTCCGCGAAGCGGTGCCGATCACCGCGGAGACGACGGCGAGCACGCTGCACGATGCGCTGGCGGCGCTCGGCGCGCGGCTCATCGTCGAAGCGCTCGCGGGCCGCGCGGCGGGGACGCTCACGCCCGAGCCGCAGCCCGCCGAGGGCGCGACCTATGCCCGGAAGCTCGGCCGCGACGAGGGCCGCCTCGACTGGAGCCGCGCGGCGACCCAGCTCGCCCGCGCCATCCGCGCGCTCAATCCCGCGCCCGGCACCTGGTTCGAGCACGGGGGCGAGCGCATCAAGGTGCTGGCGGCCGAGGCGGTGGAGGGCGCCGGCGATCCCGGCACCGTGCTCGACGATCAGCTCACCGTCGCCTGCGGCGTCGGCGCGCTGCGTCTCATGCGGCTGCAGCGCGCCGGCCGCGCGCCGATGGCGGCGGCGGCGCTGCTCCGCGGCTACGCGCTGCCGCCGGGCACGAAACTCTAGATGCCGCGCTACAAGCTCACCCTCGAATACGACGGCACCGGGCTCGTCGGCTGGCAGCGGCAGAAGAGCGGCCTCTCGGTGCAGGAGATCCTGGAGGGCGCGGTGGAGCGCTTCTGCGGCGCGGCGGTCACCGTCTACGGCGCCGGCCGCACCGATGCCGGCGTCCATGCGCTGGCGCAGGCGGCGCATCTCGACCTGCCGCGCACCGCCGATCCCGACGAGATCCGCGGCGCCCTCAATCATCACGTGAAACCCCATGCGGTGGCGGTGCTGGCGGTCGAGCCCGTCGCCGAGAGCTTCAACGCCCGGACCTCCGCCCGCGGCCGGCACTACCGCTATCGCATCCTCAATCGTCGGGCGCCGCCGGCGCTCGAGCGCAACCGCGTCTGGCACGTGGGGGTGCCGCTCGATGCCGGCGCGATGGCGGAGGGCGCACTCCACCTCCTGGGCAAGCACGACTTCTCCAGCTTCCGAGATTCGCTCTGCCAGGCGAAGTCGCCGGTGAAGACCCTCGACCGCCTCGACGTCACGCGGCTCGGCGACGAGATCGTGATCGAGGCCTGGGCGCGCTCTTTCCTGCATCACCAGGTGCGCAACATGGTGGGAACGCTGAAGCTGGTGGGGGCGGGAAAATGGTCGCCGGCCCATGTGAAGCGCGCGCTCGAGGCGCGCGACCGTCGCGCCGGCGGTCCGACCGCGCCGCCCCAGGGCCTCTGCCTCCTCGAAGTGATCTATCCCGATGCGGGTTAGAAGATCGCGGAAGCCGCCTTGCTGAGACCGGCGCCGGTGACGAAATCCAGCAGCACCACGATGATTGGCAGCGCCACGCCGGCCTCCAGGCTGACCCAGGCCACGTACCACTCGTAGCCGTAGATCACGACGAAGATGCCCATCGCCAGCAGGGCGGCGAAGGCGCCGACCACGGCGTTGAGCGGCGGCGCCTGCGCCACCGCCCCCAGGTCGACGAGGCTGCCGGTGCCCGCCAGCAGCCCGGTGAACAGCAGCATGCCGATCCCCTGCAGCACCTGGCTCCAGTTGAGCGCGGAGAGGAAGAGCCAGAAGCGGTCGCCGCGGCCGTACCAGCGCACCAGCGCATAGATGATGATCAGCGGCAGCAGCCAGCCGATCACGTAGAGGGCGAGATGCAGGCCGAGGTTGCGCGATTCCGGCGGCATGTCGCCGCTCGGCACCGCGATGTCGATGGCGCGCACCGCGAGATCGAGCGGCAGCACCAGCAGCATCGCCCAGAACGAGGTGAGCGCGCCCCGGGGCGTCGACTCGAAATGGGCGAGGCCGCGGGAATCCAGCATCAGCAGCCGCCAGGAGCCGTGCAGCCCACGCAGGATCGCTGACATCATCGACATCGGAGGCTCAGGCGGCGGGGAAATAGCGGTCGAGCACCCGGTGGTAGATCTCGGTGAGGGCGGCGAGATCGGCGAGCGGCACCCGCTCGTCCACCTTGTGCATGGTGAGTCCCACCAGCCCGAACTCGGCCACCGGGCAGAAATGATGGATGAAGCGGGCGTCGGAGGTGCCGCCGGTGGTGCTGAGCTCGGGCGTGCGTCCGGTCACCTGGCGGATCGCCTCGGTCAGCATCGCGCTCACCTCGCCGGGCGGCACCAGGAAGGATTCGCCGCTGACGCGGATCGCGAGCTCGTGCTTGCCGCCCATCACCGCGAGCTTCTCCTCGATCCAGCGCTTCAGCGTCTCCGAGGACCAGCGGTCGTTGTAGCGGATGTTGAAGGTGGCGGTGGCCTCGCCGGGAATGACGTTGGAGGCCGGGTTGCCCACATCCGTCGTGGTGATCTGCAGGGTCGAGGCCTGGAAATGCTCGGTGCCGTTGTCGAGCGGCTCGGCGGTGAGCGCATAGAGGCCGCGCACCAACCGGTGCACGGGATTGTCGGCCAAGTGCGGATAGGCGGTGTGGCCCTGGACGCCCTTCACCGTGATGGTGCCGGAGAGGCTGCCGCGGCGGCCGATCTTGATCATGTCGCCGAGCTCGCGGGCGCTGCTGGGCTCGCCCACCACGCAGGCGTCGAGCGTCTCGCCCTTCGCCTTGAGCCAATCCAGCACCTTCTTGGTGCCGTTGATGGAGATGCCCTCCTCGTCGCCGGTGATGAGGAGGCTGATCGAGCCCTCGAAGCGGCCGTCGCGCGCAGCGAGGAACCGAGCCACCGCCGCGGTGAAGGCGGCGATCGAGCCCTTCATGTCGCTGGCGCCGCGGCCATAGAGCGCGCCGTCATGGACCTCGGCGCCGAAGGGCTCGACGGTCCAGGACTCGCGCCGACCCACCGGCACCACGTCGGTGTGGCCGGCGAAGCAGAAGTTGCGGCCGGTCTTGCCGCGCCGCGCATAGAGGTTCAGCACCGGCTCGGTGCCGGGCTCGCTGAACTCGAGCTCGGCGCAGGTGAAGCCCAGCGGCTCGAGCGCGCGCCGGAGCACGCCGATGGCGCCGTCGTCCTTAGGTGTCACGCTGGCGCAGCGGATGAGATCGGCGGCAAGCGCCGCCGGATCGATCGGCGCCGCCTTCTCCTGCACCGTCATTCCCGCAGGAGCTCGTTGATCGAGGTCTTGGCGCGGGTCTGGGCGTCGACGCGCTTCACGATGACGGCGCAGTAGAGGCCCGGGCCCGGGCTGCCGTCGGGCAGCGGCTTGCTGGGCAGGCTGCCGGGCACCACCACGGAATAGGCGGGAACGCGGCCCACGAAGACCTCGCCGGTCGAGCGGTCGACGATCTTGGTGGTGGCGCCGATGAAGACGCCCATCGACAGCACCGAGCCGGTCTCGACGATGACGCCCTCCACCACTTCGCTCCGCGCGCCGATGAAGCAGTTGTCCTCGATGATGACGGGGTTCGCCTGCAGCGGCTCCAGCACGCCGCCGATGCCGACGCCGCCGGAGAGGTGGCAGTTCTTGCCGATCTGCGCGCAGGAGCCGACGGTGGCCCAGGTGTCCACCATGGTGCCGCTGTCGACGTAGGCGCCGACATTGACGAAGCTCGGCATCAGCACGACGTTGGGGCCGACATAGGCGGAGCGGCGCACGATGGCGCCCGGCACCGCGCGGAAGCCCGCCTCGCGGAAGCGGTTGGCGCCCCAGCCCTCGAACTTGAGCGGCACCTTGTCGTAGGCGCCGGTGGAGATCTGCATCGGTGCGCTGTCGCTCAAGCGGAAGGAGAGCAGCACAGCCTTCTTCAGCCACTGATGCACGGCCCAGCCGCCGCCCTGCTTCTCGGCGACCCGGAGCTTGCCGCCGTCGAGATCGTCGAGCGCCGCCTCCACCGCCTCGCGGACGGCGCCCTTGGTGGCCGAAGTGACACTCTCGCGCGTCTCCCAGGCAGCGTCGATGGTGCGGGCGAGGTCGGCAGAGCTCATTGGAAATCCAACTGATTGCAGGCGCCCGGCACCATGGGGCAGGGCAAAATCTCTGTCAACCCGAGGGCGGGCTCAGCGCGGCTTCGGGGCCGCGCCCGCGAGCCAGAGCGCGAGATCCTCCACCACGTGGTGGACGTGCGGCGCGCCGGGCTCGGCCTTCGCCCAGTCGGGGCCGCCCGGAATCCAGGCGGTGGTCATGCCGAGGGCATGGGCCGGAACCAGGTTGCGGGCGATATCCTCCACCATGACGGCAGAGGTCGGATCGATGGCGAAGCGGGCGATGAAGCGATCGTAGGTGGCGCGGTCGGGCTTCGGGAAATAGTCCGCGGCGTGGATGTCGAAGAGCCCGTCGAAATGCGCGGCGATGCCGAGCCGCTCGAGGACGCGCCCGGCATACTGCTCGTCGGCATTGGTGAAGACGATCTTGCGGCCGGGAAGCGCTGCCAGCGCCGCGGCGAGCGCCGGCGCCGGCTCGACCGGCGACATGTCGATCTCGTGGACGTAGTCGAGGAAGCGGCGGGGATCGACCGCGCGCTCGTTCATCAGGCCGCGCAGCGTGGTGCCGTGCGTGCGGAAGTAATGCCGGCGCAGCGCGTGTGCCGCCTCGGTATCGATGCCGAGCTCCTCGCAGATGAAAGCCGCCATCCGCGTCTCGATCTCGGCGAAGAGATTGCACGAGAAGGGATAGAGCGTGTTGTCGAGATCGAACACCCAGGTCTCGATTTCGTGCAAGGGCCGGCCGCGATTCTCGTTGGCGAGGGTCATGAGCTGGCCGGCGGTCCTTTGGTGTGCGCCGGGCCCTTGAGCTCGACCTCGTTGCCGTCGGGATCGTGGATGTAGATCGAGGGGCCGGTGCCCTCGGCGCCGTAGCGCTCCTTCACCTCGCCGGGATCGACGCCGTGCGCGCGGAGATGCCGGCCGAGCGCTTCGGCGTCGAAAGGCTCCACGCGCAGGCAGAAATGATCCATGTTGCGCCCCTCGGTGCCGGCCGCGGCGCCGCCGAGGCGCCCCAAGGGCCCTTCCACCGGCACGAGATCGATCAGCGAGGTGCCGGCGCGCAGCTGCAGGAGGCCGAGCTTCTCCTGATGGAGCTCGACCGCGCAGCCGAGCACGTCGCAGTAGAAGGCGCGCGCCCGCTCGAGATCGCGGACGCGCAGCACCACATGGTCGAGGTCGAGCAGACGGAACGGTATCATCGGCGCCTCCCTGTGGTGCGGGCCGCGGCCTCAGCCGTTGCGGCGGATCAGCGTGCCGGCGCCGCCGGCGGCGAACAGCTCCAGCAGGATCGCGTGCGGCACGCGGCCGTCCAGGATCACCGCCGCCTCGACACCGCCCTCGATCGCCTGCAGGCAGGTCTCGACCTTGGGGATCATGCCGCCGGCGATGGTGCCGTCCTTGATGAGGGCGCGCGCCTGGTCTGCGGTGAGCTCGGGAATGAGCTTCTTCTCCTTGTCGAGGACACCCGCCACGTCGGTCAGCAGCAGGAAGCGCGTCGCCTTGACCGCGCCGGCCACCGCGCCCGCCGCGGTGTCGGCGTTGACGTTGAAGGTCTCGCCGTTGTCGCCGACGCCGATCGGCGCGATCACCGGGATGATCGCCGAGGTGCGGAGCGTCTCCAGCACCGTGGTGTTGACCTCGGCAGGCTCGCCGACGAAGCCCAGATCAAGCACGCGCTCGATGTGGGAATCGGGATCGATCTTGGTGCGCGTCAGTTTCACCGCGCGCATCAGGCTCGCATCCTTGCCGGAGAGCCCGATCGCAAGGCCGCCGGCCGCATTGATCGCGGAGACCAGCTGTTTGTTGATGGAGCCCGACAGCACCATCTCGACGATCTCCACCGTCGCCGCGTCGGTGACGCGCAGCCCATCGATGAAGCTGCTCTTGATCTTGAGCCGCTCCAGCATCTGGCCGATCTGCGGGCCGCCGCCATGCACCACGATGGGATTGACGCCCACCTGCTTCAACAGCACGACGTCGCCGGCGAAGCGCTCGCCGACCCCGGTATCGCCCATGGCGTGGCCGCCATATTTCACCACGATGGTCTTGCCGGCGTAGCGGCGGAAATAAGGGAGCGCTTCCGAGAGGACGCCGGCGCGGGTCTGGGGATCGACGGTCATGGAGGATGCCTGGTGAGCGTGGCCGTTCGCGGACGCGGGCGACTTTATCAGGGCTCGCCGCCCTCCGCCAAGGCGGCGAGCGCGGCGCGGAGCACCGGAATGCCGGAGCCCTCATGGGCGCTGGTGACGTGGATCGCCGGGTGCGCGGCGACGTGGGATTTGAGCGCGGCGGCGGTCTCCCCGAGCCTCTCGGCGAGTGCCTTCCGGGCGAGCTTGTCCGCCTTGGTGAGCACCACCTGGAAGGAGACAGCGGTCTCGTCCAGCATCTTCATCAGCGGCGTGTCCGCGGGCTTGAGGCCGTGCCGCGCGTCCACCAGCAGGAGCGCGCGGCGCAGGCTGGCGCGGCCTTTGAGATAGAGACGGGTGAGTTCGGTCCAGCGCTCGACCTCGGACTTCGGCGCCTCGGCGTAGCCGTAGCCCGGCAGGTCCACCAGCATCACCCGCTGAGCCAGCGAGAAGAAGTTGAGCTGGCGCGTCCGGCCCGGCGTGTTGGAGACCCGCGCCAGGGTGTTGCGGCCGGTGAGTGCGTTGATGAGGCTCGACTTGCCGACGTTGGAGCGGCCGGCGAACGCGATCTCCGGCAGGGTATCCGCCGGGATCACGTCGACGGTGAGCGCGCCGGCGACGAAGTCGCAGGGACCGGCGAACAGCAGCCGGCCGCGCTCCAGCGCCTCGGGCTCGGGCGCGAGATCGGCGGGATAGACGTCGGGGAGCTCCGCCAACGCCACCGCGCCGCTCAGGCGGCGCCCGCGCGATGCATGATCACCCACTGCTGGATGATCGAGAGCGTGTTGTTCCAGGACCAGTAGATCACCAGCCCGGCGGGGAACTGCGACAGCATGAAGGTGAAGACCAGCGGCAGCGCCATCATCATCTTCGCCTGCACGGGATCGGCGGGCGCCGGGTTGAGCTTCTGCTGCAGGAACATGGTGCAGCCCATGATGAGGGGCCAGGCGCCCAGCATCAGGAAATGCGGCGCGTAGGGCGCGGGATTGAAGGAGAACAGTCCGAAGAGGTTGAGCCAGGTGGTGGGATCCGGCGCCGACAGGTCGTGGATCCAGCCGTAGAACGGCGCGTGGCGCATCTCGATGGTGACGTAGAGCACCTTATAGAGCGAGAAGAACACCGGGATCTGGATGAAGATCGGCAGGCAGCCCGCCATCGGATTGGCGCCGACGCGCTTGTAGAGCGCCATCACTTCCTGATTGAGCTTCGCCTTGTCCTCGCCGAACTTCTCGCGCAGCTTCGCGATCTCCGGCTGCAGCAGCTTCATCTTGCTCATCGCTCGATAGGAGCGGTTGGCGAGCGGGAAGAAGATGATCTTGATGCTGAGGGTCAGCAGCATGATCGCGAGGCCGAAATTGCCGATCTTGCTGTAGAAGAAATCGAGGGTCAGGAAGATCGGCTTGGTGATCCAGTAGAACCAGCCGAAATCGATGGCGCGATCGAATTTCGGGAATCCGAGCTTGGCCTCGTACTGGTCGAGGAGCTTCACCTCCTTGGCGCCGGCGAAGACGCGATCCTCGGTGGAGAGGCTGCCGCCCGGCGGGACGGTCTCGGGATCGGCCACGAAATCGGCCTGATAGCGCTGCAGCTGCGGATCGCCGGTCCAGCGGAAGCTCGCGTTCAGCTTCTCCTTCTGCTCCGGGATCAGCACCGTCAGCCAGTACTTGTCGGTGAATCCGAGCCAGCCGCCGGTGCTGGTGAACTTCTGCGGCTCGTTGGGCTTGAGCTCGGCGTATTTGATGCTGTCCTTGAGGGTGCCGTCGAAGACGCCGATCGGTCCCTCATGCAGCAGATAGCTCGGCGAGACTGGCGGCGTGCCGGCGCGCGAGACGAGGCCGTAGGGCGTCAGCGTCACCGGCTCGCTGCCGGCATTGGCAACGGTCTGCGTCACCGTGAAGACATAGTTGGTGTCGACCGCGATCTTGCGGGTGAAGGTGAGGCCCTGCCCGTTGTTCCAGGTGAGGGTGATCGGGTGCTCGGGCGTCAGCGCGCCGGGCTCGGTCGCGGTCCAGCGCGTCTCGGCGGTCGGCACCGGCACCGATTTCCCCGCCGCCGTCCAGCCGACCTCGATGAAGTAGGGCTCGGCCGAGCCGGAGGGCGAGAGCAGAGTGATCTCCGGGCTCTTGGGATCGACGGTCTCGTGATATGTCGCGAGCGTCAGATCGTCGAGGCGGGCGCCCAGGAGAGAGATCGAGCCATGAAGGCGCGGCGTCTCGATCGGGATGCGCGGGCTCTCCGCCAGCACCTCGGCGCGGGTCTTGGCAGCCGGCGCCGCGGCGCCGCCGGCGGTGGGGGCCGCGCCCGGCGCAGCAGGCGCTGGCGTGGCCGTCGTCGTCTGCGTCGATTGCGTTGTCTGCGGCTGCGGCGGCTTCGCCTTCTGGAAGTAGGGTTCGACGAACACCTGGAAGCCGATGATGATCGCGAGGGTGAGCGCGATGACGAGGAAAAGGTTTTTCTGTTGGTCTTCCATGGCGAAGGTCCTGGCGCTCTGCTCTTGCCGTCAGTGGCCGTGCCGGCAGCCGAGGCCGTGCAGGTGCGAGGACGGCTCGGGTACCGGGTCGTAGCCGCTGCCGCCCCAGGGATGGCAGCGGGCGAGGCGGCGGAGGGCCAGCCACGATCCCCGGAGCGCGCCATGCCGGGCGACGGCCTCGGCCGCATAGTCCGAGCAGCTGGGAAGATAGCGGCAGGCGGGTGGCAGCACCGGTGAAATGAGGAGCTGGTACCCCCGGATCAGGCCTCGCAGCAGGAGTGACAGCACGGGATCCTCTCGGTTCAGGCGGCGGTCGTCACGCGCCAGGTGCCCAGGCGGCGCAGCGCCGTCTCCAGATCGCCGACGAGCTCCGCATAGGGTCGCGAGGCGGTGGTCCCGCGCGCGATCAGCACATAGTCGAACCCCGCCGCGGCGTGCTCGGGCATCACCGCCGCTGCCGCCGCCTTGAGCCGCCGCCGTGCCCGGTTGCGGGTGACGGCGATGCCCACCTTGCGGCTGGCGGTGAAACCGACCCGCAGCGCTGCCGGCGTCGGATCGCTGTCGCCGCGAGGCAGGGTCTGCAGGATGAGGCCCGGCGCCACGAACTTGCGCCTACCGCCAGCGACACGGAGGAAATCTGCCCGTCGCCGAAGGCGCTCGAGCCGGGCCATCGGATAAGCGCGAGGCCGCCGGCTCAGGCCGACAGGCGCTTCCTGCCCCGGGATCTCCGCCGCGCCAGCACCTTGCGGCCGCCCACCGTCGCCATGCGCGAGCGGAAGCCATGACGGCGCTTGCGGACGAGCTTGCTCGGTTGATAGGTGCGCTTCACGGACCGACACTCCGGCTGCGGCTTCTCAGGAAAACGAGGCCGCTGTATACGGGAGCGGGGGGTTGAAGTCAACGCCGCGCCCCTCGACTTTTGCCACCGCCCGGCCCCCGGGTGTCACGGCAAGGTGAGCCTCCAGCCCGCCGCAGAAAGCCTAGGATCCGCGCCCGCACTCTGACGGTGATTAACCACATGGACCAGGCAGGGACCGGTTCCGCTACGGCGGCGGGAGCCAGGCGGTGGGCGCCCCTCGGTCTCCTGCTGGTGGTGGCCGTCGGCGCCTATCTGCTCGGCGTCCATCGCTACCTCACCTTTCATACCCTGGCGGACAATCGCCAGCGGCTGCTGGAGACGGTGGGCTCCCTCGGCATGCTCGCTCCGGCGGTTTTCATGCTCTGCTATGCCGCGGTTGCCGCCCTCTCGATCCCGGGCGGGCTGATCCTGACGGTCACCGGCGGCTTCCTGTTCGGCATCGTGCCCGGCGCGCTCTACAGCCTGATCGGCGCCACCGCCGGCGCGACGGTCCTCTTCCTGGTCGCGCGCACCGCCTTCGGCGAGATCCTGGAGCGTCGTGCGGGCCCGTTCCTGAAGAAGGTGGAGGCGGGGTTTCGCGCCGACGCCGTGAGCTATCTCCTGGTGCTCCGCCTGGTGCCGCTGTTTCCGTTCTGGCTCGTCAATCTGGTGCCGGCGCTGCTCGGCATGCGGCTCGGCGCCTATGTCGCCTGCACCTTCTTCGGCATGGTGCCGGCGGCTCTCGTCTACAGCGGCGTCGGTGCCGGTCTCGGCGATATTCTCGACCAGGGCGAGACGCCCGACATGCACGTGATCTTCGAGCCGCAGATCCTGCTGCCGCTGCTGGCGCTCGGCCTGCTGGCGCTGCTGCCGATCGCCTACAAGCGCTGGAAGCGGGCATCGTGACGGTGCTCGAGACGGATGTCTGCGTCATCGGCGCCGGCTCCGGCGGGCTGGTGGTGGCGGCCGGCGCTGCGCAGCTCGGCGCCAAGGCGGTGCTGATCGAGCAGCGCCGGATGGGCGGCGACTGTCTCAATTTCGGCTGCGTGCCGTCGAAGGCGCTGCTGGCGGCGGCGAAGCGGGCGGCAATGGCACGCAGCCTTGCCGGTTTCGGCCTCGGCAGCGCCGCATCGCGGGTCGATTTCGCCGCGGTCATGGATCACGTGCAGGGCGTGATCGCCGCCATCGAGCCGAACGACAGCCAGGAGCGCTTCGAGGGGATGGGCGTGCGGGTGCTGCGCGCCGCCGCGCGCTTCGTCGCGCCCGATGCGGTCGAGGCCGGCGAGACGCGCGTCCGCGCGCGCCGGATCGTCATCGCCACCGGCTCCTCGCCGGCGGTGCCGCCGATCCCCGGCCTCGCGGATGTGCCCTTCCTCACCAACGAGACGCTGTTCGAGAACCGCGTGCTGCCGCGCCATCTCGTCATCGTTGGCGGCGGACCGGTCGGCATCGAGATGGCGCAGGCGCATCGCCTGCTGGGCGCCGAGGTGACGGTGCTGGAAGCCGGGCCGCGCATCATGCCGAAGGACGATCCGGAGCTGGTGGCGCTGCTCGCCGAACGCCTGGGCGCCGACGGCGTCGCGATCCGCACCGGCATCACGATCCGACGCATCGAGCGGGTGGCGGAGGAGATCGCGGTGGTGCTCGCCGCCGGCGGCGGCGAAGAGAGCGTCGTCGGCTCGCACCTGCTCGTCGCCGCCGGACGGCGCGCCAGCCTCGACGCGCTCGATCTCAGCAAGGCGGGCATCGCCAGAGGCGCCAAGGGCGAGCTGCTGCTCGACCGCCGGCTCCGCACCAGCAACCGGCGCGTCTATGCGGTGGGCGATGCGGCGGCCGGCCCGCAGTTCACCCACGTCGCCAACTATCACGCCGGCATCGTGCTGCGGAACATCCTCTTCCGCCTGCCGGCCAAGGTGGACTATCGCGCGCTGCCCTGGGTCACCTACTGCGAGCCGGAGCTTGCCCAGGTCGGCCTCACCGAGGCCGAGGCGGCAGCGCGGCACGGCGGCGATCTCGCGATCCTGCGCTGGCCCTTTCACGAGAACGACCGCGCCCAGGCCGAGCACGCGACTCACGGTCTCGTGAAGGTGGTGGCGCGCCGCAACGGACGGGTGCTCGGCGCCTCCATTCTCGGCACCCATGCCGGCGAGCTCATCCAGCCCTGGGGCCTCGCGATCAGCCAAAAGTTGAAGGTCGGCGCGCTCGCCACGCCGATGGCGGCCTACCCCACGCTCGCCGAGGCCAACAAGCGAGCGGCCGGCACTTTCTTCGCGCCGAAGCTCTTCGGCGACCGGACGCGGATGCTGGTGCGCTGGCTGCAGCGCCTGGGATGACGGGGATTCCTACCCCGGGATGCGGCCTTCCAAGGCGCTGTGCTAGTCTAGGGCCATGACCGACCGGACGCCTCCCCTGGTTCCGCTGGCCCGCAGCCTCTCCGCGCGGCTCCTGCTGCTCACCATTTTCTTCGTGATGCTGGGCGAGGTGCTGATCTTCGTGCCGTCGGTGGCGCGCTTCCGGCTCAACTATCTCGAGATGCGCATCGCCTCGGCGCATCTCGCAAGCCTCGCGCTCGAGGCGACGCCCGACAACATGGTGAGCCAGTACCTCGCCAACGAGCTGCTGCTGCATGTGGGCGCCGACGGCATCGTCGTGCACAAGCCCGATCACACCACGCTGATCATTGCCAGCGACATGCCGCCGGCGGTCGATCGCACCTACGACATCAGCAAGGCCGGCGTGATGGAGCTCATCGGCGATGCCGTCGCGACGCTGGCGCGCCACGACCATCTCGTGCTGCGGGTGCTCGGCACCTCGCCGCGGGATCCGAACGTGCTGATGGAAGTGCTGCTGGACGAGCAGCCGATGCGCCGCGCGATGTGGGACTTCGGCGGCCGCGTCTTCGCGCTCTCGATCTTCCTGTCCTTGATCGCGGCGACCCTCGTCTATCTGAGCCTGCAGTGGCTGCTGGTGGCGCCGATGCGCCGCATCACCCAGAGCATGATGACCTTCCGCGAGAACCCCGAGGATGCCTCGCGGGTGATCCGCCCGGGGATGCGCGCCGACGAGATCGGCGTCGCTGAGCGCGAGCTGGCGCAGCTGCAGGAGACCGTGCGCCAGGCGCTCCGCCACAACGGCCGCCTCGCGGCGCTCGGCACTGCCGTCACCAAGATCAACCACGACCTCCGCAACATCCTCTCCACTGCCCGCCTGGTGTCGGATCGTCTGGTCGACAGCGAGGCGCCGGAAGTGAAGCGGGTGGTGCCGCGGCTGATCGACGCCATCGACCGCGCGGTGGCGCTCTGCAGCGGCACTCTCAACTTCACGCGGGAGGGCGCGCCGCCGCTTCGCCTGCAGCGCTTCCTGCTCGCCTCCATGGTGGAGGAGCTCGCCGAGGTGCTGGACCTCAAGGGCGGCGATCACAGCCTGCTGCTCGATCGCGTGCCGCCGGGCCTCGCCATCGAGGCCGACCGCGAGCAATTCCATCGCGTGCTGATGAATCTGCTGCGGAACGCCATGGAGGCGGGCGCCCAGCGCATCACCGTCAAAACCGAGACGCAGGGCGGCATGATGCTGATCGAGGTCATCGACGACGGGCCGGGCCTGCCGCCGAAGGCGCGCGCCAATCTCTTCATGCCGTTTGCCGGCTCGGCGCGGCCCGGCGGCACCGGCCTCGGCCTCGCGATCGCGCGCGAGGTCATGCGCGCCCACGGCGGCGACGTCATCCTGGTCGAAAGCACCGCGCGCGGGACGATCTTGCGCATGAGCCTGCCGCACCGCATCGCCGCCGAAGGCGAGGCCGCGCGCCGCGCTGCCCCCGAGCCCAGCCAGGAGCTGCCGGAGCGCATGCCCGGCGATTAGACGATCGGGCGCGAGGATGCCGAATGAGCGATGAATCTGGGCATCCGCCACGAAGTGGTTGGGCGCGCATGGTCCAGGAGCTGCACGTGACGGAGCTCGCGCCCAGCCTGTCCTTCTGGAGCGACGTGCTCGGCTTCGAGGTCGCCTATCGCCGATCCAGCGAGAAATTCGTCTACCTGGAGCGCTCCGGGGGCGCGCAGGTCATGCTGTGCCAGCGCCATGGAAGATACGAGACCGGCGCCATGCAGCACCCGCTTGGGCAAGGCGTGATGCTGCAGATCTATGTCGACGAGATCGCGCCGATCATCGCCGCGCTCGCATCGCGCCGCTGGCCGCTTTATCAGGAAACCCGAAACGTGTGGCGGCGGGTGGGGTCCATCGAGAGCGGACAGCGCGAGCTCTTCGTCCAGGATCCCGACGGCTACCTGCTGATGATCGCGCAGGATATCGGCGTGCGGGCTCCGGAAGGCGCTTAATCTAGCGCCAGCACCACCGCCTTCAGATAGGCGGATTCCGGCAGGTGCGGATGCACGGGATGGTCGGGCGCGGCGCCCGAGGCGAGCAGCAGACGGCCGCTGCGGCCGGCATCCTCGAGCCCGCGCCGCATCGCCTCGGCGAAATCCTCCGGCGTCACGTTGTGGGAGCAGGAGGCGAGGAAGAGATAGCCCTGCGGCGCGACCACGCCGGCGGCGAGCCGTGCCAGCTTGCGATAGCCGCGCAGGCCGGCGCCCAGATCCTTTCTCGATTTGACGAAGGCGGGCGGGTCGGCGATCACCACGTCGAAGCGCTCGCCGCTTCCGAGCAGCGTCTCCAGCTCGCCGAAGGCCTCGCCGCGACGGAACTGGCAGCGGCCGGCGACGCCGTTGAGATCCGCCGCCTCGGCCGCGAGCGTCAGCGCGGGTTCCGAGCGGTCGATGCCGAGCACCGATGTCGCTCCCGCGGCCGCCGCCTGGACCGCGAAGCCGCCGGTGAAGCAATAGATATCGAGCACGCGGGCACCCTTCGCCAGCGCGCCCATGAAGCGGCGGTTCTCGCGCTGATCGAAGAACCAGCCGGTCTTCTGGCCGGAGAGCGGGTCGATCCGGAAGCGAACGCCGTTCTCGCGCAGCTCCACCGGTTTTGCCAACGCGCCGCTGGCCAGGCGCACTTCCTCCAGCAGGCCCTCGAGCGCGCGGGCGGGGCTGTCATTGCGCAGCACGATGGCGTTCGGGCTCAGCGTGGCATCGATCGCTGCCAGCAGGCTCGGCTCCAGCCGCGCCATGCCGGCGGTGTTGATCTGGACCACCACGACGTCGCCAAAGCGGTCCACCACCGTGCCCGGCAGCCCGTCCGCCTCGGCATGGATCAGCCGATAGAACGGCGCGTCGAACAACCGCTCGCGGATCGCCAGGGCCCGGCGCAGCCGGCTCGCCAGGAACCCGGTGTCGATGGTGCGTCCCGCCTCGCGGTCGAGGAAGCGCGCCGCCACCAGCGTGTGCGGATTGAAGGTGCCGACGCCGAGCGCGCGGCCGTCGGCGCTTTTCAAGGCGACGAGGCTGCCGGGAGCCAAGGCTTTCGTCGCGGCATCCATCTGGATCTCGTTCGAATAAACCCAGGGATGGCCGTGCAGCGCGCGTTTCTGGTGGCCGGGCAGCAGCGTGACGGTGGGGCGGTCGGCGCTCTCGTTCATGGCGGCGCAGTCTAGCGATCGCGCCCGGTCCGGCAAGCCGCTCAATCGCCGAGGGCGACGCCCTCGCGGCGCGGATCGGCACCGCCCTCGAGACCGTTCCGCGTGCGCATGATCGCGTGCAGGCCACTGACCATCGGCCGCAGCATCACCGTATGGCCGCGGGCGCGCAGCGCGTCGGCAAGCGTCTCGGCGCCCGGCGCCGGCTCGATCTCGGTCGGCCCGTTGCGGTTGGTGACGTGCAGCAGACTGACCGCGCGCTGGACGTCGTAGCCCCAATCCAATACGGCGATCAGCGTCTCGGCGACATAGTCGATGATCTCGCTGCCGCCGGGCGAGCCCACTACCAGCAGCAGCTTGCCGTCGGGGCCGAAGACGAAGGTCGGCGCCATCGAGCTGCGCGGCCGCTTGCCGGGCTCGACCCGGTTCGCCACCGGGACGCCGTCCACCTCGGGCCGGAAGGAGAAGTCGGTGAGCTCGTTGTTGAGCAGGAATCCGTCCACCATCAGGCGCGAGCCGAACTCGTTCTCGATGGTGGTGGTCATGGCGACGGCATCGCCCCAGCGGTCGATGATGGAGAAATGGCTGGTGGAGGGCAGCGCGTGGCCGTCGTTGTCGCCCCAGTCGAGGGCATGGCGTGTCGGCGGCGTGCCGGGCTCCGCGCGAGCCATGTCATGCCGGATGTCGATCAGGCGCGAGCGCTCGGCGAGATAGGCGGAATCGATCAGCCCGCGCACTGGCACCGGCAGGAAATCGCTGTCGGCGAGATAGCGGTCGCGATCGGCGTAGGCGAGCCGCGAGGCCTGGGTGAAGAGGTGGAAGCCCTCCGGCGACATCGGCTTCATCCGGCTGAGATCGAAGCGCTGCAGCAGTTTGAGGATCTGCAGCACGGCGACGCCGCCGGAGCTCGGCGGCCCCATGCCGCAGATCCGGTAGCGGCGATAGGTGCCGCAGACCGGCGGCCGCTCCTTCGCGCGATATCCCGCGAGATCGGCCTCGCTGATGTCGCCGGGGTTGCCCGGCGCGTGAGCCACTGTCGCGACGATGTCGCGGGCGACCTGTCCCTTGTAGAAGAAGTCGGGTCCCTCATCGGCGATGCCGCGCAGCACTTTGGCAAGCTCGGGATTGCGCAGCAGCGTGCCCACCGGCTTGGGCTTGCCGTCGGCGTCGTAGAAATAGCTGCGCGCCGGCTCCGCCGATGCCAGGCGCGTCTCCTCGCCCAGCATGTCATGGAGGCGCGGCGAGATCGGGAAGCCCGCCTCGGCGAGGCGGATCGCCGGCTCGAAGAGCTTCGCCCAGGCGAGGCGGCCATGCTTTGCATGGGCGAGCGCCAATGCGCGCAGCGTTCCCGGCACGCCGACCGAGCGGCCGCCCACCACCGCCTCCATGAAGGGAAGCGGCTTGTGGTCGGGCCCGAGGAAGCGGTCCGGCCGCGCCGCCGCCGGAGCGGTCTCGCGTCCATCGAAGCTCTCCACCCGGTGATCGGCATTGGACCAGTAGAGGATGAAGGCGCCGCCGCCGATGCCCGAGGATTGCGGCTCCACCAGGTTGAGCACCATCTGGGTGGCGATGGCGGCGTCGACGGCGCTGCCGCCCTCGCGCAGTACGTCACGCCCGGCGGCGGCGGCCAGCGGATTGGCGGCGGCGACCATGTCGAGCCTGGCGACGGCAGGCTTGGCAGCGGTCGGCTCCTCCGCCCCGGCCGGGATCGCGCCCGCCACCGCGACTGCCAGCGCGACCGCCAGCACCCGAACGGGGAGGGGCGTTCTCATTCGGAGGCAAGGTAGCCCGGTGACCGATTCTATTCCAAAGAGCATCGGCTCTAACCACCACTTATGGTTCTTATACCTGGACATGATTGATCCCTCGGGCGCAGACTCTCCTTGAATGGAGTGTCGATCTACCCGTTTTTGTAGTGGACATTCCAAAATACGCCCGGCAAAGAGAACCGGCGCACAGGGCGGGGGAGCGCGTGGGGTTCGGCACCCTCATCGACGACAAGGGCGAAGCTTGGCCTGCGGGTTCCGGCGAGCTCCCGCGTCGTCTCGGGCGCAGCCCTCCGGAATTCGATTTCGTCGGCCATGCCGTGCGCAACCTTGGATTCGTGCTGCTGCGGCAGCGCGGTCAGTCGATGCATCTCTCGTTCCGTCCTGCCTTGATGACGCCGCCGACGCTGGGGACGCTGTTCTACCGGCTCGCCGAAGCGATGCCGGAGCGGCTGCTGCTATCCTATCTGGAAAGCGACTGGCGACACGAGATGATGCGCAGCGCTCACGAGGCGATGCTGCGGCTGGAGGATCTGGTCTACGCCAGCTCCGGCTGGCGGCCCGCCTCCAACTATCTGGTGCAGCGGCATCCGCTGCTGCCGCGCAAGCATTCGGCCTTGCAGAGCCTGGGACCGCTGCTGGCGATCTGGTACGTCACCGGCGGCGTCTGGACCGACAACGTGCGCGATCTGCTGGCCACTCTCGATCTGCTCGACCGCGCGGTGGTGCTGCAGAATCCGGCGCGCAGCAGCCGGCTGGTGTTCGACTATCGCGGCGCAAGCTTCTCCTTCTATCCCAAGTGCTGGAACCTGCTGGCGATCGGCCGCGATCTCGAGGACCAGCCGGATCGCGACTATGGCGTCCGCACGGCGCAGGCCTATCGCGAGGCGCTGGACGAGGGCGAGCCGCGCTTCGAGGCGGTGGATGCGGTGATCCGCGCGCCCGACAACCGGGCGCGCCGCAGCCGCTACGATCGGCTGATCCTGCCGTGGCGCGGCTCAGGAAACGAGCGCTTCCTCACCGGCGTGTCGGTGCTGCGGGCGACCTACCAGCTGCAGAGCGCCTGAGAGGAAAGCGACGAGATCGGCGATCAGCTCCGAGCGGGGCATCGTCAGCACCGCCATGGTGAGGTCGCCGCCGCCGCGGCCGCGCCAGGCGATGGCGTGCTCGACCCGCCGGTAGCCGTAGCGCGCGACCACCCCTTTCTCGATCAGCACATCCTCGACGAAGCTGATGGTCGTGTCGGTCCCCCAGCGCGCGAGCGCGCAGGCGCGGGAGATGCGCGGCAGGATCGCCGAGAGCTCCCGGCCGCGGAAGTCCGGCCGGTACCAGCCGCTGCCGGAATAGGCGACCCGCCCCGCGATGGAGCGGGCAGAGGGCGCCGTCATCGCGCAGGTCTCGCCGGGAGCCGCCATGCGCGCGGGATCGGCATAGAAGAGGCGGAGCGACCGGCATTCCTCTCCAAGGGTCGTGCCGGACCAGTGGAAGCGTCGGCACGCCTGGGTCGCGACGATGTCGCCGGCGTCGTCGCGGCCTTCGATCCAGAAGGAGTTTTGCGGCGACACGTTGCTGAAGCCGGGATCGAAGAGCGGCGATATCCGATACCAGTGCCGGCGCTCGCGCGCGTTGAAGTCGACGAGCGCGCCGAGATCGCTTCGCAGCCTGAGCCGGACCCCGCGCGCGCGGGCCGCCTGTTCCGCGGCGTAGAAGAAGTCCTCCAGCAATGCGCGCGGCCCGTGGTGGATCCGGACATGATCCGCGAGGCCGGGAAGCTCGGCTCGCGGGATCATCCCCATCGCCGCCTCCGCCCGCTGCTCTTCTCATTTATACTAGAAACCGGATCAGCTAAAACAACCCGCGACGGCTGCGTCTGCGCGCGGCGCTTGAGGGCTGGTCGCGAGTTCTGGGAGGATCGGCGTCGTCATGATCCCAAAGCCCGGTCCGGCCAATCTCATCACCGATGTCGCGGGAATCCGGGTCGGCAATGCCGAGGATCGCGCGGTGCTGAGCGGCGTCACCGTGGTGCTGCCCGATGCGCCCGCGATGGCGGCGGTCGACGTCAGAGGCGGCGCGCCGGGCACACGGGAGACCGATGCGCTCGATCCCACCTGCCTGGTGGATGCGGTTCACGCGGTGGTGCTGAGCGGCGGCTCCGCCTTCGGCCTGGAAGCCGCGGCGGGCGTCACCAACTGGCTCGCCGCCCGCGGCCGGGGCTTCCACCTCGGCGCCGCCGTGGTGCCGATCGTGCCGTCGGCGATCCTGTTCGATCTCCTCAATGGCGGCGACAAGAGCTGGGGCGAGACGCCGCCTTATGCTGCGCTCGGCCGCGCCGCGGCGGCGTCGGCCGGCACCGGTTTCGCGCTCGGCTCCGCCGGCGCCGGGCTCGGCGCCAAGGCGGGCGATCTCAAGGGCGGGCTCGGCAGCGCCTCGGCGCTTGCCGCCGACGGCTTGCAGGTCGGCGCCCTGATGGCGGTCAATTCCCACGGCAGCACGACGATGCCCGGCTCGGCCTGCTTCTGGGGCTGGGCGCTGGCGCGCGACGGCGAGGCCGGAACGGCACCGCCGCCGGCGCGGCCGCCGATCGCCGAGGAGCCCGCGCTGCCGCCGGGCCTGATCGCCGGGCATACCACGATCGGCGTCGTCGCCACCAATGCGCGGCTCGACAAGGCCGAGGCTCAGCGCGTCGCCATCATGGCGCAGGACGGCCTCGCGCGCGCGATCCAGCCAGTGCACACGCCCTATGACGGCGACACCATCTTCGTGCTGGCGACCGGCGGCTGGACGCTGCCGGAGCCCCGCTCGCACGCGTTGTTGCGGATCGGCGCCGCCGCCGCCGACTGTGTCGCGCGCGCGATCATGCGCGGCGTCTATCTGGCGACCAGCATCGGCGGGATGACGAGCTATCGCGATCGCTTCGGAGGCGGCTGAGGCCGCTCTCAGCGGCCTCGCTGGCTCGCCAGCGGCGGCGCGAATTGCGGCTCGATGTCCCAGGGGAACAGGATCCAGGTGTCCTGGCTCACCTCGGTGACGAAGGTATCGACCAGCGGCCGGCCCGCCGGCTTCGCGTAGACGGTGGCGAAATGCGCCTTCGGCAGCATCTCGCGCACGACCCGCGCGGTATCGCCGGTGTCGACGAGATCGTCGACGATGAGAAAGCCGTCGCCGTCGCCGGGGACGCCCTTCAGCACCTTGATCTGGCCGCGCTCGCCGCGCGCCTCGCGGCGGGTGCCCGATTCCGATTTCTGCTCGCGGTCGTCGTAGCTGGCGATGCAGACGGTGTCGACGAGGCGCACGTCGAGCTCGCGGGCGACGATCGCCGCCGGCACCAAGCCGCCGCGCGTCACCGCGATGACGCCTTTCCAGGGGCCGAGATCAAGGAGCCGCCACGCCAGCGCGCGGGCGTGACGATGGAGCTCGTCCCAGGTGACGGGAAAACTCTTGATCGGCGGCGCGGCAGGCGGCTGGCTCATGGCGATCCCGATCGAGCCCGCGGCGGGTCGCCGTGCGGCTCAGCGCACGTAGACCTGCACCTCGTTGGTCTGCGTGGCGCCGCTGGTGGTCGCCGACAGATTGATGCGGTCGGCCGGCAGGCCCATGTTGGTGAGCGAGCGCACCACCGCGTCGGCGTTCCGCTTCGAGGTGGTGGTGCTGAGCGCCTCCTGGCCCGGCGTGCCGCGCGCCGGCGCCACCGCGACGACGTCGAAGGCGGCGCCCGGACGCCGCTCCAGCGCCCGGCTCACGGCGTTGTAGAGCGCCTGCTCATAGGCGACGTTCGGGCGGTCGAAGCGGATCACCATCAGCGGCCGCCGCTCGGCCGTGGTGGACAAGGCGAGCTGTGGCCCGGCGGCGGTGCTGTAGGCGCGATTGGCGAGGCTCTGGCCGTAGAGCTCGCCGTTCTTGATCGCGAGCGAGAGCGTGGTCAGGTTGCGCCGCTCGTTGGTGACGTAGCTGCTCTGCCGGCTGATGTCGTCGGCGAGATCGTTGAGCAGGCGATCGATCAGCACCACGGTGCGGTTGACGTCGTTCTCGAGGATGTTGAGCTGGCGATGGTCCTCGTCGACGGCGCCCTGCAGGCCGTAGGCGGCGCGCACGGATTCGAGAATGTAGGCGGCCAGCGCGGAATCGCTCGCTGCCTGGTTGGAGATCGTGTTGAGGCGGGCGATATCGTCGTTGAGGCGATCGAGCGACGACTGCGCCTGGTTCCATTGCGCGACGAGCTGCGGATTGCCTGGCGTCGTGCCCACCTGCAGACGCGAGTTGATCGCCGCCACCAGGCCGTAATAGCTGGCGGCGTCCTGCGCCATGCCCTGGCGTGCCTGCTGCAGATCGGTGTTGTGCTGATTGATGTTGGCCTGCAGCCGCTGCAGATCGGAGCGCAGCGCCGCCACCTTCTGGCCGACATAGGTCCCGGTGCTGGCACCGGGCGTCACCGGCGTCGGCGCATAGTTGCCGGTGCCGACCGCCGGCGGTAGCGCCGCCTGCGACAGCGTCGGCTGCGGATTCTGCTCGGCCGCCGAGGGCTGGATCGGGATCGACGTCTCGGTACTTGCCGACTTGCCCGACGGCTCGTCGCCGGTCAGGGCGGGCATCAGATTTCGGTCAACGAACGTGCAGCCGGCCAGTAAGGATGCTGCGGCGACGATCAGAAGATGCAGGCGAAGCTTCGGCATTGGGATGGCGACGATTGTGTCCCCCTATCTCGACACGGGCGGCGGCGGGTGGCGTCGCCCACGGCCATCGGTGCAAGTCCCCCTGGCACCTTATCATTCTGGCGCAGGATAGTACGAGATGCGCCCTGGAGCGACAAGCCGCTTTCGCGGTGATTGCGGGCACCGACGGCGATCTTGCCATGCGCGGACTATGCGGGTAGGTTCGCCCCCTCGTTCAGCGGGCCTGATGGGCCGCTTCTGGGCGCCCGTAGCTCAATTGGATAGAGCACCAGACTACGAATCTGGGGGTTGGGAGTTCGAGTCTCTCCGGGCGCGCCACCCGCAACGACCCGCGGCAACGAATCGTCAATCATTCCTAATTCGCTCTGCTGCCGGCGGCAGCCGCGAGCCGACTCGCGCGTCACGGTTGCGGCAAGGAAACGCCCGGCGCCGGGGGAGCCGGCGCCGGGCGATCGACCCGCGCGCCCTGGGGAGGGGGAAGGGGCGCGGGAACTCGAAGGCGTCGAGCGGCGCTCAGGTGCCCATCGCCAGCGTCGCCAGCTTGCCGGGCTGCAGCACCATCACCTCGTGCGGGGTCGGCACGGCAATGACGCCGTTGCTCTTGAGCTGCGCGAAGGCGCGGCAGACCGTCTCGGTGGTGAGACCCAGATAGTCACCGATATCGGCGCGGCTCATGGGCAGCGCGATGGTCTCGGTGTCGCGGCCGGCCTTTCGCTCGGCCATGCGGGCGAGGAAACCGGCCAGGCGCTCGCGCGCGGTCATCCGGCTCAGCATCAGCATGCGCGTCTGCGCCTGGGACAGCTCGTGGCAGACGCGGGCGAGCAGGCACTGGCTGATGTGCGTGCTGCGGGCCACCAGGGCGTCGACCCGGCGGCGGTCATAGCGCACCAGCGTGGCCTCGCGAACGGCCTCGGCGCTGAACGCGTGGGTGGCGAGGGTATGGAAGCCGATGAAGTCGCCGTCGAGGAAAAAGTCGGTGATGTGGCGGCGGCCGTCGCGCAGGAGCCGGTAGCCGCGAATCGCGCCGCTCACCACCTTGTAATAGCTGTGCGCGGCGTCGCCCTCGCAGAACAGTGCGTTTTCGCGCTTCAGCGTCAGGGTGACGCCGATCGCATCGAGAAAGGCGAGCCCCTCCTGGCTGTCGGTTTCCCCGCCGAGAGAAGCTTCGAAAAGTACGCGCCCGATGCGGCGCTCGACGCCGTGAACAGCGGGTATCGGCACTTGTTCCTCCACTCAGAGTGATGCCTTGCTGGAGGAGACATACCGTCGTGAGCCCGCGGCGGGAATTCGGAGTAGTACCTAGGGGACGACCCGTAAGGGGAGTTACGTATCCGCGCTCAGTGGCAGGCCTCGCGGTTGACCGCGAGGTTGATGGCGTCGATGAGCTCGCCGTCGCCGATCGGCTTCTCCAGAAAGGCGACGGCGCCCAGCTCGTGGGCGCGCGCGCGGGTCGATTCGTCGCTGCGTCCGGTCATCATGATGACGGGGATGTCCATCTCCGCGCCGTTGCGCGAGGCCAGGAAGTCGAGCCCGCCCACCACCGGCAGATGCAGGTCCAGCATCAGGCAGGAATTGGGGTGCGGGCGATAGGCGGCGATGAACTCCTCCGTCGAGGCGAAGTCCTCCACCGCCATGCCATGGGACTCCAGCAGGATCCGCAGGGAATCGCGAACCGCATCGTCGTCGTCGACAATGTAGATCAGGATCTCTGCGATCTTCGCGGTCATGGACTCCTGCGACGCCGATCGAGGCGCCTGACCCCGACGGGGCCGATCGCCTCCAAACAGTCACCTCGGAAAGAATAAGAAGCCTGCAGGATCAGTGACATACGGAGAATCACCTATCCCGGCCCGGAGCCGCGCCGAGTCGGATTACGGTGCCCGATCAGCAGGTTATAAGGAGCGGATCGAGGCGGGGCGGCGACGGGCGCTCACGCCGTCTTGCCGCCGACGCCGACCGAGAGCGCCATCCGCACGAGATCGGAGAGCGTGCGCGCCTGCATCTTCTCCATGACGCGGGCGCGATGGATCTCGACGGTGCGCGGACTGATCGCGAGATCATAGGCGATGATCTTGTTGGGCTTGCCGGCGACGAGCGCGTCCAGCACTTCGCGCTCGCGGGCGGTGAGCGATTGCAGGCGCTGGCCGATCTCGGCGCCGGCGGCTTCCGCCCGGGCGGTCTCGACGCCGAGGTCGAAGGCTCGGCGGATGGCGCCGACGATCGTCGACTCCTCGAAGGGCTTCTCCACGAAGTCGACCGCGCCCGCCTTCATCGCCTGCACGGCGAGCGGCACGTCGGCGTGGCCGGTGATCACGATCACCGGAATCCGGCGGCCGCGGCGCGCCAGCTCCTGCTGCAGCTCGAGCCCGCCCATGCCGGGCATCCGCACGTCGATCACCAGACAGCCCCCGCCGCTCTGCGGCGCCGCGGCAAGGAACGCCTCGGCGAAGGGATATGTCGCAACCGCGAAACCGGCGCTTTCCAGCAGCAGCGACAGCGAATCCCGGATCGCCTCGTCGTCATCGACGATATGGACGGTTGCTTCAGCCGGCATCGCTGCCGTCCGCTTCTCCGGTCGGCGGCAGGGTGAAGACGAACCGGGTGCCGCCGCCGGGATTGGACTGCGCGGAGATACCGCCGCCATGCGCGTGGATGATGGAGCGGCAGATCGAGAGGCCGATGCCCATGCCTTTCTCCTTCGTGGTGACAAAGGGCTGGAACAGCTGCTGCAATACCGGCTTGGCGAGACCGGGCCCAGTGTCCGCGACGGTGACCGATATCATGCCATCGGGGGCGCGGGCGGTCACCACTTCGAGGTCGCGCCGCTCGCTCCCGTTCATCGCCTCGACGGCGTTGCGCACCAGGTTCAGCACTACCTGCTGAACTTGGATCTTGTCGATCAGGACCGGCGGCAGATCGGGCGCCAGCAGGAGCTCGGCGCGCACGCCGCTTTCCCTCGTGCCGACCAGCGCCAGCGCGCAGGCCTCCTCGACGACCTTGTTGATGTCCTCGGGATCGTGATCGGTGGAGCCCTTCTCGACGAATTGCCGCAGGCGCCGGATGACCTGCCCGGCGCGCAGCGCCTGCTCGGAGATCTTTCCCATCACCTCGTTCGCGCGCGCGGACTGGCCGCCGCCCGTCTCGTTGAGCCGTTTCACCGCCTGGGAGTAATTCATGATGGCGGTCAGCGGCTGGTTCAGCTCGTGCGCGAGCGCGGCGCCCATCTGCCCCATGGCGGACAGGCGCGAAACGTGCATCAGCTCGGACTGCAGCTCCTGCAGGCGGCGCTCCACCTCCTGCCGCTCGGTCAGATCGCGCACGAAGCCGATGAATCGCTGCGTATTGCCGGCTGTCACCTCGCCGACGGCGAGCTCCATCGGAAAGGTGGAGCCGTCCTTGCGCCGTCCCACCACGACACGGCCGATGCCGATGATGCGCCGCTCGCCGGTGGCGAGGTAGCGGTGGATGTAGCCGTCATGCGCCTCGCGATAGGGCGTCGGCATCAGCATTTTGACGTTCTGGCCGAGCACCTCCTCGGCGGTGTAGCCGAACTGGCGCTGCGCCGACGGCGTGAAGGACTGGATCAGCCCCCGCCCGTCGATCACGATGACGGCGTCCGGTACCGTCTCCAGCACGGCGCGCAGATGCGCCTCGCGCGCGCGCAGCTCCGATTCCGCCTTTCTTCGCTCGGTGACGTCGTGCGCGATCTTCGATGCACCGACGACGCGTCCTTCCTCGTCGTAGATCGGCGAGATATCGAGGGTGACGTAGACGCTTTGCCCATTCTTGTGTCGTCGCTCGGTCTCGAAGTGTGCGATCTGCTCGCCGCGTCCGATCCGCTGCAGAATGTCGCGCATCTCCGCGCTCTGCTCGGGCGCCACGATGCGGGTGATCGGCTGTCCGATCATTTCCTCCGCGCGGTAGCCGAACATCCGCTCGGCGCCGCGGTTCCAGCTCGTGACGATGCCGTCCAGGGTCTTGCTGATGACGGCGGAGTTGGTGGACTGGACGATAGAGGCCAACATGCCTCGGGCGGCCTGATCCGCCTCGCGGCCGTGCAAGTCGACGAGCACGTCGAGGTTGCGGATCTCCCTGGCGGCCCCGTCATGCACCGTCTGGCCCTGGAGCAGCAGCCGGCGCTCGGCACCGGAGCGGCTGATGAAGCGAAGCTCGAGCTCGCGCCGAGCCCGTCCCCCGGCGCCCGTCGGCCAGCCGGCGCCGCGCAGCTTCTCCGCCGCGCTCGCGGTCATGAACCCGCCGAGCGGGCGCCCGATGACCTCATGGCGCTCATAGCCGAGGAGGGCGCTCCAGGCGCGGTTGACGGTCAGCAGACGTCCGGCGGCGTCGGTAATCTGGACCGCCACCGGCAGCCCCTCGTAGGGATCGCCGGATGCGGCGCCGGGAGGATCGGGAGCGAGGCTCGTCGGCCTATCGGACATGGACCGGATGCCGGAGGGTCAGTGACGCGAAAATCGGACGCAATGCCGTCTCATCGGGATCGAAACCCTCTTAAATGATCAGGCATTTGGTCTCAGCTCCAGGCGTGGCGGCACCCCGGACCGGTTCGCGCCACCCTAGCAGATGGATCGGCAAGCTCAACTGTCCAGCCCGGTCGGAAGCCGATGTGCCTCAGGAAGCCGGCTCGTAGCCCTTGGCACCCATGCAGCGGGCGATGACGTCGGAGGCGTGCTGCTGATCCCCCAGGTTGAAGGCGCTGCGTTTGGCGCCGAGCGTGCCGGTGCGCTGCCAGTCCTGCGATCGCGTGGCCATGATGTCATTGTCGATGTTGGTATCCTGCGCGGTGGCCGCCCGCGCCTCTTCCTGGCATTCGCTGAGGTCGGCGCGCACGGTCTCGCGGCTCGCGCCGGGCTTGGTCCAGCTCTCCGCCCCTTGGCAGGCCGCGAGCGCGACGGCGGCGATGAGGAGGGTGGAAGCAATCGCAGGTTTCATGGCGGTCCGGTTTTCATGCGCGTGCAGGCAGCAAGCGTCAACGGAAGATTAACCCAATGAGCTTAGGACATTAGCGCGGGCCACCTGCGCTGTCGCGCCCGGCTCGAACAAGGGCTCCGAAATGCTGTTGTCCCGTCGTCTGCTGACCGTCACGAGCGCGATGCTCCTGCTGATCAGCCTCGCCGCCTGCAATGCATGGCAGGACCGTGCCGAGTTCGCGGCGCCGCAGAGCCGCTGGAAATCCACCGAGCCTTCGCCGGTCGAGGCGGATGCGCCGCCGCCGCCGATCCCCGTGCAGTACTGCTATCGCACGCTGGCGACCGTCGACTGCTATACCGAGGCGCAGCCGAGCCGCGCCACCGGCTATACCGGGAAATACCCGCTGCCGATCAACTGAGCGTCGCGGCGCCCGATCCGCAACGGCACGGGGTCAGGCGGACGCTGAGCCCGCGTCCTCGCTCTTGAGCCGCGCCTGCCGCTGCGGCAGCGCCGCCAGCACACGGCGCTTCTCCTCGGCATCGAAGCGCGGCCAGCCGGCAATCTCCTCGATGCTGCGCAGGCAGCCGCGACACAGCGCGCTCACCGGATCGAGAGTGCAGACCCCGACGCAGGGGGAAACCGGCGAGGCCGGGATCACTGGGCCTTGGGCGGCGATGGCGCCGGGCTGCTCTGGCCGGCGGCGGGCTTCGCCGGCAGCGGCTCCAGCAGGTCCTCGAGCTTCGGATGGATCGCATCCGCCTTGTAGGACGGGATGCCATAGACCCAGGGGTTCCAGCGCGCGGCGAGTTTCACCGCCTCGCTCTTCGCCTTGTCGTCGGAGGCATCGGCACTGAGCCGGACCCAGTCCTCGGTGCCCTGCTTCGCCAGCGTGGCGTGGACGGTGAGGCCGTCGAAGGTCGTGTAGTCGGCCTTGGTGAGCCCGTCCTGCGGCTGGGTCAGGTTCTTCGCCGCCTTGACGTCGGTGAGCTCGAAGCCCTGCAGGATGGTGGCGGGCTCGACCAGCGTGGTGTCGCTCTTGAGCTTGCGGCCGGCGGGCAGCTCCTTGAGGGCGAATTTGTCCTCGGGCTTGTCGCGGCTGATGGTGAGCGTGGTGCCGTCCGCCTCGTGGATCACCGCCTCCTTGATGCGGGCCTCCTTGATGTCGGCGATGCTGCGGTCGAGCCATTGGGTGACGTCGCCGTCGAGATCGAGGGTGCCGCGGGCGAGCCAGGTGCGGGGCTCGCCCGGCAGGCGGATATAGACGCCGTCATTGCCGCCGCCCAGCTCGTCGATGCGACGCTTGCCGACGATCACCGAGCCGAGCACGCCGCCCTTGGCATCGAACACCTGCACCGAGGTCGACTGCGCCTTCGGCTGGCTGGGGTCTCCGAGGTTGAGCCGGTGATAGAGGCTGCTCTGGGCTGTCTTCGGCTCGACGAAGCTGATCTCCGCCAAGCCCAGCAGCATCTTGCGGATCTTGGCGGGATCGGCCGGGTAGTCGTCCTTCTCGGCGACTTTCCAGACCTTGTCCTGCTGCACGAAGGTGATGGTGTTGCCGGCGTGCAGCAGCACCACCTTGGCGACGTCGGCGAGCTCCGGCGCGACCTTGGGCAGCACCGGCTTGCCGACGAGGGGATCGATGGCGGCGGGCCCGCCGGTGAACGCGACGGCGGCGGCCACCACGGCCGAGACGGCGGCGGCGGCGGCGAGTGCCAGGGCTCCCTTGGCTTGCATGGGGATGTTCCTCGGATCAGGCGTGGAGCGTCGGGCGCTTGCGGCGGTTGAGCCGCACCGCGCCCAGCACCAGGGCCGCGATTCCGACCAGGATCGGAATGAAGGCGATGTCGAAGAACTCCAGCCGGAGCTTCAGCCGGTCGATGTTCTGGCGCAGCGCCCGCTGCACCTGGCGGAGCTGCTGGCGGGTACGGATCATCTCGCCGCGGAAATTGTCGATCGCCTGGCTCTGCTCGGTGGTGAGGGTAACGGTGCCCTCCTTGTTCTGCTGGATGTCCTTGATCTTGTCCTCGGTCGCCTTGAGCTTGTCCTCGAGCGCCTTCTCGTTGGCGCGGTAGCGCTGCTCCGCCTGTGCCTGGATCTCGTTCACGACGTCGAAGGGCCGTGCCGCGGTGCCGCGGCTGCGCAAGCTGATGAGGTCGTTGCCGCCGCCCAGCACCTCGACGGCGTTGGCGACGAAGTCGCCGTTGCTCGCCACCGGGATCACCACCTGCTGGCCGAAGAAGTCCTGGGTCTGCGCCCAGAAGCGGTCGTCGAGGATGTCGGTATCGCCGACGACGATCACGTTGATCGGCTGCTTCGCCACCTTGATCTGCGGCGTCTCCGCCGGCGTCGCGGCGTCGCCGGACTTGGCGGGATCGGCCGCCGTCTTGTCGCTCGCGTCCTTCTTCGCCTCGGCGGGCTTCGGCGGGCCGTCGGGGAAGGCGGTCTCCGCCGGGCCAGTGATGCGCGCCGCCAGCACCAGGTGCTTGCCGCTCGGCTTGAAGCTGTCGAGGAGGCCGGAGACGTCCGGCATGCCTTCGATCTTCTCGACGGGGATCTCCTCGGACTGGGTCGATGTCTCGATCAGCGGCACCATCTTGGTCTTGGCGCCCTTCACCGGCTCCAGGATGCCGGCGCTCGCCATGTTGATGCTGTCGAGATCGCCGGTGACGAGATCGTCGTGATTGAGATCGTCGCCCTTGAGCGAGAGCCAGCCGACATAGTCGACCGGCGTGCCGCCGCCGGCGTTCACCTTGCGCGCCGCCTCCAGGTCGCCCGCCACTACGTTCGGCTTGAGCTCGACGCCCCAGGCCTTGAACAGCGTCGGCAGATCGCTGCTGCTGGCGCCGCCCTGGGGATTGAAGCGGTTGGGATGGCTGACCTCGGTCTCGGAATAGGGATCGACGAAGACCAGCGCCCGCCCGCCGCCCAGCACGAACTGGTCGATGGCGTAGAGCGTCTTCGGCGGCAGGTGCTCCGGATGGACGATCATCAGCACGTCCACCGCCGGGTCCACCTTGTCGAAATCGGTGGCGAGCGTGCGCACCTCGTAGAGCTGGCGCAGCTGATTGAGGATGGCATAGGGCCTGAGCGGCTGGCCCTGCATCGCCGCGGCGAAATCGCCCTCCAGCGGCAGCGAGCTGATCAGGCCCACCACGGTCTTCTTCGGTGCCGCCACCGAGTGGATCATCTTGGTAAGGTCGTATTCCAGGAAGCGCTCGCGCTCCGGCTGGAAGAACGGGATCAACTCCTGGTCGTCGGTCGAATTGGTGGCTGCCAGGCCGAAATAGACCTTCTCGCCGCCCTGATCGAGCGGCACGCCCTGCAGGCCCAGCGCCACCGCCCGATCCTCCTCCGGCGAGAAGGGCTGCGGGTCGATGATCTGCAGATTGATCTTGCCGTTGGCGATCGCCGCGTATTCCTGCAGCGTCTCGCGCACGCGCTGGGCGTAGACGCCGTAGGAGGGGATCTCGTCGCCGAGCTTCTGCGAGTAGTAGAAGCGCAGCGTGATCGGCTCCTGGATTTCCGCCAGCGTCTTCCGCGTGCCCTCGGAGAGCGTGTAGAGATGCCCGGCGGTGAGATCGATGCGGCTCGAGCGCAGCACGTGATTGGCGATCACGTTGACGGAGACGAAGAGCACCGCGGCCGAGACAAGGCTCACGAGCGCGATCGCGCGGCGGGAAAGCGAGAAGAGTTTCATCGCGGGCGCTGCCTCAATCCGCTTTCTTGAGGTCGACGATGATCGCGTTGGCGTAGAGGAAGAACGCGATCACCGAGAAGAAGAAGACGGCATCGCGCAGGTCGATGACGCCGCGCACGATGGCGTTGAAATGGCCGAGGAAGCTGAAATTGACGACGGTGTCGAGCAGCGCCTGCGGCGCCCAGCCCTTGAGGAAGCCGATCACCAGGCCGGAGCCGCTCACGGTGAAGAGAAAGCAGATCGCCGCGGTGATCACGAAGGCGATCACCTGGTTCTTGGTGAGCGCCGAGAGACAGGCGCCGACGGCGAGAAAGGCGCCCGCCATCAGGAAGCTCGCGAGGTAGCTCGCCAGGATGACGCCGTTGTCGGGGTGGCCGAGGTAGTTGACAGTGATCCAGAACGGGAAGGTGAGCGCCAGCGCGATGCCGGCGAAGATCCAGCTCGCGAGGAATTTTCCCACCACTGCCTCGGTCATGGAGACGGGCAGCGTCAGCAGCAGCTCGATGGTGCCGCTCTTGCGCTCCTCCGCCCAGAGCCGCATGGCGAGCGCCGGGATCAGCACGAGGTAGAGCCAGGGATGGAAGGTGAAGAAGGGCTGCAGGTCCGCCTGGCCGCGCTCGAAGAAGTTGCCGGCGAAGAAGGCGAGCGATCCCGCCATCACCAGGAAGATCACGATGAAGACGTAGGCGAGCGGGGTTGCGAAATAGCTCGCGAGCTCGCGGCGGACGATGACGAGGGTGTTGTGCATGGATGCCGGCGGTCAGGAGGCTGCGGTGACGGTGCGGAAGACGTCGTCGAGCCGGCCGCGCTCGACGCTGAGCCCAGCCACTTCCCAGCGGCGGTCGCGGGCGAGGTCGGCCACCTCGGCGACGATCGAGCGGCCGTCGCGCGGGAAGATCATCAGCGCCTCGCCCTCGCTGTCCTCGATCTGCTCGACGCTGGCGACGCCGGCGAGCCGCGCGATCTCGACCGCCGCCTGCGCCATGCCGGTCTTGAGCACCAGGCGCACGGCGTTGTGGTGGCGCGAGCGCTGCGCCAGCTCGCCGGGCGTGCCGTCGGCGACGAGGCGCCCGTTGGCGATCACCACGGCGCGGCTGCAGACGGCATCGACCTCCTCCAGGAGATGAGTCGAGATGATGATCGCCTTCTCCGGCGCCAGCGCGTTGATGAGCTTCCGCACCTCGTGCTTCTGGTTGGGGTCGAGGCCGTCGGTCGGCTCGTCGAGGATCAGCACCGGCGGATCGTGCAGCAGCGCCTGCGCGAGGCCGACGCGCCGCTTGAAGCCCTTGGAGAGCGTGTCGATCGGTTGCTGCAGCACGCTCTCGAGCGCGGTGCGCTCGACCGCCGTGGCGATGCGCTGGCGCGCCTCGGCGCCGCCGAAGCCGCGGATGTGGGCGACGAAGTCCAGGAAGGCCGCCGGCGTCATATCGGGATAGGAGGGCGCGCCCTCGGGCAGATAGCCGATCTGGCGCTTGGCGGCGATCGGCGACGTCGCAACGTCGGCGCCGCAGATCGAGGCGCTGCCGTCGCTCGGCGCCAGGAACCCGGTGATCATCTTCATGGTGGTGGACTTGCCGGCGCCGTTCGGCCCGAGGAAGCCCAGCACCTCGCCCTGTCCCACCGAGAAGGAGATGTCGTTCACCGCGACGATGGCGCCGAACCGCTTGCTGAGGTGGCGAACCGCGATCATCGGCTCCGCATTCGCACTCGCCAAGACTCTCCTCCGATCGTGCTACCCTGCCGCCGCTCGCTGCCGAATGCTCGTTGTCGCTCGGCACTCCGACGCGGGCCGCATTGGCGTCAATGCAGCCGTGTTTGCAACTAAAATCGGTGTAATCTGTCGCGGCGCGCGAGGCAAGTTCGGAGGTGGGAATGATCCGGAAGCTGCGGCTCGGCTCCGGCATCGTGATGTTCCTCTACGTGGTGACGCATTTCATCAACCACTCGCTCGGACTCGTCTCCGTCGGGCTGATGGATCGCGTGCTGGAGGTGATTTACAGCTATTGGGCGAGTCCGATCGGCACGCTCGCGCTCTACGGCGCCTTCGCGATCCATTACAGCTTGGCGCTCTGGGCGCTCTGGCAGCGCCGCTCGCTCCGGATGCCGCCGGCCGACGCGACGCAGCTGGTGCTCGGATTCTGCATTCCCTTCCTGCTCACCGAGCACGTGCTGCAGACGCGCGTCGCCGACACCTTCTTCGGCGCCGATTACGGCTATTACGCGTCGCTGCTCTACACCTTCTTCGTGCTGAGCCCGTGGCGGGGCGGGCTGCAACTCGCTGTGCTGGTGATCGCCTGGATCCATGCCATGCTGGGCTTCCGCTCCTGGCTCAAGCTCAGGCCCTGGTACCCACGCTGGCAGCCGTTCCTCTTCGCCTTCGCGCTGCTGCTGCCGACCTTCGCGATCCTGGGATTCTTCGAGGGCGGCCGCGAGGTGATGGAGATGGCGGCCGACCCCGCCTGGGTCGCGCGGCTGCAGCGGCTGCACCCGCATCCGCCCAATCCGGCCGACGCCGCTTTCGTCACCGAGATGGTGGTCTGGGTGCGCTGGGGCTTCCTCGCCTCGCTGCTGGTGGTGCTGGCGGCGCGCGCGCTACGCCGGCAGTGGCAGCGCCGGCGCGGCATCCTGCGCCTCGTCTATCCGAGCGGCCGCGTGGTGGAGATCCTGCCCGGCGTCTCGGTGCTGGAGGCGAGCCGGCTTGCCGGCATTCCGCACGCCTCGGTCTGCGGCGGCCGCGGCCGCTGCTCCACCTGCCGGATCCGCGTCGAAGGACCGGAGCAGGCGATGCCGCCGCCCTCGCTCGAGGAGCGCAAGGTGCTGGACCGCGTCGCCGCCGCGCCTGACGTCCGGCTCGCCTGCCAGCTCCGTCCGCGCGGTAATCTTCGGGTGACGCCGCTGCTGCCGGTGACCGCCACCGCCCGCGACGGCTTCCGCCGGCCGAGCTACCTCGCCGGCAGCGAGCGCGAGATCGCGATCCTGTTCGCCGATCTGCGCGCCTTCACCCAGCTCTCCGAGCAGAAGCTGCCCTATGACGTGGTGTTCCTGCTCAACCGCTATTTCGGCGAGATGGGCCACGCGGTGGAGGCGGCGGGCGGCCGCGTCGACAAGTTCATCGGCGACGGCGTGATGGCGCTCTTCGGTCTCGACCGCGGCGTCGAGGCCGGCTGCCGCGAGGCGCTGGTGGCGGCGAAGGCGATGTCGGAGCGGCTCGACCACCTCAATCGCACGCTCGCCCACGATCTGCCGGGTCCGCTCAAGATCGGCATCGGCATCCATACCGGCCCGGCGATCGTCGGCGAGATGGGCTACGGCCATGCGGTCTCGGTGACCGCGGTCGGCGACAGCGTCAACACCGCGAGCCGCCTCGAGGGCCTCACCAAGGACTACGAGTCCGAGCTCGTGGTCTCCGAGGCGGTGGTGACCCGCGCCGGCGTCGACCTCGGCGCGGCGCCGCGGCATCAGATCGAGATCCGCGGCCGCGTCGGGCAGCTCGCGGTGCGCATCCTCGCCAGCGCGCGCGATCTCCCCGATCTCGCCGCCGTCCCCCGCGGCCCGCCGGCGGCGCCCGCGCCGGAGCGGGTGGTGGCGTCGTGACGCATCGATTGACGGCGGTCGCCGCCGCCCCTAGTCTCGCTCCCATGGACACCGCACGCGTCACCGCCGCCAACACTCGAAAGCCCGGGCTGCTGCCGGGGCTCGAGGAGATTGCTGCGCGCTGACGCGACCGACGCGCGACCGATCACCCAGGGCCCCGCCGGCAACGGACGGGGCCTTTTCATGTCTGATGCCTCTCCCTGCCGGCGGTGCCGCAACCCCAGGAGAGGACCCATGTCTGCATCGCCTGCCGTTTCCGACCGAAGACCGCTCGACGGCATCTGGCTGCCGCTGATCACGCCGTTCCGGGACGGCGCCCTCGACGAGAAGGCGCTCGAAGGGCTGGTCCGTCACTATCTGGAGACGCCGCTCTCCGGGCTCATCCTCGCCGCCACTACCGGCGAGGGAATGACCCTCGACGGCGCGGAGACCGAGCGGCTGGTGAAGCGCACGGCGCTCGCGCTGGAGGGCCGGCTGCCGCTCTATCTCGGTCTCTCCGGCTGCGACACCGGCAAGCTGGTGCGCCTGATCGCCGAGCGCGGCGACTGGCCGGTCGACGGCTATCTCGTCGCCTGCCCCTACTACACGCGCCCCTCCCAGGAAGGGCTCTACCGCCATTTCGCCGCGCTCGCCGAGGCGAGCTGCAAGCCGATCCTCCTCTACAACATCCCCTACCGGACCGGCGTCAACCTCGCCAACGAGACGGTGCTGCGGCTCGCCGCGCACGAGCGGATCGTCGGCATCAAGGACTGCTGCGCCATCGCCTCGCAGAGCTTCGACCTGCTGGGTGCGCGCCCCGGCGGCTTCTCGGTGCTGACCGGCGAGGATGCGCAATTCTTCTCCGCGCTCGCTCACGGCGCCGACGGCGGCATTCTCGCCTCCGCCCATGCGGGGCCCGCCGCCTTCGCCGAGGTGCGGCGCCGCCTGCTGGCCGGCGAGCGCGCCGAGGCGCTCGCGCTCTGGCGCGAGCTCGCCGAGGTGGTGGCGCTCCTCTTCGCCGAGCCGAGCCCGGCGCCGATCAAGCACTGGCTCTGGCGCTCCGGCCTCATCGCCTCGCCGGAGGTCCGCCTGCCGATGGTGCCGGTGAGCGAGGCGCTGGCGACGCGGATCAGCGCGGCGGTGGAGCGCTGGTCGCTGCTGGCGGCGGCGTGAGCCGCGCCGGCGCCAGGATGGCGAGCGCCACGCCAGCGAGGATGAGCGCGGCGCCGCCGCCCAGCGACCAGGTCACCGGCTCGCCGAGGAGGGTGGTGGAGAGCAGCAGGCCCAGCGCCGGGATGCCGAGAAACCCGAGCGAGCTCACCACCGTCGGCAGATCGCGCGCCACCAGCACCGCGGTCCAGGAGGCGAGCGGCCCCGAGAGCACGGCGACGTAGAGGAAGCCGCCGATGACAGTGAGGCTCGGCTCGATGCGGGGATCGGGATCGAGGAGCAGCGTCACCGGCAGCAGCACGAGCGCCGCCAGCAGCATCTGCCACGGCAGCAGCTGCAGCGGCGCGAGGTTCCAGCGATGGCGCCGGGCATGGACGATGGCGCAGGCCCAGGCGAGCGCTGCCAGCAACAGATAGAGGTGGCCGAGGGCGACGCCGGGCGCGCGCCAGTCGAGGCTCCAGGGATTGGCGAGGGTCACGATGCCGGCGAGCCCGGCGCCGACGCCGAGCCAGCGCAGCGGCGGGATCGGCTCGCCGGTGATGAGGGTGATCGGCACCAGCCAGAGCGTCGTGGTGCTGGAGAGCACCACCGAGCGGCCGGCGGGCAGATGGGCGAGCGCCTCGTTGGTGAGGAGGAAAAAGAGCGCGAGCTGCAGCAGCCCTACCGTCAGGATGATCGGCAGGTCGCGGCGCGTCGGGCGACGGAGCTGGCGCAGCGCCGCCAGCAGCAGGAAGGAGATGAGGGCGCCCACTGCGACGCGGCCGGCGGCGAACCAGAGCGGTGGCATGCCCGCGAGCGCCAGCTTGTTCACCGGCCAGGCGGTGCCGAAGAGCAGCACCGGCACGGCGAGCAGCGCGAAGGCGCGGCGCTGCTGCGTCGATCTCTGGGCCGCCTCCGCCATCGGCAAGGTCCTCCGCGCTCGCACCCGCGCGCCGGAGGGCGGCGCGGCGAAAGCGAGCTTAGAGGAGCCGCTCGATCTCTTCGACGATTTCCGGCGCCTGCGGCTTCACCGCGGAAGGCCAGGCGCCGGCCAGGCTGCCGTCCGGCGCCAGCAGGTATTTGTGGAAGTTCCAGCGCGGCACCCCGCCCTCGCCGAGCTCCGCCTCGATCCAGCGATAGAAGGGATGGGCGCCGCTGCCGATCACGTGCTCCTTGCCGGCGATCGGGAAGCTCACGCGATAGGTCGAGCAGAATTGCTTGATCTCGGCGGCGGTGCCGGGCTCCTGGGCGCCGAAATCGTTTGACGGCACCGCGAGCACCACCAGGCCGCGGTCGCGGTAGCGGCGGTAGAGCGCCTCGAGATCGGCGTATTGCGGCGTGTAGCCGCAGAAGGAGGCGGTGTTCACCACCAGCACCGGCTTGCCGCGGAAATCGGCGAGCGGCAGCCGGCCGCCGTCGATGCCGGCGAAGGTGAAGTCGTGCGCGCCTGCGGGTGCCGCCTCAGCCATAGCGCTCCTCCGTCCAGGGATCGCCGTGCATGTGATAGCCGTGCTGCTCCCAGAAGCCCGCGCGGTCCTCCGCCATGAAGGTGATGCGGCGGATCCATTTCGCGCTCTTCCAGAAGTATAGCTTCGGCACGATGGCGCGCACGGGGCCGCCATGGTCGCGGGAGATCGGCTTGCCCTGCCAGGAGTGCGCCAGCAGCACGTCCTCGTCGTCGAAATCGGCGAGCGGCAGGTTGGTGGTGTAGTCGTCGTAGCTGGTGAACAGCAGAAACTTCGCTTCCGGCTTCGGCCTGGCGACGGCGATGAGGTGCTTCGCCGAGACGCCCTCCCAGCGGTTGTCATAGCGCGACCACTGGGTCACGCAGTGGATGTCGGAGACGTCGCGGAACTGCGGCTGGGCGCGGAAGCTCTCCCAGTTCCAGCCGATGGGGTTCTCGACCAGCCCGTCGACCTCGAGCCGCCAGCGGTCGAGCGGCACGTCGGGCTGGATGCCGAGGTCGAGGATCGGCCAGTTCTCCACCCGGCGCTGGCCGGGCGGCAGGCGCTCCGCATCCGGCCGGACGCGGCGGCCGGTGAGGAGGCGGCCCTCGCGGGCCCAGCGCTCCTTGCTCTCCACCAGCTTCTTCTTCACCCGGCTCAGCAGCCGGTTCTCGCCGTCATCCGCCATCGGCTCCGCCCCGCTCGCGATCGATCCCTTCGACACAGGGAAACATAGGGATTTCGCCCGCGCCGTACAGGGGGCGCGGGGCATTCTCGGGTTGCGCCAGCCGCGGGGACCGGGCATGACTGCGAGCCCTTTCCCGCCCACTCGATTCGGATCCGTGCCGGAAACGCTGCTCTACCTCGTCAAAGGCGTCGTCGTCGGCATGGTGATCGCGGTGCCGGTCGGGCCGGTGGGCGTGCTCTGCGTCCGCCGCACCTTCTTCGAGGGCGCGCTCTTCGGCATCCTTTCCGGCGTCGGCGCCGCCACCGCCGACGTGATCTTCGGCATCACCGCCGGCCTCGGCCTCACGGTGGTGCGGGACTGGCTGCTCGGGTATCAGGAGCCGCTGGGCGCGCTCGGCGGGCTCTACCTGCTGTTCATCGGCATGCGCGCCCTGTTCAAGCGCGGCCGCGAGGAGCCGCAGCCGATCACCGGCGAGAATCTCGCCGCCAGCTTCGCCTCCACCTTCGCCCTCACCATCACCAACCCGATCACCATCCTCGCCTTCGCCGCGATCTTCGCCAAGGTGGGGTTCGAGCGCGAAAGCGTCGCGCTCGTCGATGTCTGGGTGATGGTCGGCGGCGTCTTCCTGGGCTCGCTGCTGTGGTGGCTGGGGCTCAGCTTCGGCATCACCGCGCTCCGGCGCTTCGCCCACATGACCCATCTCGACTGGGTGAATCGGGTCTCCGGCACCGTGCTGGTGCTGTCGGGCGCCGGGCTGCTGGTGAGCGTGGCGCTGAACCTCGCCGGGTTCGATTTCTAGCCTTGCCGCGGGCGAGCGGGTCGGAAAATGACCCAGCCGCCGGTCTTGGCGCCCGCGGGCCGTCGCGGGTAAGCTCCCGCGCCATGTCGATCCCCGCGCCATTCCGCATCCTCCTGGCGGCGCTGCTGCTCGCGCTCTCGCTCGCCGCGGCGCCGGCGATGGCGGAGACCAAAGCGCCGCCTGCCAGCCCGCCGCCGCCCGCGAGCGTCAGCGTCGAGGAGCTGCAGCGCCTGGTCGATACCCTGCAGAACGATCAGGACCGGGCGCGGCTGGTGCAGCAGCTCCGCGCCCTCATCGCGGCACAGCGCGCCGCTACGCCGCAGCCGGAGGAGGCGCCGCCCACCTTCGTCGGCCGGCTCTCGCAGCAGCTCGACGCCATCAGCGGCGAGATCCTCGCCACCGCGGCGGTCATCATCGATGCGCCACGGCTCATCGCCTGGATCGAGGCACAGGCCGCCGACGAGGCCGCGCGCGCCCGCTGGGGCGAGATCCTGATCCACCTCGCGGTCGTCTTCGGCCTCGCCATCGTGGCGGAGTTCGCCGTCCGAACTCTGCTCGCCCGCCCCAAGCAGGCGCTCGCCGCCCGCTCGAGCGGGCACATCACGTTGCGCATCGCGCTGACGGCGCTGCGCACGCTCCTCGAGCTGCTGCCGATCGCCGCCTTCGCCGCCGCCGCCTATTTCGTGCTGCCGCTGGTGCAGCCGCGCTTCGGCACCGCGCGGGTCGCCGAGGTGATGATCCATGCCAGCGTGCTGGCGCGCGCGCTCCTGGTGCTCGCCCGCGGCGTGCTGATGACGCCGAACGCGCCGATGACGCTGATCGGCATGGACCTGGAGACGCGGACCTATCTCTATATCTGGTCGCGCCGCTTCATCTCCTGGTCGGTCTACGGCTACGGGGTGACGGAGGCGTCCTGGTGGCTCGGCGTCCCCGGCGGCGTCTATGCGACGCTGCTGAAGGCCGTCGCCCTGGTGCTGGCGGTTCTCGCCATCATCTTCGTGCTGCAGAACCGCCAGAGCTTCGGCGGCTTCATCCGCGGCAAGCCGCGCACGGGCGAGAGCGCCGAGGGCGGCAGCTGGCGCATCCTGCGCGCCCGCCTCGCCGACACCTGGCACGTGCTGGCGATCGTCTACATCATCGGCGTCTTCGCTGTCTATGCGCTGCAGGTGCCCGGCGGCTTCGGCTTCGTGCTCCGGGCGACGGTGCTGAGCGTCGTGCTGGTGGTGGGCGCGCGGCTCCTGGTGCGGCTGGTGCTGCGGCTCGCCGAGCGCGGCTTCGCCATCAAGCCGGAGCTCAAGGACCGCTTCCCGACCCTGGAGCGGCGCGCCAACCGCTACATCCCCGTGCTGTCGATCGTCGCCTCGGTGGTGATCTATCTCTTCGCCCTGCTGGCGCTGCTGCAGGCCTGGGGGCTGGACACCTTCAGCTGGTTCGATTCCAGCCTCGGGCGACGGGTGACCAGCGCGGTGATCGCGATCGGCGCCGTGCTGCTGGTGGCGCTGGTGGTGTGGGAAATGTTCAGCTCCACGGTGGAGCGCTATCTCGCCGCGGTGGACGGCGAGGGTCGGCCGATGCTGCGCAGCGCGCGGACGCGCACGCTGCTGCCGCTGCTGCGCACCGCCATGATGATCGTGCTGGCGGTGATGGTGATCCTGATCGTGCTCTCCGAGATCGGCGTCGACATCGGGCCGCTGCTGGCCGGCGCCGGCATCGTCGGCCTCGCCATCGGCTTCGGCTCCCAGGCGCTGGTCAAGGACGTCATCACCGGCCTCTTCATCCTGATCGAGGACACGCTGGCGGTGGGCGACGTCGTCGATGTCGGCAACGGCCATTCCGGCGTGGTCGAGTCGATCTCCGTCCGTTGCCTCAAGCTGCGCGACATGGCCGGCACAGTGCACACCATCCCCTTCAGCGACGTGACGGCGGTGCAGAACCTGACTCGGGATTTCTCCTATTACGTCGCCGATGTCGGCGTCTCCTACCGCGAGGATACCGACGAGGTGATCGCGGTGCTGAAGGGCGTCGCCGAGGAGCTGAAATCGGATCCGGAATTCGGCGTCTACATGCTGGCGCCGCTCGAGGTCGTCGGCGTCGACCGCTTCGAGGACTCGGCCGTCATCGTCAAGGTGCGGCTGAAGACGCTGCCGATCCGGCAATGGGCGATCGGGCGCGAGTTCAATCGGCGCATGAAGAAGGCGTTCGACGCCAAGGGCATCGAGATGCCGTTTCCGCACCGGACGGTCTATTTCGGCGTCGACCGGGCCGGCAATGCGCCACCTGCGCGGGTGGCAATGGAGACCCCGGCGCCCGCAAAATCCGCAAAGCCGAAGGCGGTGGAGTCCTGAGCCGGGCAGCCGCTGCGGCGGCGCGGCGTCAATCCGCCCGGACGGGTCTCGCCGTCCGTCCCTCGGCCCGCCGCGCGCCGACGTAGTCGATCAGCAGCTTCGGCACGATGAGGCCGACGCTGATCGCCAGGACGATCGCGGTCGCGGTGGCGCCGTTGGCGATGGTCGCCCGCACCAGCTCCCAGGGCGCCGCGGGACTGTCCGCGATCTCGACCAGGCCGCTGGTCATCCGGAACAGGAAGACGCCGGGGATCATCGAGACCACGGAGGCGAAGCCGATGGCGGCGAACGGCATGTGCCAGCGCCGGGCGACCGGCGTCAAAATCGATCCCACCACCAGCGAGGCGATGCAGGCGCCGACGGCGAGGTTGGCGCCGAGCACCGCGAGGGCCGCCCAGCGGAGCGCGTGCGCCAGCATGCCGACCGCCACCGGCCAGGCCAGCATGGCCGCCGGCATCGAGAAAAAGATGCCGTAGGAAGCGACGGCGACGCCGGCGGCGACGACGTCCTGCCACAGGAGAACGGATCGGCCGGGCTCGTCCACCGGCAGCGAGACGCCCAGAAGCGCAAGCCCGAGCAGCAATCCGACCGAGATTGCGGTCACGACCAGCGTTGCGTAGAGCACCCGCGCGGCGCCGAGATGCATCCGGCCGGCGACGAGGTCGAGGGCGCCGTTCAGCACATGCGGTCCCGGCACCAGGATCATGCAGGGACAGACCGCCACCAGCCGCAGCGAGGAGCTGAGATTCCAGCGCACCGCCAGCGCGCCGACGAGGCCGGCGAGGAGGGCGGCGCAGAACGGCTGGATGAAGAGGTTCCCCGTGTAGCGCGCCAGGCCGCGGCGGAGGATGGCACCGACCGCGCTGCTGAGGAAGACGAGGCCTGCCGCGATCCAATGCTCGACGCCGAAGATCACGGCGAGTGCCACGCCGCCCGCGCCGGCGGCAAGCGTGAAGAGCCAGAGCGGTGCCGGCGGCGCCGCGCCGACGCGACGGAGCTCTCCCGCCACCGCCGCGGGCGCAAGCCGGCCGGCGCTCAGCGCCTCGATCGCCTGCATCGCCGCGACCACCCGATCCATGTTGACACCGGCGGGCGTCGCGGCGATCTGCGAGAGGATCTTCCCGTCCTTGCCGTCGGCCTGGAGCTGCAGCTCGCCCCAGCGCGGCAGCAGCGCGACGCCAAGTCCTAGCGCGCGGCCGAGCCGCTCTGCGGCGAGCGCCGTCTGCTCGGTGGACTGGCCGTTGGCGTAGAGGACACGGGCGCCGGCGAGGACCAGGTCGGCGCCCGCTTCCGGCGTCATCTCGGAGCCCTGGACCGACGCCTCACGTCGCCACGTAGGGCGTCACCATCTTCTTGGGATCGACCACCCGATCGAACTCGGCCGCGGAGACGAAGCCCAGCTTCAGCGCGGCCTCCTTCAGGGTCAGGTCGTGATCCATGGCGTAATGGGCGATCTTCGACGCCTTGTCGTAGCCGATGACCGGCGACAGCGCCGTCACCAGCATCAGCGAGCGCTCGACGTATTCGTTGATCTTCTTCAGGTTCGGCCTGGTACCCTCGACCAGGAACTTGCGGAAATTGACGCAGCCGTCGCTGAGGATGGTGATCGCATGGGCGATGTTGAAGATGATCAGCGGCTTGTAGACGTTCATCTCGAGATAGCCGCCGGCGCCGCCGAAGCCCACCGCGACGTCGTTGGCCATCACCTGCACCGCGATCATGGTGAGCGCCTCGCACTGGGTCGGGTTGACCTTGCCCGGCATGATGGAAGAGCCGGGCTCGTTCTCGGGAATCTCCAGCTCGGCGAAGCCGGCGCGCGGCCCGCAGGACATCAGGCGGATGTCGTTGGCGATCTTGTAGAGCGAGACCGCCAGCGTGCGGAGCGTGCCGGAGAGCTGCACCAGCGCGTCATGGGCGCCCTGCACGGTGAACTTGTTGGGCGCGGTGACGAAGGGGAGGCCGGTCAGCCTGGCGATCTCCGCCGCCGCCGCCTCGGCGAAGCCCGGCGCCGAATTGATGCCGGTGCCGACCGCGGTGCCGCCGAGCGCCAGGCGATAGACGCCGCCGAGCGCCGCCTCGATGCGCTCGAGGCCGTCGGTCAGCATGCCGGCATAGCCCGACCATTCCTGGCCGAGCGTGAGCGGCGTCGCATCCTGCATGTGGGTGCGGCCGATCTTGACGATGTCCCGCCACTCTTTTGCCTTGGCGTCGATCGCGTCGCGGAGTGCTCCAACCGCGGGGACCAGGCGCTGCTTCGTGTTGACGGCGGCGGCAATGTACATCGCGGAGGGGAAGGTGTCGTTCGACGACTGCGCCATGTTGACGTGGTCGTTGGGATGCACCGGCGACTTGCTGCCGAGCGGCGTGCCGGCAAGCTCGCAGCAGCGGTTGGAGATCACCTCGTTGACGTTCATGTTGAACTGGGTGCCGCTGCCGGTCATCCAGACGTGGAGCGGAAACATGTCATGATGCTGGCCGGCGAGGATCTCGTCGCAGGCGCTGAGGATGAGCTTGAAGGGCTCGTCGGCGAGCCGCTTGTCGGCGTGGTTCGCGAGCGCCGCCGCCTTCTTCAAGGTCGCGTAGGCGGTGATCATCTCGCGCGGAATCAGGTCCTTGCCGATGCTGAAATGCTCGAGGGAGCGCTGCGTCTGGGCGCCCCAGAGCTTGTCGGCGGGCACCTCGACCACGCCGAGGCTGTCGGTCTCCTTGCGCATCTCGACCATGGATCCCTCCGGAGCTGAGAAACCGCTGAGTCTCGCAGAAGCAGGGAGCGTAGCACGGGAGCGATTGCGCTTTCGCGGCGAGATTGCGCCTTCGATCGGCGCCTACTCCTCCTCGCCGCGCGCCAGCCGCTCCAGCGCCGCGATGTCCGGCGCCGCCAGGACGCGCCGCGCGATCGCCAGCGAGAATCCCGCCCGCGCCAGCGCCGCCAGGTCCTTCTGCCGATATGCCGCCCGATCGCCCGTGCGGCGATAGGGGCCGAGCCGCTTGCGCCGCGCGAGAATGCAGGCGGCGGTCAGATCGCTGGCGCCGCTCTCCTCCGCGACCGTCTGCAGCGCGCCGTCGACGAGATCGGCGTCGACGCCCTTGGCGGCGAGGCGCTGGCGGATGCGGTGCCGGGAAGTGCCGCGCCGGCCGAGGCTCTCCGCCTGCGCCTCCGCGTAGCGGCGGTCGTCCAGCAGGCCGGCGGCGAGGTAGCGCGCGATGAGACGATCGATTTCGGCGTGCACCGCCGCGGTGTCGACGGCTTCCACCATCGCGGCCCGCAGCACCCGGCGGCGCAGCACGCGGCGCAGCTGCGCGCTGGAGGCGGCGTAGCGCTGGAGATAATGGAGCGCCGCATTCTCCAGCGCCGCGGTGCCGAGGCCGGGCGCCGAGCGGCGACGCCCTCTGGGTTTGGGAACGGTCGGAGAGGTCATGCTCACGCAGCCTTTACCGGTGCCCCCGCATGATGGCAACTGTAACGCGCACGACCCTTGCCACGGCGGTGCCGGCGCTCCTACAGTCCGCCGCCCCATGACCGAGATCCTCCCCGCTGCCGCACCCCGCGTGCGCCGATTCGGCGCCGTCAACTGGATCGGCTTCTGGACGCTCTACGAGCGCGAGGTGCGCCGCTTCCTGAAAGTGTTCACCCAGACCGTCGCGGCGCCGGTGGTGACGACGCTCCTCTTCCTCACCATCTTCGTGCTGGCGCTCGGCGGCGGCGGCGCGCGCCAGCTCGGCGGCGTGCCCTACCTCGATTTCCTGCTGCCGGGCCTCGTCATGATGGCAGTGATGCAGAACGCTTTCGCCAACACCTCCTCGTCGCTCATGCTGGCGAAGGTGCAGGGCAGCATCACCGACCTGCTGATGCCGCCGCTGAGCGCGCTGGAGCTGACGCTCGGCATCGCGCTTGGCGGCGTCACCCGCGGCGTGGTGGTGGGTCTCGCGGTGGCGCTCGCTCTGGTGCCGCTGGTGCCGATGCATCCGGTCTCGGTGCTTGCGATCCTGTTCTACGGCTTCTCCGCCTCGCTGCTGATGTCGCTGCTGGGCGTGTTGGCGGGACTCTGGGCGGAGAAGTTCGACCACATCGCCGCCGCCACCAACTTCATCGTCATGCCGCTCACCTTCCTGTCGGGGACTTTCTACTCCGTCGCCCAGCTGCCGCCGCCCTGGCGCGCGATCGCCCATGTCAATCCGTTCTTTCAGCTGATCGACGGATTCCGCTACGGCTTCACCGGCGCCAGCGAGGGGTCGATCCTGGTGGGCGCCGGCTCGGTGACCGCGATCAATCTCATTCTGCTCGCTTGGTGCCATCGCCTGTTCGTGCGAGGCTACAAGCTCAAGGCCTGAGTCGGCCACCGAGGAGACGATGCACGCGGAAGTCCGCTCCTTCTTCGACAAGGCGACGTCGACGGTGACCCATGTGGTGCATGCCGGCGCGGGCACCCGCTGCGCCGTCATCGATCCGGTTCTCGACTACGACACCCGCTCCGGCCGCACCCGCACCGCCTCGCTCGACCTGCTCTGCCAGTTTCTCGACGAGGCGAAGCTCGAGGTGGAATGGATCCTGGAGACCCACCTCCACGCCGATCACATGACCGGCGCGCAGCGGCTTAGGGAGAGGCGCGGCGGCCGCGTCGGCATCGGCGCCGACATCGTGGTGACGCAGCGGCGCCTCGCGGCGCTCTTCCATGCCGAGCCCGGCTTCACGCCCGACGGCAGCCAGTTCGACCATCTCTTCGCCGACGGCGAGCGCTTCCGGATCGGCACGCTCCAGGCCTCGGTGATCGCCACGCCCGGCCACACGCCGGAAGGCGTCGCCTACGTGGTGGAGGACACGGTCTTCGTCGGCGACACGCTCTTCATGCCCGACGGCGGCAGCGCGCGCTGCGACTTTCCCGGCGGCGACGCGGCACTGCTCCACCGCTCGATCGAGCGCATTCTCGCATTGCCGCCGGAGACGCGGCTCTTCGTCTGCCACGACTACATGCCGGGTGGCCGCGAGGCGAGATGGGAGACCACGGTCGCCGCCCAGCGCGCGGAGAACATCCATCTCGCCGGCACCGATGCGGAAGGCTTCATCGCCAAGCGCCGCGCCCGCGACGCGACCCTCGACCTGCCGGCGCTCCTCATTCCGGCGACCCAGGTGAACATGCGCGCCGGCCACCTGCCGCCGCCGGAAGCGGACGGCACGCGCTATCTCAAGGTCCCGCTCGACCGTCTTTGAGCGCGTTCCGACTGGATTGATTGGGTTCCATTCAAAAGGCTTCGAAGGAGGAACTTCCCAAGGAGACTTTTGCGCGCGCCGCTAGTCCAAAATCATCCCGATCGTGCGCAGCCACGTCTCGACCAACCGAGGCCAGCCGG
>DATJOK010000087.1:0-26849 GCA_035507155.1 Allostellaceae bacterium
CCGAGATCGACCACGGCGGTGACCAGGCGCGATGCCTCGGCCTGGAGCGCGGGATTGGAAGCATCTTCGATCAGCTTCAGAAGGGCCTCTCGAGGCGGCCCCTGACCATCGGAGGGCGGGGCTGGCGGCGCGCCCTTCGCCACCGCGCCGTTCTCGTGCGCGACGTCTTCGTGCGCGACATCCTCGCGGGCGACGGTAATCGTCGGCTGATCCACCACGGCCATGGAAGCCTCCGTCTAGGCGAGATTTTCCGGCCTTTGCCCCTCGTCGAGGAGCGCGCGCGGTCCGGCGGCGGCCTCGGCCTTGGTCACCTTGCCGTCCCCGTCCTTGTCGAGGCCGCGGTTCTGCAGATAGCGCTGGGGATGCTCTGCGTCGTCCCGGTCGAAGATCACGGTGTCGCTCGGCTTGCCGATCGCCGCCGGCCAGAGGATCGCCATGTAGACATCCTCGATGTCCTGCAGCTTGCCTTGGTGCGGAGCGAAATATTTCTCGACGAAATCGAGCTGCTGCTCGGCGGTCATCGCGGCGAGCTCGGCCGTCGAGGTGCCGAGCGCCTGCGCGGTTGCCGGCATGAACTGGATGAGGCCGACCGCCCCACTGCCCGCCGCATTGCGGATGTCGGGTCTGAAGGTCCGGGCGCTTTCGAACGCCATGCAGGCCATGAGGTCATCGGCCGCGACGGCGAGCCGCCCGGCGATCAGCGCCACCTTGTTCCTGAAGTCTTCCGAGACCTTCGCACCCCACGCGAGCTCGCCCATCGACGCCTCCCTGGTGACCAAGCCGATCCGCTCGCGAGACGGCGCTCGCGCGGCATTCCCTAGGCAGACGAACATTTTCGAGCGAGGAGGCCCCGCAACTCGACCGACGGTCGCTCGGAACCCTCCAACAGCCTCCGCCGCATATCTAAATATGAGCGCCGGACCCTGTCCTGTGAGCTGGATCACAGGCCGAGAGCGAGACACCGATCCCGGCACAGTCCCTGAAAGAAATGGTGGGCGCGACTGGGATTGAACCAGTGACCCCTACGATGTCAACGTAGTGCTCTCCCGCTGAGCTACGCGCCCACTGGCGGCGCCCTCATGCGGGAAGGGCGTCGCGAAACGACCGGCGATGTAGCCCAAATCCAGGGGGCTGGCAAGCCTTGGGGGATGGCGCCGCGGCGGCCCGATCAGGCGGCCAGCATGCGCTCCACCTCTTCCACCAGCTGACGGAGATGGAACGGCTTCGCCAGCACGGTGGCCGGGCGGCTTCCCATTTCGCGCTGGCGCAGCGCCACCGCGGCAAAGCCGGTGATGAACATGACGCGCAGCGTCGGCCAGCGCTTGGTCGCCTGGCGGGCGAGTTCGATGCCGTCGAGGCCCGGCATCACGACGTCGGCGAGCAGCAGATCCACCGAATCGTCGTCGATCAGCAGATTGAGCGCGGAATCGCCGTCCGCCGCCGGCAGCACCGTATGGCCGGCGCGCCGCAGCCCGCGGGTCAGGAACTCGCGGAGATTGTCGTCGTCCTCCGCCAGTAGAATACGCGCCATGTGCTTCGCTTTCTTAATAATCCCCATAAAATCCATACTCCGGCAGCCCCCAAGGGAAGGTTAAGAGCCCAAAACAGCCGTCGGGGCCGCGCCGCCCGGGTGCAGGCAGGTCGTGACAGGCCCGGCCGATTGCCCGTAATCTCAGGGCTGTATGGAAGGCATCAGCGAGACCAGCGCGGCGGTCGACCCGCCCATCGAGGTGGCCGCCCCGACCGCGCAGAGCCGGGCGCTGGTCTGCGCCTCTCCCCACAGCGGCACCCGGTATCCGGCGGAATTCCTCGCCGCTTCCCGCCTCGACCCGCTGACGCTGAGGCGGTCGGAGGACAGCTTCGTCGACGAGATCTTCGAGGGCGCCCTGGCGCTCGGCGCGCCATTGCTGTCGGCGCAGTTTCCGCGCGCCTATCTCGACCCCAACCGCGAGCCCTTCGAGCTCGACCCGCAGATGTTCGAGGATGCGCTGCCGTCCTACGTCAACAGCCGCTCGCCCCGCGTCCAGGTCGGCCTCGGCACCATCGCCCGCGTGGTGGCGACCGGCGAGGAGATCTACGCGCGGAAGCTCCGCTTCGCCGACGCGATGAGCCGCATCGAGCGGCTCTACCGCCCCTATCATCGCGCGCTGCGCCAGCTGCTCGCCGCCACCTGCGACCGGTTCGGCGGCTATCTGCTGCTCGACTGCCACTCGATGCCGTCCTCCGCCGGCCCCGGCGAGCGGGAGATGAAGCGGGGCGGCATCGACATGGTGCTGGGCGACTGCCATGGCACTTCCTGCCATCCGCTCTTCACCGAGCGGGCGCAGCGGGTGCTGAGCGCCAAGGGCTACCGCGTCGCGCGCAACACGCCGTATGCCGGCGGCTTCACCACGTCCCATTACGGCGCGCCCGCCAGCGGGCGGCACTGCCTCCAGGTCGAGATCAACCGCGCGATCTACATGGACGAGCGCAGCATCGACCGGAAGCCGGCTCTGCACCAGCTCGCCCAGGACATGCTCGATCTCATGGGCGAGCTGACGGAGCTCGAGCCGCACCGTCTCGCCGCCGCATGACGGCTCGAGAGGCGCCGGCGCCGGCGTCGATCTCCGTGCGCGCCGCGGAAACGACGGATCTGCCGGCGATCGCCGCCATCTACGCCCATCACGTGAAGCAAGGGCTCGGCTCCTTCGAGGAAGTGCCGCCCGACGTGGCGGAGCTGGCGCGGCGGCGCGAAGATATCCTCGCCAAGGGCCTCCCTTATTTCGTCGCCGTCGACGGGCGCGGCCAGGTGGTGGGCTATGCCTATGCTTCGCCTTATCGCGCCCGCTCGGCCTATCGCTTCAGCGTCGAGGACTCGATCTATGCGGCGCCCGATGCGGCGCGCCAGGGCATCGGGCGCCTGCTGCTGGCGGCGCTCATCGAGCGCTGCACCGAGCTCGGCTACCGCCAGATGGTCGCGGTGATCGGCGACAGCGGCAATGAGGGCTCGATCGGGCTGCACCGATCCCTGGGCTTCGAGCACGCGGGGCTCCTGCGCTCGATCGGCTTCAAAACCGGCCGCTGGGTGGACGGCGTGATGATGCAGCGCGCGCTCGGGCCCGGCGACCGCACGCTGCCGGCCGAGCGCGGCTGACGCGTTTTGCGGCGGGTTGAAACTGCCGCCGCCGGCTCCGAATTCTTAAGCAAACGGCCGCAGGATGGGTTCCATGTCCGAGTCAGCCTATGCGGGCGCCGCGGCGCCTTCGCACCACCGTGCGCCCTCGACCCTGGCGGATTTCACCATTGCCCAGGACTGGGCGAGCTATACCGCCGAGGAGCACGATATCTGGCGCACCCTCTTCCGCCGCCAGGAGGCCCTGCTCAACGGGCGCGCGGCGCCGGAGTTCGTGGCCGGCGTGGCCGATCTCGGCGTTGCTGCCGACGGCATCCCCGATTTCCGCCGCCTCAACGAGGTGCTGGGCCGCGCCACCGGATGGTCGATCGTGGCGGTGCCCGGATTGGTGCCGGACGCCATCTTCTTCGAGCATCTCGCCAACCGCCGCTTCCCCTCCACCTGCTTCATCCGCCGGCGCGATCAGCTCGACTACCTGCAGGAACCGGACGTCTTCCACGACATCTTCGGCCATGTGCCGATGCTGATGAACCCGGTTTTCGCCGACTACATGGAGGCCTATGGCAAGGGCGGCCTCAAGGCGCTCGGCCTCGGCGCGCTCCATAACCTGGCGCGGCTCTATTGGTACACGGTGGAATTCGGCCTGATCGAGACACCGGCGGGGCTTCGCATCTACGGCTCCGGCATCGTTTCGTCGAAGGGCGAATCCGTCTACTCGATCGAGGATCCGCGGCCGAACCGCCTGGGATTCGACCTCATGCGGGTGATGCGGACCAAGTACCGGATCGACGACTTCCAGACGACCTATTTCGTGATCCGGGATTTCGAGGAGCTGTTCGAAGCGACGCGGCCGGACTTCACCCCTTATTATGCCGAGCTCCGGCGCCTCAGCGACCTGGAGCCGGACGCCGTGCTCCCCACCGATCGCGTGCTGCATCGCAGCAGTCTTGCCTGAATGGCACAAAAAAATTGGGCCGTGTTCACACACGGCCCAAGTTTAGGGAGGAAACGCCTAGAAGACGTACGGCAGGACAGCGTCCATGCCGCACTGCACAATATGACGATCGAGCCGCCCCAAATCAAGCGCGAAATCGAGTTTTTTCTGAACCCAATCAAGGCGTGACAATTCTGCCACAGGGGGCTCAGGTCAAGGCCTTGATATTGCAGTGCAAAGCACCGGATGCGCGCCGCCGCCCCGGCCGCTGCGCGAGAGGCGTCGATGCCGGTCCCCGCAAGAGCTCTGCTGCAGTTGCACATTGCAACGATCTCGCTAGAACGAAATTACCCGCACCTCTACCGGCGCGCGTCAGCCGGCTCTAGCCCCAAAGGGTGGGTTTTGGCGGGAAGACCACGCTCCCGTCATAGCGAAGCCCGGGCTGCCGGTCGCGGGCGAGGAGGAGCGGCGCGTCGAGATCCACGAACTCCGCGTCCTGGGCCACGAAGATCGCCGGCGCCATGGCCAGCGAGGTGCCGACCATGCATCCGACCATGATGCGGAAGCCCCGCGCCCGCGCCGCCTGGGCGAGCGCCAGGGCCTCCGTGAGGCCACCGGTCTTGTCGAGCTTGATGTTCACGAATTCGTACTTGCCCTGGAGCTGATCGAGATCGGCGCTGGTGTGGCAGCTCTCGTCGGCGCAGACCGGAACCGGATGCGCGATGCCCGCGAGCGCGTCGTCCTTCCCCGCCGGCAGCGGCTGCTCGATCAAGGCGACGCCGAGCTCGGCAAGCGCCGGCGCATAGCGGAGCAAGTGCTCGGCGCTCCAGCCCTCGTTGGCGTCGACGATGAGCCGCGATCCCGGCGCTGCCTGGCGCACCGCCGAGACCCGCTCGAGATCGCCCTCGCCGGTGAGCTTGAGCTTGAGCAGCGGCCGCTGCGCGTGCTCCGCCGCCGCGCGCCCCATCGCCTCGGGCGTGTCGAGGCTCAGCGTATAGGCTGTCGTGAGCGAATGCGGCGGCTCGATCTTGGCGAGGCGCGAGACGGATTTCCCCGTCTGCTTCGCCTCGAAATCCCAGAGCGCGCAATCGAGCGCGTTACGCGCCGCGCCGGGCGGCATCGCCGCCTGCAGCGCCTGGCGGTCGAGGCCGTCGGCGATCGCCTCGGCCATGCCCTCGAGCGCCGCCACCACGCCGTCGACGGTCTCGCCGTAGCGGCTGTAGGGGACGCCCTCGCCGCGGCTCTTGATCGGGCCCTCGCTGAGCTCGGCCACCACCACCTCGGCGCTGGTGCGGCTGCCGCGCGAGATCGCAAAGGCCTGCGCCAGCGGCCAGGACTCCCGATGCACGGTCAATCGACGCATGGGCCGCTCTTGCTAGACGAGACGATCCACGATCGGACCGACGCCGGTGCGCACCGGATCGACGCACGGCAGGCCGAACTGATCGGCGGTCTGCTTCAGCACCTTCTCCGCTGCGGCGGCATCGAGCGCGGCGGTGTTGATGGCGAGGCCGACCACGGTCACCTCCGGGCTGGTGAGGCGCGCCGCCTGCACATTGGTCTCGATGCAGGTCTTGAGCGGCGGCAGCGGATAATGCGGCAGCCCGCGCATATGGGTGCGGGTGGGCTCGTGGCAGACCACCAGCGCCGTCGGCTGCGCGCCGTGCAGCAGCCCCAGGCTCACGCCCGCGTAGGAGGCATGGAAGAGCGACCCCTGCCCCTCGATCAGGTCCCAGTGGTCGGGCTCGTTGGCGGGCGCCAGCCACTCCACCGATCCGGAGATGAAGTCGGCGACGACGGCGTCCACCGAGATGCCGTCGCCGGCGATCAGGATGCCGGTCTGACCGGTGGCGCGGAAATCCGCCTTCATCTTGCGGCGCCGCATCTCGCGCTCGAGCGCCAGCGACGTGAACATCTTGCCGATCGAGCAGTCGGTGCCGACGGTGAGCAGGCGCTTGCCGCTGCGCGGCTTGCCGTTGGCGACCTCGAACTCCCGCGTCGGATGGCGGACGTCGAAGATCTGCCGGCCGTACCGCTCGGCAGCCGCCTTGAGCGCCGGCACCTCGGCAAGCCGACGGTGCAGTCCGCTTGCGAGATCCATGCCCTTCTCCAGCGCCTGCACCAGAACGGGGATCCACTCCTCGTTGATCACACCGCCGCGGTTGGCAACACCCACCACCAGGGTCTTGGCACCCTCGGCGGCAGCAGCCTCTACCGTCTTGTCCGGCAGCTTCAGATCCGCCTTGCAACCGGGCAGCCGGAGCTGGCCGACACAGGATTCCGGGCGCCAGAATGCGACGCCGGCCGCAGTCTTGGCGGCAAGCCCGTCATGGGCGTCGCCGAGGAAGAGAAGATAGGGGGTCTTGAGCATCGCCATGGCGGCGGTCCTGTTCTTGTGTGCAAAGAGATGCCGACTATGACGGGAAATCGCCCGGAAGGAAACGGCACCCCTGCGCGCGCATGACCGCATGCATGCGCTGCCACAGGATTGGGCAGGCTGCGGATTTCCCCGGCGTGCGGCGAAAAGAGCGAAACGAGGTTAATTCAGGGCTTAAGACACTATTGAGGGTTCCCCGACTATCGTCGACGCCATTCCTTTCCTCGTGCCGGAACCGCCGCCTTGGCCATCACGCCTCCCACGCTCAAAGACCCCGCCTCCCTCGTCGCGCGCGAGGACGACGTCGATCGCGAGCTCGAGCAGGAATTCAAGGACGAGGCGCTCGACGCCGTCGGCAACCTCACCCTGGTGCTGCATGCCGCCCGCGACGGCCAGATGACGCCGGCCGATGCGCTGACGCGCATCCGCCGCGAGATCTCGACCCTGCGCATGCGCGGTCGCTCGGTGAAGCTGCCGGCGCTCACCGTGGTCGCCAGCCGCCTCGAGGACTACGTCTTCGAGCTCTCGACGCTGGAGCCGCAGCACATCACGAGCTTGCAGGCCTTCCTCGACCAGATGAGCCGCGTGCTCGACGGCAGCGAGACGGACACCGCCGAGGTCGTGCGCGCGCTGCCGGCGAGCGCCACCTTCGATCCCAGCGAAGTCACGGTCAGCAATATCGAGATCCTGCTGGTGGAGCCGCAGCGCACCACCGCCCACATCGTGTCGCGCGAGCTCAAGGCTTGCGGCTATCGCGTCACCGTGGTGAACGGGCCCTTCGAGGCGCTGGAGCTGGTGACCCGCGTGAAGCCCGACCTGGTGGTCGCCTCGGCGATCCTGGGCGACATCTCCGGCATCGATCTCGGCTGCGCGCTGGCGGCGATGCCGACCACCCGCCACATCCCGTTCGCGCTGCTGACCAGCTTCGGCCGCGAGAACACCTCGCTCGACGAGCTGCCGGCGCGGGCGGCGATCCTGCACAAGGGCGCCCGCTTCGGCGAGGACCTCGCCGAGGCGCTCTCCCGGCTCGGCATCACCTGAGTCCTGGCCGCCCGCTCCAGGGCGGTTTCCCACGGAAACCCCACGCCCTTCGCCGCGACGCAACGCCCCTGAGGGGCGTAATTCTATGCGGGTCGTCTAACGAAGCCGAGCGGGGTGGCGGCGATGCTCAGTGCCCGCCGCGCCAGTCCTGGCGCTGCGGGAAATTCTGCGCGACGAAGCGGTAGAGATCCTTGATCGCCTTCTCCTGGACCTCGCCGCGCACCGGCTGCACCGGCTTCCAGATCTCGATGATGTCGTCCCACTGCATGAGCTTGGTATGGAGATCGTCGCGCATGTTGCGGATGAACTCCACCGTCGCCTCGTATTTCTTCAGGACGGTGAGGATCTCGCCGGTCATCGCGTCGCACTGGGTGAAGAGGTTGTCGAACTCCTGCTGCGGCCGCATCAGCAGGGTGCGCACGCGGGAGATTTCCTGCGTCGTGGTGCGGTCGCTGCGATAGGCGCGCACCAGGGCGTTCAGCTTGCCGATGATCGACTGCACCTCGCCATAGCGCTCGCGCAGCGCTTCGATGTAGGAGAGCTCGCGGGCGAGATCGTCGATGCGGTCGACCACTTCCTGCTTGCGCTCGCGGCCGAGCCCGAGCTTTTCCGCGACGTCGGCGAAAGCCTGCTCGATGCGCTGCTTGGTGGCGGGATCCTCGACCAACTGTTCGAGCTGCACCAGGTCCACCACCACGGATTCCTCGCCGGCGAGCCAGGACGCGAGCTGCAGGCTGAGGCGTCCCTTGGCAATCATCCGGTGGCGCTCCTCGACCGACCAGGATGCGCTGCCGTCGAGGATCTCGCGCGGGATGGAGTCGTTCGGCCGGATCTCCTTGACGTAGCGGAGGCTGCGCTCAATGACGCCCAGCAGCTCGGCATCGATGGAGTCCGGCTTGATGTTGAATTCGTTCCGGACGGTCTCGAGGCTGAGCGCTACCTGAAGATCGCCCAGCAGCACATGGAAAGCGGGGTCGCGCTGCCCCTTGGTCAGCGCGAAACGCGCGCCAGGCACCGAGAACACCTTGTTCTCGAAGGCGAAATGCGTGCTGCGCGGGCCGCGTGAAGTGGTCGACACGGTTTTGCTGTCACTCATACTGGCATATCCCAGCGGGGCCCTCCAATCGGCGACGGACGCGATATCCCGTTCCCTGCGAAGGTCCCTGCCATGTGGTCGCGATGCTCCCCGAGGGCGCTATGACGCGGGCGAGCCTAGACCAAGGTGGTAAACAGTCGATGAAGTGGCTCATTTCGCGGGGAAATGTGCCGAGAGCGCAGGACCGGCGGGCTAGTACTCGCCAAACAGGAAGGCGAGCAGCACGAACCGGCGGCCGGCGCGCACCTCCAGCGCTTCGTGGAGCATGGAGCAGGAGAACACGATCGCCGCCCCGGTCGCCGGCCGGTAAAGCTGCTCGCCATACTCCGGAAAGCGCAGCTCGCCGCCCTCGAATTCCTCGGTATTGAGGTTGAGCGACATGGCGAAGCGGCGATGCGCCGCCATCACCTCGGAATCGTCGCGGTGGCCATGCGCCTCGCCGCCGCGCGCGCCGGTGTAGCAGCCGATGCGCATGCGCTCGCGGCGGGTGACCGGGTACTGGAAGGCCTTGCGCACCTCCGGAAAGAGTCGGCTGCCGAGCTTCCCGTCGATGAAGGACACGGTGTCGCGATCGACGATCCAGTGATCGATGCGGTCGCCGCGGCCATAGTCGGGCACGCGCATCTTGTAGTCGGTGGTCATCTTGTCGTCCCCGTGGCCCGGCTCGAGGAAGACCTTGCCGCGCGTCTCGTAGACCTGGATCAGCCGCCGGCATTCCTCTGGGCTCAGCACGTCGGGCACCACCAGCACCGGCGGATGCGGCACCAGCGCCGCTGCGCGATGGTCGGCAACGACCGCCGCCACCGCGGCGAGCGCGCCCTCCGCCTGCACGGCGGGCGCGCCTTTGAGGATGCACGCCACGTGATGGTTGTGCCGCAGAACGATCGTCGTGGGCTCGCGCATCCCCGCGCTGAACCCGGCGAAGGCCTTGCCATCGCGGTCCAGCAGCACCGGGAAAGGCAATGCCTCGATGCCGGGCGGCAACGCCGTCGCGGTGATGGCGAAAACCCGCGCACCTTGCGCGGCAAGCGCGGAGTGAACACCCGCAAGCGCCGAAGCGGCAGCGGCAAGCGCTCCCGCCTCCAGCCGCGGCCAGAAGCCAAGCACCAGCGGGTGGCCGGCGACCGCGTCGCCGCGCAGATCGACGATCCCGCCGTCGCGTGCGGGCAGCGCGCAGGGCGGCGCGATGTCGCCCGCAGCGAGCGGTGCGCGAAATGCCGGGGGCGTGCGGGGAGCGGTCGGGAAGGTCATCGGGAAATCCTCGGTCCCTACTATCAGATCGCCTTGCGGGCGGCAATTGAGCGGCCCCTTTGGGATACGCCGCGGCAGCCGGCATTGCGCTGGATCAAAGACTTCCTAGATCAGTAAGAGGTAGCAAAGACGATCTTTCAGGAGGCATTCATGCAACTGCCGCTGCAGATCACGTTCCGCAACATCGACACCTCGGAGGCGGTGGAAGCCAAGATCCGCGAGCGGGCGGCAGAGCTCGACCAATTCTATGATCGGATCACCGGCTGCCGCGTCACCATCGAGGCAGCGACCCGTAAGCGCCACAAGGGGCGCCTTTACAATGTTCGCGTCGACCTGAAGGTGCCGAGCCGGGAAATCGTGATCAACCACAGCTCCGACGACGACCATTCGCACGAGGATATCTACGTCGCGGTGCGCGATGCGTTCGACGCCGCACGGCGACAGCTGCAGGATCACGTGCGCCTGAGCCGCGGGGACGTCAAGACGCACGACGCGCCCTGAGCCATCGCTCCTAGCGCCGAGCCTGCTCCAGAAAGGCGATCACCTTCTCGTCCGAGGTCTGGGTGAAATCCCGATAGTAGAGACCGACCGCTCCCATATCGGCGGGCGTCTCAAGACAGACGGTCTCGTCGGCTTCCGACTTCAGCTCCGCCAGGCTGTCCGGCGCCGCTACCGGCACGGCGAGCACCAGCCGGCGTGGCCGTCGTCGCCGCAGGGCGCGCAACGCCGCCCGCATGGTGGCGCCGGTGGCGATGCCGTCATCGACGACGATCACCGTGCGATCGGTGACTTCGATCGGCGGGCGGCCATGGCGATAGAGCTGACGCCGCCGCGCGATCTCCGCCAGCTGCCGCTCGCTCTCCTCGCGCAGGTAGCGTTCGGGAATCTGCAGCTCCGCCTGCAGCAGCTCGTTGAGGACGAGTTCGCCGCCCTCGGCGATGGCGCCCAGAGCGAGCTCCGGTTGCCAGGGCACGCCGATCTTGCGCGTGAGGGCGACGTCGAGCGGCGCCGAGAGCGCGCGGGCCACCTCGAAGGCGACCGGCACGCCGCCGCGCGGCAGACCCAGCACCACCGGTGCCGCCGGCTTGAAGCGTTGCAGCGCGGCTGCGAGGAGTCCTCCGGCATGGCGCCGATCAGTGAATATCATGAATTCCTCGCGTGACTTGTCACCGCCGCGAAATATTCGTTGTGCGCCGCAAAAGCATTCCGCAATGCAGCACGCTCAGCGCGCAGTTGCTTTAACAATAATTTATCGAGACTGGCACCAAAGTTCAGTTGACCTAGATCAAGTCTTGAGGGAAGAGCAAAGGCTATGAAGAAGAACTTGGCTTTGGTGCACGAGGAAACGACGATGAAGACCCTGACCAGCGAGAGCACGGAGCTCGAGCGCCGCCACCGGATCCAGAAGCTGCGGTGGCTCGGGATGCACGAGGAAGCCGATCGTCTGGCGAGCGCGGCCGCGGCTCCGGAGCGCAGCCCACGCAACGAGCGCAAGGTGCCGCTACCGGCGGCCTGCCCGGACACGGATTGAGCAGTCCGCCAGCGCCACCGCCCGGTCCAGCAGGATCGGACGCTCGGCCTGGCGCCGAGGCGCAGGATGAGGCACTGGCGTTTCTCGCCCGCGGCACCAGCTATGGTGAGGGGTCGGCCGCGGTAGAGCGGATCGACACCCATTGCTCGATCATATTTCTCGTCGGCGAGCGCGCCTTCAAGGTGAAGCGCGCCGTCACGTTCTCCTATCTCGACTACAGCACGCTGGCTCTGCGCAAGCGCTATTGCGAGGCGGAGCTGGCGCTCGGCCGGCGACTGGCGCCGACGCTCTATCAGGGACTGCATGCGCTGACACGGAAGCCGGACGGCGCGCTGATGCTCGACGGCAAGGGACCGGCGGTCGAATACCTCGTGGAGATGCGCCGCTTCGACGCGGAAGCCCTTTTCGACAAGCTCGCTGCCCGCGGCGCGCTGACGCCCGCGCTCATGCGCGAGCTGGCCGATGGCATCGCCGCATTCCACGCCGCAGCGGAACCGACGCCGGATCATGGCGGCAGCGCGCCCATCCGAGCGGTGATCGAGGACTGCCGGATCAACCTTCACCGGGCGGCGCGCCTGTTCGAGGCGGGACGGATCGATGCGCTCATCGCCGCGATGACCGCCGCCTGGGAGCAAGTGGCGCCGCTGCTCGACCGGCGCCGCGCCGAGGGCAAGATTCGCCAATGCCATGGCGATCTCCATCTCCGCAACATCTGCCTCCTCGACGGCAGACCCACCCTCTTCGACGGCATCGAGTTCAGCAAGGAGATCGCAGACATCGACGTACTCTACGATCTCGCCTTCCTGCTCATGGATCTGCACCATCGGGAGCACGACGATCTCGGCAACTTGGTCTTCAACCGCTATCTCGACCGCACCGGCGATGCTGGTGGGCTTGCGGCGCTCCCGCTCTTTCTCTCCCTGCGCGCCGCCATCCGCGCCCATGTGACCGCGGCCACGGTGCTGCAGCATCCCGATGATGCCGCCGCCGAGCAGGCGCGCTCCTATCTCGCCCTTGCCCGCGAGCTCCTGCGGCCGCGCGAGCCCAGGCTCATCGCCGTCGGCGGCCTCAGCGGTACCGGCAAGAGCAGCCTCGCGCGGGCGGTGGCGCCCGAACTCGGGCCGGTGCCCGGCGCCCGCATGATCCATACCGACGTCATCCGCAAGCGCCTCTGCGGCGTCGCGCCGGAAACGCGCCTGCCGCCCGAAGCCTACAGCCGCGCGATGAACGACCGGGTCTATGCGGCGCTCTGTGCCGAGGCGAAACAGGCGCTCGGCGCCGGCTATGCGGCGGTCGCCGATGCGGTGTTCCTGCTGCCGGAGGAGCGCGCCGCCGCTGCCGCGGCCGCCGCGGCGGCCGGCGTCCCCTTCACCGGCATCTGGCTGGAGGCTCCGGAGGCGGTGCTGGCGCAGCGGATCGCGGCGCGCACGGGCGACATCTCGGACGCCAATGTCGCGGTGCTGCGCCTGCAGCTCGGCCACGACGCCGGTGCCATCGACTGGCACCGCCTGGACGCCACCAAAGGGATCGACGATCTCGCCGCTTCGGCGCGCTCGCTGCTCGCGCAGTCTAGCTCTTCGTAACGACGATCCCGTCGCGCGCCAGCGCATCGATGGCGGCATCGCCGAAGCCGAGGTCCCGCAGCACGGCGCGGGTGTCGGCCCCCGCCTGTGGCGGATCCTGGCGGACAGAGAAGGAAGCATCGTCGATCTCGATGGGAAGCCGCGGCACCTTCACGACCTTGCCGTCGGGAAGTCGCGTCTCGCGCAGATGGCCGGCAAAATTCAGGTGCGGATCGTCGATGAGATCGGTCGGCATGTTGACCGGTGCGAAGGCGAGCTCCGCCTCCTCCGATTTCGCGACCAGCTCTTCGGTGGAGAATTTCTTGAAGAACTCGGTGAGCAAGGGGACGAGGCTCGGCCGTGCCGCGACCCGGCTCGAATTGCTGCGGAACTCCGCCACCTCGAGCAGATCCGGCCGGTCGAAGACGGCGCAGAAGCGTCGCCACTGGGTGTCGGTGACGATGCCGATGAAGATCGGCTTGCCATCCTTGCTGTGGAAAATGTCGTAGACGCCCCAGGCGCTGTTGCGCACCGACATCGGCACCAGCGGCAGCGGCAGATAGGCGGCATTCACCATGTGCTGGCCGACCAGGAACGTCGCCGCCTCGAAGAGGCCGGAGACGACATGGCCGCCCTTGCCGGTCTCGTCGCGCTGGCGGAGCGCGGCGAGGATGCCGATGACGGCGCCGAATCCGCCCATGATGTCGATGACCGAGGCGCCGGCGCGCAGCGGCTGGCCCGGCGGGCCGGTCATGTAGGCAAGACCGCTCATCATCTGCACCACCTCGTCGAGGGCGCGGCGCTGCTCGTAGGGTCCGCTCAGGAATCCCTTGAGCGAGGCATAGATGAGCCGCGGATTGAGCCGCGCGACCTCCGCGTAGCCGAGCCCCAGCCGGTCCATCGTCCCGACGGCGAAATTCTCGATCAGAATGTCGCTGCCGCGGATCAGCGCCTCGATCGCCGGCCGCGCGGCCGGCGCCTTGAGATCGATGGCGAGGCTTTTCTTGTTGCGATTGTAGAAGCCGAAGAACCCGACACCGGAGCCGATCAGCCGCCGGGTCGGGTCGCCGTCGGGCGCGGGCTCGACCTTGATCACCTCGGCGCCGAGATCGGCCAGCACCATGCCGGCGGAGGGCCCCATGATCGCGTGGGAGAATTCGGCGACGCGCAGCCCCTTCAGCGGCAGAACGGTGCTTTCCCCGGCAGACTGCCGGCGGTCGTCGGATTGCTCAGATCTGTCCAAGCGCAAACTCCTGGGAGACGGGGCGAAGAGACGGCGGAGCGTCGGGCCAAGCGGAGCCTATCGTCGGCGGCCTTGCCATAGCAACATGGTTCCCTCGCAGCCGCGATGATTGCGCCACCCCTCTTGCGAATGGTTAAATCACCGTCCGCTGAGCCCGACGGAGAACGATCGCGATGAGCGCTGACGCCACGCCGCGCACTCTCTTCGAGAAGATCTGGGAACGCCACAAGATCGTCGAGCGCGATGACGGGCAGACACTGCTCTACATCGACCGCCATTTGATTCATGACGGCTCGCGCCGCGCCTTCGAGGTGCTGGCGGAGCGCGGCCTGCCGGTACGCCGGCCGGACCGCACTTTCGGCACGCCCGATCATTATGTGCCCACCAACAGCCGCTCGCTGGACGCGATCGCCGACCCCGAGGGCCGGCGCATGGTGGAGGCGATCGCCCGCAACGCCGCCCTGCACAAGGTCACCGTCTTCGGTCTCGACGATCCGCGCCAGGGCATCATCCATGTGGTCGGACCCGAGCAGGGGCTGACCCAGCCTGGACTCGTCATGGTCTGCGGCGACAGCCACACCTCGACTCACGGCGCGCTCGGCGCGCTCGCCTTCGGCATCGGCGCCTCGGAAGTGGCGCATGTGCTGGCAACCCAGACACTCTGGCAGCGCAAGCCCAAGACGATGCGGATCACCGTCGACGGCACGCTCGGCGCCGGCGTCACCGGCAAGGACGTGATCCTTGCCATCATCGCCAGGATCGGCGCCGCCGGCGCCGTCGGCCACGCCATCGAATATGCCGGCAGCGCCATCCGCGGGCTCTCCATGGACGGCCGCTTCACCGTCTGCAACATGTCGATCGAGGCCGGCGGCCGCGCCGGCATGATCGCGCCCGACGAGACCACCATCGCCTATCTCGAGGGCCGCCCCTATGCGCCGAAGGGCCCCGACTGGGAGAAGGCGGTGGCGTTCTGGCGCAGCCTGCCGAGCGACCCTGGCGCGCGCTTCGACCGCGAGGTCGCTCTCGACGGCGATGCCATCGCGCCGATGCTGACCTGGGGCACCAGTCCGGAGGACGCCGCGCCGATCACCGCGCATGTTCCCGATCCCGGCGCGATCGCCGACAGCGAGCGCCGGGCGGCGATGGCAAAGGCGCTCGACTATATGGGACTTACGCCCGGTACGGCGCTCAGTGACATTCCAGTGCAGCGCGTCTTCATCGGCTCCTGCACCAACAGCCGCATCGAGGATCTGCGACTCGCGGCGACGGTAGCGCGCGGCCGCAAGGTCGCAAGCTCGGTCCACGCCATGGTGGTGCCGGGCTCAGGCCTCATAAAGCGCCAGGCGGAGGTGGAGGGCTTGGACCGCGTCTTCATCGAGGCTGGCTTCGAGTGGCGGGATGCCGGCTGCTCCATGTGCGTCGGCATGAACGGCGATCTGGTGGCGGCGGGCGACCGCTGTGCCTCCACCTCGAACCGGAATTTCGTCGGCCGCCAGGGCAAGGGCGCCCGCACCCATCTGGTGAGCCCGATGATGGCGGCGGCGGCGGCGGTCACCGGCCGCTTCACCGACGTGCGCGAGTTGCTCAAGAGCTGACACGATGGAAGCCTTCAGGCGCATCGACGCGGTGGCCGCCGCAATGCCGGTCCCGAACGTCGACACCGATCAGATCATCCCCGCCCGATTCCTGCGCAAATCGCGCAAGGACGGCTTCGGCCAATATCTCTTCTATGACCTCCGCTTCGACGATGGCGGAACGGAAAACTCTGGCTTCCTGCTGAACCGACCCGAGCTCCGCGGCGCCAAGGTGCTGGTGGCGGAGCGGAATTTCGGCTGCGGTTCGTCCCGCGAGCACGCCGTCTACGCGCTCTGGGACTACGGCTTCCGCGCGGTGATCGCGCCCAGCTTCGGCGATATCTTCTACGGCAACAGCCTGAAGAACGGCTTTCTGCCGATCGTGCTGCCGGCCGAGGCGGCGACGGAGCTGCGCGGCGCGATCGAGAAAGCCCCGGGCGCCCATGTCGCCATCGACCTCGAGCAGCAGCAGGTGACCGGCCCCGATGGAAAGACCTACCGCTTCGAGATCGATCCCTTCCGCAAGCACTGCCTGCTGAAAGGCGTCGACGAGCTCGATTTCACCCTCGGCTACCGCGACGAGATCGCGGGCTACGAGCAGCGCGCCAGCCGCGAGATGAGCTGGCTCTAGAGGCTGCGCATCCCGCCGAGCCCCTGATCGACGCAAGTCGGCCGGACGGCAAAACCTCGATTTTGTGTAGTGTCCGGAGCCACTCCAACCGTGCGAATCGCCAAACCCCGTCACAAAACTGTCCGCGTCCCTCGGCGCGGCGCCAGCGTGCAGACGGTGGTGGAAGCGCTCAAGACGCGCATCCTGGCGCTCGAGCTGCCGCCCGGGGCCGCGATCGAGGAAGCAGCGCTGGTGCGCGAGTTCGACCTCTCCCGCACGCCGGTGCGCGAGGCGCTGAGCGAGCTCGCGAGCCACGGGCTGGTGCAGCTCGTCCCCAATCGCGGCGCCCTTGTCGCCGCGCTCGATCTCGACGAAGTCCCGCAGCTGCTGGAATCCCTCGAGCTCTACCAGCGCGCCACCACCCGTTTGGCGGCGCTGCGCCGGGAGCCGCGCCACATCGAGGCGCTCATCCGCATCGGCCGCGACTTCGCCCGCGCCGTCGATGCCGGTGACCTCGATGCGATGACCGAGACCAACCGTCTGTTCCACGGGGTGATTGCAGATGCCTGCGGCAATCGCTTCCTTGCCGCTGATTGCCAGGCGGCAGAATCCCGAACCATGCGGCTGGCCCGCGCGGCCTATGGTGCGGCGCAACGCCTCCCGGACCCCGCCAAGCATTTCCGTGAATCGATCGCGCAGCACGAGGCGATCATCGACGCCATCCGCATCGGCGACGCCGAGCGCGCCGACGATCTGGCCCGCCTCCATTGCGAAGTCTTCCGCCGACGCATGGTCGGCTTCACCATGGCGAACGCCGCCGTCGCGATCGATCCGGCGCCGTCTCGCGGTATCCGCATCCGCGAGGATATCGCCTAGCTCATCGCGAGGCGGCCCGCGTCGGCAGCCGCGACAACCCCACCAGCACTGCGAGCGTCGTCGCCGCCAGCAGCATGGTGAGCGCCGCGCCCTCGAAGACGTCGCCGCGGTCGGTGAGCGCGAAGATGCCGACCGGAATGGTGACCCAGCCCGGCGGATAGAGCATCACCGTGGCGCCGAGCTCGCCCATGGAGAGCGCGAAGCTCAGGCCGAAAGCGGCGATGAGATAGGGTGTCACCAGCGGCAGCGTCACCCGCCACAGGCGGTAGAGCGGCCTGGCGCCGAGGCTCGCCGCCACCTGCTCGTATTCCGGCGGCAGGCCGGCGAGGCCGGCCGAGACGTTGCCGTAGGTGAAGGCGGAGATCAGCACGAAATGCGCGATCACCACGATGGCGCTGGTGCCGTTCAGCAGCACCGGCGGCCGGCTGAAGGCCACCAGCAGGCCGAGCCCGACCGAGACCGAGGGCACCGCGCTCGGGATGAAGAAGACCATGTCGAGGAGCTTGCGGTGCCGCGCCTCGAGAGCGCGCAGCGTCAGCGCCGCCCAGCTCCCCATCACCAGCGCGGCGCCGCTCGCCATCAGCCCGGTCAGCACGCTGGTGCGCAGCGCCTGGCCGTAGTCGCCGTCCACCGCCTGGGCGTAGTGAACGAGGGTGAGCTGGCTCGGCAGCGCCGCGTTCCACTGGCCGGCGACGCTCGCCAGCGCGATCATCGCCATCGGCAGCCCGTAGACCACGCCCAGCAGCAGCGCCGCCACCGCCCAGCTTCCCGCGCGACCGGATTTCGACCAGACCAGCATCAGCGGAGCCGCGTCAGCAGCAGGCGGTAAAGCGAATAGAGCCCGAGCGAGAGCGCGCAGTTCACCACCGCGATGACGCAGGCGGTGGTGTAATCGAACTCCTGAATCGCCTTGTCGTAGACGAGGAGCGGCAGGGTGATGACGCCTTTGGCGCCGATGAAGAGTACGATGCCGAACTCGTTCACCGTCAGCAGCAGGCATAGGCTACCGCCGGCCAGCAGCGCCGGCACGGCGGCGGGGAAGATGACCCGTCGGATGATGCGCCAGGGCCCGGCGCCGAGGCTGGTCGCCACCTCGATCTGCGCCAGCTCGATCAGCGAGAAGGCGGCGAGCAGCGGCCGCATCACGAAGGGCGTGTAGACCGTCACCTCCGCCAGGATGACGCCCCAGGCGGAGTAGAGGAAGTCGACGGGCGGCAGCTCGAGATGCAGCAGCTCCATCAGCGACAGGTTGAGCATGCCGGCGGAGCCGTAGATGAAGGTGAAGGCGAGCGCCACCAGGAAAGTCGGCAAGGCGATGAAGGTGTCGATGATGCGCGACAGCACCCGCGCGCCCGGAAACGGCACGAAGGAGAGGATGAGCGCCAGGGTGAAGCCCAGCGCCAAGCAGCCGGCGCTCGCGGCGAGCGCGATGCCGATCGTGTGCAGGAGCGCGTTCTGGAAGAGGCGCGAGGCGAAGACCGCGCCGTAGTGAGCGAGCGACAGAGAGTCGCTGTCGCCGGTGAGCGACTGGGCGGCGATCAGACCCAGGGGATAGAAGAAGAAGGCCGCCAGCACCAGGATCGGCGGCGCGATCCAAAGCGCCTGGGGATCGAAGCTCGCCTGCCGCGGGGCAGGCGCCACCGCTTCGGTCGCCATCTCAGCCGGCGGCGGAGGGATCGGCGGGGATCAATGTCGCGTCCTCGGCGGAGAAATGCACGCTGACGGACTGGCCGGGCTGCGGTGGCTCGCGCAGTGGCGTCGAGACGAAGCGGAACGGGACGCCGTCGGCCTCCAGCACCACGCTGTGGAGATCGCCCTGCCAGGCGATCGAGCGCACGACCGCGGTGAGCGCGTTGGCCGGCCCGGCGGCGGGATTGAGGCCGATGTCGTGCGGGCGGATGCAGAGCAGACACTCGCCGCCGCGCGGAAGGTCGGTGTTTCTCTGCGCCAGCAGCGACGTTCCGCCGAAACGGACCCGCGCCAGCCCCGGAGACCCGTCTTCGCCTTCAAGACGCACTGGCAGCAGGTTGGCGCGGCCCAGAAACTCAGCGGTGAAGCGGTTGGGCGGCCGTCGATAGAGGTCGCGGGACGGCCCGTGCGCGACGAGCCTTCCGTCGCGCATGACGGCGATCGAGTCCGCCAAGGTCAGCGCCTCGGTCTGATCGTGGGTGACGTAGAGCACCGTCAGGGTCGGCAGCTCGCGATGGAGCCGCGCCAGCTCCTCCAGCATGTTGCGGCGGATCTGCGCGTCGAGGGCCGAGAGCGGCTCGTCCAGCAACAGCACCTGCGGCCGGATGGCGAGCGCCCTCGCGATCGCGACGCGCTGCTGCTGCCCGCCGGAGAGCTCGCGGGGGAAGCGGCGGACGTAGTCGAGCATGCCCACCATGGCGAGGCATTCGCGCACCCGCTCACGCACGATGGCGTCAGCGGTGCGGCGTGCGCGCAGCCCGAAGGCCACGTTCTCGTCGACGCGCATGTGCGGAAACAGCGCGTAGTTCTGCACCACCATGCCGATGTCGCGGGCATGGGGCGGCAGGTCGGTGACGTCGCGGTCGCCGATGCGGACGCGGCCCTTCACCGGGCGGACGAAGCCCGCCACCGCGCGGAGCGCCGTGGTCTTGCCGGAGCCCGAGGGCCCGATGACGGCGACGATCTCGCCGGGATTGACCGTGAGCGTGAGGTCGTCGAGGACGACGGCGGCACGATAGGCCACCGTCACTCCCTCGAAGCCGATGCCGCTGCCCGCGGCCGCGACCGGAGCCAGCGGAACCGCGCGGGCGGCCGGCTGGGCTCCTTCGATCGCGGTCTCGGCGGTCATCAGCTGCCGGTCACCTCGTGCCAGCGTGCGACGTCGGCCTGCAGATCCGACAGCACCTTGGCCCAATCCGGCGTCCAGATCGTGACGCCCTCCATCATCGCATGGAGCTTCTTGAAGTTCTCGTCGGTGGGATGCACATCCCGGCGCACCGGCATGCCCTGGGCGATGGCGCTCACCTGCAGCTGCGCCTCCTTGGTGAGCAGGAACTCGATCAGCTTCTTGCCGGCGTCGGCATGCGGCGCGCCCTTCACCAGGCCGATGTAGTAGGGAATGGCGAAGGTGGAGCGCTTGCCGTCCGGACCCGCCGGCCAGAACACCTTGATGTTCGGGTTCTGCGCCATCTGGGCGACGTTCATCTGCAGGTCGCCATTCGCCACCCAGAGCTCGCCCTTGTTGACGAGGGCGGTGAGCTTGCCGGTCGAGGAGGACGGGCCGAGGTTGTTCGCCTGCAGCTTCTTCAGGTAGTCGAAGCCCGCGTCCTTGCCGCCGAAGGCGTGGATCACCTGCAGCATGACCGCGGTGCCGTCGCCCGCTTGGCCCGGCGTCGAGTACTGGATCTTGTTCTTGAACTTGGGATCCAGGAGATCGTTGAAGCTCTTCGGCGCTTCCTTGAGCTGGCCGGAGTCGTAGATGAAGTTGAGATAGTTATCGACCAGTGCGAAGTAGCGCCCCTGGGGATCCTTCTCGCCCTTGGCGATCTCTTCGGCGCCGGCCGGCTTCGAGGGCTGCAGCAGCCCATCCGCGGCGGCCTTCTGGATGAAGGGCGGCAGCGTCACCAGCACGTCGGCCTGCGGATTTGCCTTTTCCTTGGCGACGCGGTCGACGACGACGCCGGAGCCGCCCTCGACATACTGCACCTTGATGCCGGTCTTCTTGCTGAAAGCATCGAACTGGGTCTGGTACCAGTTCGGCGAGCCGTCCTTGAGGCCGTCGGCACTGTAGATCGTGACCACATCCTCGGCCCAGGCCGGACCAACGAAGGCTGTCGCGAGGACCGCCGCGGCGAGTGTTAAATACTTGTAATTCATGGACTTCCCCCTCCCCTTGTGGCGCCCCTCGGTTCGGGGCGCTCACAGCTAGCAAACACCAAGCTACAGATTGATGACAACCGTTGTGTTCAACTTCCCTGCCGACCGCCGAGCACAGGAAAGAACACGTCCTGCCAGGACGCCGGGTCCTTCTTGATCTCGCCGGTCTTCGCCATGAAATGCGCGAACTTCAGGATGCCAGTGGGCGCCACCGAGTAAGTGAGCGTGCCGTCGGTCAGCATCTGCAGCACCTCCGATCTCGGCATCTTGGAGGATTCCGATTTCATCCAGATGTCGGCGGCGACGCCCGGATCCTTGGCGATGAAATCGCGCGCGTCGTCGAGCGCGGCGACGATTGCCGCCACCGTCCTGGGATTGGCATCGACGAACTTCTTCCCGGCACCCAGCGCGGCGCCGGTCGCCTCCTCGCCGCCGAAGATCTGCTTCGAGGTGATGACGGCGTGAATCTTCTCGCTCTTCGCGAGCGGCGCGATGAAGGGCGGCGTCGCCACGTAACCCGAGATGGTGCCGGCGAGCAGCGCCGCCGTCGCATCCGGATGCGGCATGCTCACCAGCAGCTTGTCGATGCGCGCGTACTGGCCCGGCCCGAACTCCTCCTCCGCCGCCATCCGCATCAGGATCGCCTGCGGCGAGGTGGTGGCGGGGGTGGCGATGCGATCCTGGTCGGTGAAGTCGGCAAGTTTTTTGATGTTGGGCCTGTTGGTGTCGAGGATGAAGGGGTGCGCGGCCAGCGCCGCGATGCCCCTGACGTCCATCCGGCCCATGGTCTTGTCCCAGGCGATCAGCAGCCCGGGCACGCCATAGGCGCCGACCTCCACGTTGCCGGAGAGCACCGCGTCGTTCACCGCCGGCGAGCCGCTGAAGCGTTGCACCGCGACCTTGAGATCGGGAAGTCCCTGCGTCCTGGCCTCGCTCGCGAAATAGCCCTGCGACTCCGCCACCGCCACCGGCAGGTAGACGAGACCGAACTGGATCGCGATCTTGACCTCGGAGACTTCCGCGCGCGCCGGTGTCGTGGCGAGGAGCATGAGCGCCGCCATCAGGACGGCGGCGCAGCGGGCCAATGACATGTCTTCCTCCCGGACTTTCTCGTCGTGGCGCCGAGCCTAGCACACGGGCCGGGCCTGCTGGCCAGCACCGCTCCGTGCTAGCATCGCTGCCAGGATCTGGTCCTGGAGGATTTCCATGCATGGCATGATCGTGGCGCCCCAGCCCGAGGCGGTGGAAGCCGGCGCCCTTGCCCTGAAGCGCGGCGGCAACGCGGTGGATGCCGCCATCGCCTGCGCCTTCATGCAGGGCGTGGTCGATCCGCAGATGGCGGGGATCGCCGGCTTCGGCGCGATGCAGATCTGGATGCCCAGGCGCGGCGTCCACCTCGATCTCGATTTTCACGCCCGCTGCCCGGCGGCGGTACGGGCGGACATGTGGGAGCACCTGATCGAGGGCGAGGCGCGCGACGGCTTCGGTTTCCTGCTCAAGGGCAAGATCAACGATGTAGGCTATCTCTCGGTCGCGGTGCCCGGCAGCCTCCGCGCTTATGAGGAGGCGCTCGCCGAATTCGGCACCATGGAGTGGCGCGACGTCATCGCGCCCGCCGCCGTCCTGGCGCGGGAGGGCTTCCTGATCCGGCCGCACATGTACACGATGTGGACGCAGAAGGAGAGCCGCTACGGCCGCGTCGACATCGTCGACAAGCTGCGCTTCACCGAAAGCGGCCGGCGCATCTATTTCCATCCCGACGGCACGCTCAAGTCGATGGGCGACCGCCTCGTCAACGAGGAGATGGCGCGGAGCCTGGAGCGCATCGCCAAAGGTGGCGCCGATCTCTTCTACAAGGGCGAGATGGCGGAGGAGATCGCCGCCGACATGCGGGCGAATGGCGGCCTCATCACCCGCGCGGATTTGGCATCCTACAGGACCACGCGGGGCGCGCCCATTTCGGGCAGCTATCGCGGCTGCCGCGTCGCCGCCCCGCCGCCGCCGGCGGGCGGCGTGCAGCTCATCGAGATGTTGCACGTCCTCGAGAATTTCGATCTCCGGAAGCTCGGCCACAACAGCCCCGGCCTCATCCGCGTCATGGCGGAGGCAATGAAATACGCCACCATCGACAAGGATCTGCATGTCGGCGACCCCGGCTTCGTCGCGGTGCCGCTCGACCGGCTGCTGTCGAAGAACTACGCCCGCGAGCTCGCCGGCAAGATCGAAGCCGGCGAGATGGCCCATGTTGAGCGGTTGGGACAGAAGGAGAAGCACGGCACGACACAGATTTCCGCCATCGACGGGGACGGCAATGTCGTCTCGATGACCCATTCCCTCGGCAATCCGTCCGGCGTCATCACCGAGGGCTTGGGATTCATGTACAACGGCTGCATGGGCGTCTTCGACCCGCGGCCCGGCCGCGCCGGATCCCTGGCGCCGGGCAAGGCTCGCTTCACCGCCATGTCGCCCGCGATCGTCTTCAAGGACGACCGGCCCTTCATCGTCATCGGCGCCCCGGGCGGCACCTATATCAGCGGCTCGGTGATGCAGGGCATCGTCAACGTGGTCGACTTCGAGATGTCGATGCTGGAGGCGGTGGTGGCGCCGCGCATCTCCGTGACATCGGACATCATCGACGTCTCCAACCGCATCCCCCGCTTCGTGACATCCGAGGTCGAGGCGATGGGCTATCGCGTCGCGCGCTCCTACCAGAGCTACGCCTTCGCCGGTCTCCATGGCATCAAGGTGCAGGACGGAACCTGGTCCGGGGGCGCCGATCCCCAGCGCGACGGCATGGCGCTCGAGGTCTGATCGAGCCTATTTCGGCGTCACGTCGAGCTTGACCGCGATCCCTTCGAGCCCCGGCTTCGCGACGGGATACTGCTTCAGCACCAGGGGATCGTGGCCGGGGATGATGTGGCCCGGTGTCTCCGCCATCCCGTCCAGCACCGTCCACGCCGCCAGGTATTTCGGGATATCGACCAGGATCGCGAAGGGGACGCCCGCTTCCTTGAGCGCGTAGTAGTGCAGCGTGTCGGAGGCGAGCACCACCCAGCCGCGCCGCGTCATCACCCGCACGATCTGCATGCCAGGCGTGTGGCCGCCCACGTGGCGGATGTGGATGCCAGGCGCGACTTCCTCCTCGCCCTCGTGGAAGGCCACGCGGCCGCCATAGAGCATCCGCATCAGCGAGCAGACATGCTCGACGCTGTAGGGCCGCTGCAGGAACGGATTGCCCATGCAAGGGCCGGTCGCGTGGGTGACCTCGCTCTGCTGCACGTGGAAGCGCGCCCGCGGGAATTTCTCGAAATTGCCCGCATGGTCCCAATGCATGTGGGTGGTGATGACCTCGCTCACATCGCCGGGATCGACCTCGAGCTGCCGCAGCGTCTCGGTCGGGCAGCGCAGGAAGTCGTGGCCGCGCGCCCGGCACATCGCCGCGTCGGCGCCGCTGTCGATCAGGATCGTCCGCTTCTCGCTTCTCGCGAGCCAGACGTAGAAGTTGATCGGCATCGGCGCGTCGTGAAGATCGCCGGGCGGCAGCTGCAGGTAGGTCTCGCCCTTGGTGCGCCGCGGATTGGTGGCGTAGCGGATGGCATAAAGCTCGTAGGTCTCGGTCATCTGCGGCCCCTCTCCCGATCGATGTCCAACCAGCCTGCCCGATCGCGGCGGCAAACGCCACGGCCAGCCATTCCGGGATCGCGCTTCTGTCCGCCTCGCCACCGGCCTATAAGGGAAAGAGTCGGCACAGACTCGGAGAAGGCGTCCGCTCATGTCCACCGCACCCGTCACGCCGATTCCTGCCGCGACGCTGCTGTTGTTGCGCGACGGGCCGACGGGGCTCGAGGTGCTGATGACCGCGCGCCACGACGCGGCGGGCTTCGCCGCCGGCGCCACGGTGTTCCCGGGCGGCAAGCTCGACAAGGAAGATCGCGAGCTGCTGGCCACGGGTGGCGCGAGCGCGCTTGACGAGCGCGCTCGCGCCCTTCGTGTCGCCGCCGTCCGCGAGACTTTCGAGGAATGCGGCCTGCTGCTCGCGCGCCCGGAGCCTGGCGCCCCGATACTGTCGCACGCGGCGCTGGTGAAGCTGCTGGAGGCGAGAGGCAACACCGAGGGCTTCGCCGCGCTGGTGCGCGCCGCGCGGCTCGACCTCGCCACCGATCTGCTGGTGCCCTTCGCCCACTGGATCACGCCGGCCGACCGGCCGAAGCGCTTCGACACTCATTTCTTCCTGGCGCCGGCGCCCGCCGACCAGGTGGCGAGGCACGATGGGCGCGAGGCGGTGGAGGTGCGCTGGATCGCACCCCAGGACGCCATCGCCGCCGCCGACCGCGGCCAGCTCAAGCTGGTCATCGCCACCCGCATGAACTTGCTGAAGCTCGGCCGCGCGAAGAGCGTCGCGGCCGCATTGGAAGCGGCGCGCAGCTCGGAAGTGGTGACCGTCGAGCCGAAGCTGGTGGAGACGCCCGCCGGGCCGATGTTCAGCATTCCCGCCGCCGCCGACTACGGGATCACCGCGGTGCCGCTCGGCACCATCTCGCGAGCCTGAGCCGATGGTGGAGATCCCGTTCAAGCGCGAGCTCGCCTTCGAATACGGCGTGCTGGAGACGGTCAGTCCGCTCGTCCGCCGCATCGTCGCCCGCAATCCCGGCCCCTTCACTGCCCAGGGCACCGGCACCTATGTGGTGGGCCATGGCAAAGTGGCGATCATCGATCCCGGCCCGGATATCGCCGCGCACGTCGATGCCCTGCTGGCCGCGCTCCGCGGCGAGACGGTCGAGAAGATCCTGGTGACCCATACCCATCTCGATCACTCGCCGGCGGCAGCGGCGGTCAAGCTTGCGACCGGCGCCCCCACATATGGCTATGGACCCCATGCGGCGCAGTTCGGCCCCGCTGTCGAGGAAGGCGGCGACCGCAGCTTCGTCCCCGATCACGCCATCGGCGACGGCGATGAGATCTCAGGCCCGGGCTGGCATCTCGGCGCCGTGCACACGCCCGGCCATACTTCGAACCACCTCTGCTTCGCGCTCGCCGAGGAGCAGGTGCTGTTCTCCGGTGACCACGTGATGGGCTGGTCGACCAGCGTGATCGCGCCGCCCGACGGCAATATGGGCGACTACCTCCGCTCGCTGGAGAAGCTGCTGCACCGCGACGACGCGCGCTATCTGCCGACCCACGGGCCCGCCATTACCGATCCCAAGCCCTTCGTCGGCGCCTTCATCGAGCATCGCCGCGAGCGCGAGGCGGCGATTCTGGCGCGGCTCGCCGCCGGCGACCGGGAGATCCCGGCCATGGTGCAGGCGATCTATGTCGGCCTCGACTCACGCCTGCACCGCGCTGCCGCTCGCTCGGTGCTGGCGCACCTCATCGAGCTGGTGGCCGAGGGGCGCGTGGCTTCCGAAGGCCCGCCGACGGTCGACGCGCGGTACCGGCTGAAGTAACTGCAGAGCTGCCGTGCGTCCTTCGACTCGGCCGCCATGCGGCCGGCTCAGGATGAGGACCGTTGAAGATGGCAGAAGGAAAAGCGCCTTATCCTGAGCCGCGCGCCATTGGCGCGCGAGTCGCAGGACGCGGGATGCCTCTCCAGCTCACCCCGCCAGATACTCCATCGCGGCGTCGACGCCGCCCTTGCCGTGCGGCACGCCGGCCAACCCGAACGCCATTTCCACCGCGGCAAGCGCGCCGAGCAGCATCGGCTCGTTGAGATCGCCCATATGGCCGATGCGGAAGACGCGGCCGTTGAGGCGATCGAGACCGCCGCCAAGCGACACGTTGAAGCGCTCCAGGCAGATC